>JACQTK010000019.1 GCA_016210845.1 Acidobacteriota bacterium | reverse complement strand
GTTCACAGTAGGCAGTAGGCAGTAGGCAGTGAGTGCCTGCCACTGCCTACCGCCTACCGCCTACTGCCTACTGCCTACTACTCGTCGTAATCCTCCGTCGGCAGCCCCTCCAGCTCCTCCAGGAAGACGAGCGCGCGGTGCGACGGGATCTCGAACCGTTTGCCGCACGTCTTGCATGTCACATCGTCGTCCACACGGACGAGGTGGTCCTTGACCTTGGCGAACAGCGCGCGGTCGCGGGCGTCGGCGCCCGGCGGCACCTGAGGCTTCTTCGTGCGCCGCATCCACCGAATCATGTAGTCGTTGGTGCGGCGGCAGCGCGGGCATTGAAACCGCGCGGGGCGCTGCTCCGGCTTCTCGGTGAAGAACTGCCGCTCGTCCACGAAGGATAAGCGTACACGAACCACGCACCACCAGGCACCCCGAACCAACCCCGACCAAGCACCAGGCACGAGGCACCAGGCCCCGACAGTTGATAAACTGTCGGGGCCTGATGGCCGATCCGACCCCTCCCACCCTTCCCTCGGAGCTTTCCGTCCTCCCGCTGCGCCGCACCGTCGCCTTCCCGCTGACCCTGCAGCCGCTGGCGGTGAACCGGCCGGTCTCCATCGAGTCGGTCAACCGGGCACTCGGCAGCGACCGGCTCATCCTCCTGCTGCTGCAGAAGACCGACGAGGACGACCCGAGCCCTGACGAGCTGCTGCGGGTGGGGACCGTCGGCGTCATCCGCCAGATGGCCAAGGTCGGCACGGGCATCAACATCATCGTCGAGGGGGTGGCGCGCGCCAGGGCCGACCTCGTCACCCGCACGGGCACGTCGATGCGCGCCCGCATCACGCCGATGCCCGAGCGCGTCGAGCGCACCATCGAGGTCGAGGCGCACGTGCGCCGCATCCAAGAGCTGATCGAGAAGGCGCTGTCGCTGGCCACGGGCCTGTCCGAGGAGCTGCGGGCGGTCGTCATGAACATCGATGACCCGCTGCGGCTCGCCTACGTCCTCGCCACGCTCATCGACATGAAGCCCGAGGACAAGCAGGCGCTGCTGGAGGAAGACGACCTGCTGAAGAAGCTCCGGGCGATCTCCGCCGCGCTCACCCGCGAGATCTCGCTGCTCGAGCTCAAGGGCAAGATCGAGTCCCAGGCGCAGCAGGAGATGACCGACGCGCAGCGCCAGTACTACCTGCGGCAGCAGCTCAAGGCCATCCAGCAGGAGCTGGGCGAAGGCGAAGGCAACGAGCTGGCCGAGCTGCGGAAGCGCGTCGAGGACGCCAGGCTGTCCGAGTCGGTCAACACGGCGGCGATGCGCGAGGTCGACCGCCTCGGCCGCATGAGCGCGGCCTCACCCGAGTATCAGATGCTGCGGACCTACATCGACTGGCTCCTCGATGTCCCGTGGTCCGTCACGACCGCCGACCGCCTGGACCCGACCGAGGCCCGCAAGGCGCTCGACGAGGACCACTACGACCTCGACAAGGTCAAGGAGCGCATCGTCGAGTATCTGGCCGTCCGCAAGCTCAAGGGCGACATGAAGGGGCCGATTCTCTGCTTCGTCGGCCCGCCCGGGGTCGGCAAGACGTCGCTCGGCCAGTCGATCGCCAGGGCGATGTCGCGGAAGTTCGTACGCATCTCGCTCGGGGGCGTGCGAGACGAGGCGGAGATCCGCGGCCATCGCCGGACCTACATCGGCTCGATCCCCGGCCGCATCGTCCAGGGCCTCAAGCAGGCGGGCTCGATGAACCCCGTCTTCATGCTCGACGAGATCGACAAGATCTCGGTCGGCTTCCAGGGCGACCCCGCGGCTGCCCTTCTCGAGGTGCTCGATCCGGCGCAGAACCATGCGTTTCGCGACCACTACCTCGAAATCCCGGTGGACCTGTCGCGCGTGCTGTTCATCACGACGTCGAACCAGCTGAGCACCATTCACCCCGCGCTGCTCGACCGCATGGAGATCATCACGTTGAGCGGCTACACGGAGGAAGAGAAGCTGCACATCGCCCGTAAGTACCTGCTGCCCCGTCAGATGGGCGAGCATGGCCTGCCGGCCGAGGCGATGGAGGTGACCGACTCGGCCCTGCGCCTGGTGATCGCCGAACACACCAGGGAAGCGGGCGTGCGGAACCTCGAGCGGCAGCTCGGCACGATCTGCCGCAAGGTGGCGGCGCGGCTCGCCACGCGACCGGCCGACGCGGGACCGGCGGAAAAGACGGTCGTCGACGGCGACCGGGTGGACGAGTACCTCGGCCCGGCCCGCTTCAGGAAGGAGGTGGCCTTTCGCACCTCGCGCCCCGGTGTGGCCACCGGGGTGGCCTGGACGGAAACGGGCGGCGACGTCCTGTTCATCGAAGCGACCTTGCTTCCAGGAGGAAACCAGAACATTATTCTCACGGGCCAGCTCGGCAGCGTGATGCAGGAATCGGCGCGGGCGGCGCTCAGCCACCTGCGCGCGCGGGCCGAGGACCTGGGCATCTCCCCGGAATTCCTGGCCAAGCACGACTTGCACGTCCACGTTCCGGCGGGGGCCATCCCGAAGGACGGGCCGTCGGCGGGCGTGACGATGGCGACGGCGATCCTGTCGGCGGCGCGCAACACGCCCGTGCGCCAGGACGTGGCGATGACGGGCGAGATCACGCTCAGCGGCCTGGTGCTTCCGGTGGGCGGCATCCGCGAGAAGGCGCTGGCGGCGCGGCGGTTCGGGCTCAAGACGTTCGTCCTGCCGGCGCTCAACGAGCCCGATCTGGCGGACATTCCGGAGGAGCTCCGGCGCGACATGACCTTCGTGCCGGTGGAGACGCTCGAGCAGGTGATCAAGGTCGCGATGACGGACCAGACAGGCTCCGGCCACTAGTGGTATGGCGATTCGCACAACGCACGGGCCGCTCCGTTGTCGCGGCCCGCAGCATCGCGCTCGACGGCTCGTTGGGGTTCGCACGTCATCAGTCCGAACGGGCCACTAATTGGCAGCTGCGATAGTCTTCTACATCTCCGGCCACGGCTTCGGGCACGCGTCACGCTCGATCGAGGTCATCAACGCCGTCCTGGCAAGGCGCCCCGAGACGCGCATCGGCGTTCGCACGTCGGTGCCCCGCTGGCTGTTCGACCTGACCGTGAAGGGCAAGGTCGCCTTCAGCACCCTCGAATGCGACACGGGCGTCGTCCAGGTCGACGCGCTGAACCTGGACGAGGCCGACACCATTCGACGCGCCGCCGCGTTCCACAGCGATCTGGTGACGCGGGCCGCCAGCGAGACGCGCGTGCTGCGTGAGCTCGGCGCCGGGCTGATCGTGGGCGACATTCCGCCGCTGGCCTTCGCCGTCGGCGCCGCGGCGGGCATTCCGTCGATTGCCGTCGGCAACTTCACCTGGGACTGGGTCTACAGCGAATACCCGCGCGTCCGGCTCGCGCCGTCGCTGCTGCCGACGATCCGCGGGGCGTACAGCAAGGCGTCGATGGCGCTGCGGCTCCCGTTGTCGGCGGGCTTCGAGAACTTCTCGAACGTCAGGGACATCCCGTTCATCGCGCGGCACGCCTCGCGCACGCGTGAGGAGGTGTGCAGGACGCTGAAGGTGCCCTCGGACCGGCCGATCGTGCTGGCGTCGTTCGGCGGCTACGGCCTGCCCGGGCTCGACACCGACGCCCTGGCGAAATTCAAGAAATACACCGTCGTCACCACGGCCAACGTCCCGATCGGCCGCGTGCGCAAGGAGACGACGACCACGGCCGCGCGCAAAGGGTCGTTCATCAGCGTGAACGAAGAGGTGATGTACGACGCGAGCATCCGCTACGAGGATCTGGTGGCCGCCGCGGAGGCCGTGGTGACGAAGCCGGGCTACGGCATCATTGCCGAGTGCATCGCCAACGACACGGCCGTGCTGTACACGTCGCGCGGCCATTTTCCCGAATACGACGTGCTGGTCGAGGAGATGCCGAACTACCTGCGTTCGGCGTTCGTCAGCCAGGAGGATCTGTTCGCGGGCAAGTGGGAGTCGCACCTCGACCGGCTGCTGGCGCAGCCGAAGCCGAAGCAGAAGCCGGAGACCAACGGCGCGGACGTGGCGGCCGAGACCCTGCTCAAGACGCTCGACAAGCCGCCGAAGAAGCCGCGCGGACGGCCGCGGGTGAAGCTGTAGGCTCGATCGCGCCGGTGCGAGCTCGATTCGTGTCGGTGCGAAGCCTGACACTCGTCGGTGCGACTCCGATGCTCGTCGGTGCTCGACACGTCGCCTGCCGCGACCTCGCTCTCGATCTCGCCGACGCTCAGCGTGCAGGCGACGGCTGCTGGAATGATCCTCGGCACGGCCGCGTACATGAGCCCGGAACAGGCGCGCGGCAAGCCGGCGATCGGCGAACGCACATCTGGGCGTTCGGCTGCGTGCTGTTCGAGATGCTGACCGCCTGTGGCGCTCTTCGCGCCACGACTGGCGAGCGGCGGGACCATCCTCGAGCCGGGCGCTCGCAAGACCCGTGTATGCCGTGACCGCCGCTGGTCGATTTCTGGTCAACACCGCCGTGGAGGATCTGTCTGCCGCGCCTGTGACGATCGTCCTCAACTGGGACGCCGCGCTCCCGCGATAGTCAGGCCACCTTGACGCCCGTCGACTGATCGTCGAGCGCCAGCTCGAGGCTCTGGCGCGCACGGCGCCAGAGCACCCGGTCGTCCTCGTGATGCGTGACGAAGCAGTCGCGTCCCCGTGAGTCGATCACGGCCACGACCTCGCCCGTCCAGGCGTCGTACATGCCCGCCAGACACCCGCACGACAGGAGGCGTCCGGCAATCAGCCGGCGCAGACCAGGCGTCCAACCAAGAAGCGTCCGGACTTTCCAGAGTCGATCGTCGCGCCGAAACGTTAAGAAGGTTAAGAATGTAAACGGCATCGGCTCTCCCGCGGCGTCGCCCAGCAATCCCCGCGCCATGAGAAGAGACGGGAGACGCCGGTCTCCGGTTGGCCCAAACCCGTACCGGGGCCGCGTGTCCTCGGCTCGTGACGCCTGCGGGCGTACTACCAGGGCGACAGGTGTCGGGGCTCGTCCTACGTGGCCCTACGAGGTCTTGGATCTGTTGAAGAAGTCGCGCTGGAGTCGCAGCAGCAGCGGCAGCGACCCGAGGACCGAGACGAGGTTGGGCAGCGCCATGAGGCCGTTGAGCGTGTCGGCCACGCCCCAGACGACCTGCAGCGAGCCCGTGGCGCCCAGATAGATGAACAGCAGCCACAGCAGGCGGTACGGCATTGCCGCCCGGGCTCCCAGGAGGTACACGATGCCCGTCTCGCCGTAGTAGCTCCAGCCGATGAGCGTGGAGAATGCAAAGAGGACGAGGCCGCTCGTCACGACCAGGTCTCCCCACAAACCGGGCAGGCCGGTCTCGAACGCCGAGGCCGACAGCGCCGCCCCATTCAGCCCCGACGGCCAGGTGTCGCTGACGAGAATCACCAGCCCGGTGATCGTGCAGATGACGATCGTGTCGACGAAGACCTCGAAGATGCCGTAGAGGCCCTGCCGGACGGGATGGTCGGTCTGCGCCGCCGCGTGCACGATGGGCGCGCTGCCGAGCCCCGCCTCGTTCGAGAAGAGCCCGCGTGCCATCCCGTAACGCAGCGCGAGGCCGATCGTGCTGCCCGCGAACGCGCCCGTGGCGGCCGTGCCGGACAACGCCCCGTCGACGACGAGCCGCAGCGCCTCGGGCAGCCGTCCGGCGTGCAGCCCCAGCACCACGAGCCCGCCGCCAACGTAGAACACGGCCATGAACGGCACGAGCACCGACGTGACCTCGCCGATGCGCGCGATGCCGCCCACGATGACGGCGGAGGTGACGATCACGAGCACCAGGCCCGTGATCGCGGGCGGGATCCCGAGGCTGGTCTCGAGCGCGCCCGCCACCGAATTGGCCTGCACCATGTTGCCGATTCCGAAGGCGGCCAGCGCGGTGACCAGCGCGAAGACGGCCCCGAGCCACGGCAACCCGAGCCCCTTGCGCAGCGTGTACATCGCGCCGCCCCGCATGACGCCCGCCCGATCGGGCTCGCGATAGTGCAGTGCGATGACGATCTCGGCGAACTTCGTGCACATGCCGAGCAGACCCGAGATCCAGAGCCAGAACAGCGCGCCCGGGCCGCCGATGACGATGGCGGTGGCGACGCCCGCGATGTTGCCCACGCCCACCGTCGAGGCCAGCGCGGTGGCCACGGCCTGAAAGGGCGACACGCTCCCCGCTCCAGTCCCGCGCGAGAACATCCGGCCGAGCACCTCGCGCATCGCCAGGCCGAGCTGCCGGAACTGCACGAAGCGCGTCAGGAGCGTCAGGACGAGGCCGGTTCCCATGAGCAGGGCGATCATCGGTCCGCCCCACACCAGGCCGTTCAGCGAGCGTTCGAACTCGAGCAGGCCGTCCATCCGCTTCTCTCGCCACGAAGATCACAAAGACGATCAGCCACGGAGAACACGGAGGCCACTAAGGCTTTTCTACCTCAGTGATCTCCGTGGCCTCCGTGGCCTCCGTGGCCAATCGTCTCCGTGGCCTCCGTGGCTCAGTTCTTGAGGCACGTCACCAGCGACCAGAGGCGCGGATAGTTTACCTTCTCGATGGACAACGGCTTCAGCCCCGCGCGGGCAAGGACAGGGGACAGGTCGAGATCGGCCTTGAATCCGAGATGGACGGTAAGCGGCGACGCGGCGCGCTCGAGGCGCGAGAGGATCGGGTTCGCGCTGCGGAAGTGGTTCACGATCACAATCCGCCCGCCAGGCCGGCACACGCGAGCCATCTCGCGGAGGACCGCCACCGGATCCGTGACGACGCTCACCAGATACGGCGCGTACACGCGGTCGAAGGAGTCATCGGGAAAGGTGAGGCTCGCCGCGTCCATCTCGAACAGGCGGATGTGGCGGTACCCGCGCCGCCCGATGCGCGCCCGCGCCTTCTCGAGCATCGGCGCGGACCGGTCGATCGCGGTCACGCGGCAGCTCGTCGGATAGAGGGCCGCGTTGAGGCCCGTGCCCGCACCGACCTCGAGCACGTGATGCCCCGGCTCGAGCGCCAGGCGCGCCACAGCGGCGATCCGGCCGGACTGGAGGACCGGCCCGAACACGAGATCGTAGATGGGCGACAGGTGGGCGTACACGCGGTCGACCAGCGCGTCCCCATCGCCCGAACGCGCCGTGGCGCGGGCGTCAGAGCCGAACTGGTCGTCGTAGTGGCGGATGAAAATCGGCATGCCTGCGCTGTCTCGAACGCAAGCGACGTACCGCTACTCCTTGACGCAGATGACCAGCGACCAGAGCCGCGAGACGCTGACCTTCTCGATCGATACGGGCCGGAGGCCGGCCTGAGCCAGAAAGCCCGGAAGGTCGAGATCCGATTTGAACCCGAGATGGACCGTGAGCGGCGACAGCGCGCGGTCGAGCCGCGAGAGCACCCGGTTGGCGCTGCGGAAATGATTCAGGATGACGATCTTGCCGCCCGGGCGGCAGACGCGGCGCATCTCGCGCACCACGCCAATGGGGTCCGACACGCAGTTGACGAGATACGAGGCGTAGACGATATCGAACGAGTCGTCGGCGAACGTCATGCGCGCGGCATCCATCTCCACCAGACGCACGTGGCGCAGGCCCTTGCGCGCCACGCGCTGGCGCGCCTTCTCGAGCATCGACGCCGACAGATCGATGCCCGTGACCTGGCAGGTGTACGGATACAGCGACGTGTTGATCCCCGTCCCCACGCCCACCTCGAGCACGCGATCGCCCGGACGGATGCGCATGCGCCGCAGCGCCAGCAGGCGTCCAGGATGGAGGATGGGGCCGAAGAGGACGTCGTACACCTTGGCGAGCTTGTGGTAGACGCCCTCGACGAAATCGTTCTCGATCGCGATGACCGAGAGTGCCTGACTGCCGACATCGGGCCGAAACTGGTCGTCATTACGCTCGAAGAGCGCCATCTAGGGTGTTATCCTCCCTGTAAGTCGCTGGCGTATCAGACTTTCGGGCAATTCTGGGCCGTCAGACGCTTGGAGACCGCTTCGGCACTATATCCGAAAACGCCGAATCCCAAAACCCAAAACGTTCGACCTACCTCAGTCCCGCCAGCACCTCCAGCGCCGCCTCGATGCGGGTCGACGGCGCCGCCACGTGCACACCGTGGATGGCCCCCTTCAACGCACAGCCGACTTCGCGTGCGATGGCAATGCCCTCCGCCGCGGCCGCCTCCCCGTCGCCCGCGCACCGCATCCGCTTCAGGACGCTCTCGGGCACGCTCACGCCTGGGACCTCGTTCGCCATGAACTCCGCGTTGAGCGCGCTCTCGAACGGCCACAGCCCGACGACGACGGGCACCCGTGCCGACTCGATCCGCGCGAAGAGGCGCTCGAAGGTCGCGACGTCGAACACGGGCCTGGTGATCGCGAACTCGGCGCCCGCCTCGATCTTGTATTCGAACCGCCGGATCTCCTCCTCCAGGTCCTCGGCGCCCGGGTTGACCTCCACGCCCACGTGAAACGCCGTGGGCGCGCCGATCGGCTGCCCGCCGATGTCGAGGCCGTGATTGAGCCGCGTGACGACGTTGGTCAGGCCGATGGCGTCGACGTCGAACACCGCCGTCGCGTCCGGATAGTCGCCGACGCCGTGCACGTCGCCGGTCACGATCATCAGGTTGCGGACGCCCATCGCGTGCGCGCCCAGGAGGTCCGACTGCATCCCGAGCAGGTTGCGGTCGCGGCAGGAGTACTGCAGGACCGTCTCGATCCAGGCCTGCTGCTGGATCAACACGGCGAGCGACAGCGCGCTCATCCGCGCGCCGCGCGGACCGTCGGGAATGTGCACGACGTCCACGCCGTGGATCCGCAGCATCCTCGCGCGATCGACGATCTGGTCGCTGACGTACCCCTTCGGGGGCGACAGCTCCACGATTGTCGCGAACCGCCCCTCGGCCAGCGACCGGGCGAGCTGCGACCGCACGTTCTTCGGGACTGCGGGGACCTCTGCCGGCAGCGGTTCCACGGTCACGCGCGCGGCCGCCTGGCGCGCGCCGCTCCGCGCCAGCTCCGGCGCCAGCGCCTTGACGGCCGCCTTGATCTGCCGAACGTGCTCCGGCGTCGTGCCGCAGCAGCCTCCGGCCAGCCGCACGCCGTGCGCGAGAAAGCGGCGGGCGTACGAGGCCATGTACTCCGGCGACGAGAGATAGATGTTGCGCCCGTCGATGTCGCGGGGACGGCCCGCGTTCGGCTGCGCGGAGAGCCGAGCCCGCGTAATCCTCGACATGCGCTCGATCGTCTCCAGCATCGGCGCGGGCCCGATGCTGCAGTTGACGCCCACCACGTCCGCCGCGGCCTCGAGCGCGGGCGCGAACTGCTCGGGCGGCGTGCCATCGAGGCTGTTGCCGTCCTCCTCGATCGTCATCTGCGCCACGATCGGCAGCCCGCACAGGCCCCGTACGGCGGCGATGGCGGCCTGAATCTCGTTGAGGTCGCGGAACGTTTCCAGGATGAACAGATCGACGCCGCCTTCGAGGAGCGCCTCCGCCTGCTCCCGGAAGTACGCCTCCGCCTCGTCCTTGCCGGTGCGGCCCCAGGGCTCGATGCGGATCCCGAGCGGGCCGATGGCGCCCGCCACGTACGCGTGGCCGGAGGCGGCCTTCGTCGCCAGACGCGCGCCTGCGACGTTGATGTCTCGAAGCCGATCCGCGAGCCCGAACCCCCGCAGCTTGATCCGGTTGGCGCCGAAGGTGTTGGTCTCGACGACGTCGGCCCCCGCGCGGACGTAGTCCTGATGGACCTCGGCCACGCGGTCGGGATCGGTGAGATTCATCGCATCGAAGCACCGATTGATGAAGACGCCCTTCGCGTAGAGCATCGTCCCCATCGCGCCGTCGCAGACGAGCACCCGCTCGTCGATGGCTTCCAGAAATGGCTTCATGTCAGGTGGTGTCACGAGCACAACGACGGCCTACCGCCGCCTACGACACCGCGAGCGCGGGCGGCGTGGCGCCGGCCGGAGGGGGCACGAGCAGATCGTGCTTGTCCCAGATGAACTCGTCCTTGCTGTAGACGGCGAGCTCGTAGTCCTTGCCCATGAAGATCGCCGACACGGGGCAGGCTTCCTCGCAGAACCCGCAGAAGATGCAGCGCGTGTTGTGGATCTGGTACACCTTGGCGTACCGGGGACCGGCGAGCACGGTGCCGTCGTTCTCGGCCGGCTCGAGGTAGATGGCGTCGGCGGGGCACGCCACCGAGCACAGGCCGCAGGCGACGCACTTCTCCAGCCCGTTCTCGTCGCGCATCAGCACCTGCTTGCCGCGGTACTTCGGGAACACCGGAACCTTCTGCTCCGGATAGTTCACCGTCACCTTGGGCTTGAACATGTAACGGAAGGTGGTGGCGAGCCCGGTCAGCAGCGGTCGAATCATCAGCTCATGATACCCGGTGGACTCCCAACTCCCAAAGCACCCAACGCCCAAAAGAACAGGCATCCGGGCATGAGTTCCGTCGACCTTTGGGAATTGGAGCGCTATGCGGCCCGGAACGCGGATCTTGTTCCCGTTGTACCTTCCGCATAGCGGTCCTAGTTCGGTTGGGAGTTGGGAATTTGTACAATGGCAGCCGTGCTCGAGGCGCCGCAGTTCCTCTCGGCGAACCAGCTGCTGCTCACGACGCTCATCGTCAAGCTGGCTGTCATGGCGGTGCTGGCGACGATGCTGGCGCGGTTCCGGCGGTTCAGGCACATCCTGATCTTCGAGCGGCGCGGCTGGGCCGACCGCCTGGTGTTCGCCCTGGCGATCGGCGTGCCACTGATGGCGGGCGTGACGGCGCGGCTGCTCCTCAACTACCGCGCGGCCGACCTGACGCTCGAGGGCGCGTTTCTCGGGGGCCTGATCGCGGGGCCGTATGCGGGCGCCATCGTCGGGCTGCTGGTCGGGACCCCTGCGCTCCTCGCGGGCGAGATCATCGCGCTGCCCTTTGCCGTGGGATGCGGGTTCGCGGGAGGCGGGCTTCGGGAAGCGTGCCCGAAGGAAGCCATCTGGCAGTTCACCCCGTTCGTCTTCGTCGACCTCCGCAAGCACGTCTGGCACATCATCCGCAGGCTGGAGCCCAACTGGCAGCTCGTCCTGCTGGCGGCGCCCGTGGCGCTCGAACTGCTGCGGCAGGCGCTTGGCCTGCGATTCGGCGGCCGCCTCTTCTATCTCGGCGACCCCTCGCCGTGGATGACGGCGCTGGTCGTGCTGGCCACCGTGCTCGCCGTCGCCACGCCCATCAAGATCTGGAACAGCGCCCGCATCGAGCACCGCCTCCAGGAGCAGGAGACGCTGCTGCTGGCGGCGAAGATCGAGGCGCTCAAGAGCCAGATCAACCCGCACTTCCTCTTCAACACGCTCGCCTCCATTTCTTCGCTCATCCGGTCCGAGCCCGAGACGGCCAGAACGCTGATCATCAAGCTCTCGGGGTTGCTGCGCCGCCTGATCCGGAGCCATCAGCATTTCGTCACCCTACGCGAGGAGATCGAGTCGATCGACGAGTACCTCGACATCGAGGTCGTGCGGTTCGGATCCAAGCTGGGCGTGCGGAAGGACATCGCTCCCGATACGCTCGACGTGATCGTGCCGAGCATGATCCTGCAGCCGCTCGTCGAGAACTCGATCAAGCACGGCCTGGCGCGCAAGCTGGGGCCCGGCTCGATCGTGATCCGGAGCTGGCGCGACCACGGACGCACGGTGATCGAGATCGAGGACGACGGGATGGGCTTCCTGGTGGAACGGCTCGAGGAACCGATGTCGACCGGCATCGGGCTGGCCAACGTCAGGGAGCGGCTTCACGTCATCTACGGCGCCACCTATCAGCTGACGCTCCGCAGCGAGCCAGGCAAGGGCACGTGCGCGCACATCGAGATCCCCGAGCTGATGGCGGCCGAGCAGATCACGGCATGAATCAGCGGCTGCGCGTGATGGTGGTGGACGACGAGCAGCTCGCGCGCGACGAGCTGTGCTACCAGCTCGACCAGCTCGGTGGCGTCGAGGTGGTGGCGCAGGCGGGCAACGGCCTGGAGGCGCTCTCCGCCTCGGAGCGCCACGACCCTGATCTCGTGTTCCTCGACATCCAGATGCCCGGCTTGAGCGGATTCGAGGTGGCCCGACGGCTGCTCGAGCGGGAGGACCCTTGCCCTGCCCTGGTGTTCGTCACGGCGTTCGACCAGCACGCCATCGAGGCGTTCGAGGTCAACGCCGTGGACTACCTCCTCAAGCCCGTGGACGCGAGCCGGCTGAAGCAGGCGCTCGCCCGCGCCCGCCGGCGGCTGGACGCCGAGCGGGGCCCCGGGGGGACCGCCGCCCCCCTGAACGACCAGCTCGAGCGTATCGTCAAACTCATGAGCAGTCGGCAGATCCGGCGCGATCAGGTGGCCGTCAGGGTCGGGGAACGCTTCGTGCTCGTCCAGGCCGAGGACATCATCTATGCCTCACTGGCCGACGAGTCGATTAACATAGTAACTGGGCACGTCACGGGCACGTCCAATTACCGGACCCTCGACGAGCTCCAGGCCCGGCTCGACCCCGAGGTGTTCTGGCGCGTGCACCGGTCGCACCTGGTCAATATCAACAAGGTCAAGGAGATCGTCCCTTGGTTCAGCAGGAACTACATCCTGAGGATGAAGGACGCGAAGGGTACGGAGATTCCGGTCAGCCGCTCGCAGACGAAGCGGCTGCGGGAGTACCTGAAGCTCTAGGGGCGGCCTATTCGTCCCCGCACCCAAGCACTGAATTCCCCGGGGACACGGTCGCCGCATTCGAAGCGCAGTTGGACCGGCCTGCCCTGGGCGGCGTCGCAGGGCCTGCCCTGGGCGGAGTCGAAGGGCCTGCGAGCACGGTCGAAGGGGCGCAGATGCGGCTCGAGATCGACCACCGCAAGGCCCTCCTCATGTATCGGCTGAAGGTGTGGAAGGACGAGCTGGTGGCCTGGTTCAAGACGCTCGCCTCGGCTGCCGTGTATGCGACGCTCATCGTCACCTTCGGCTTCCAGGTGGCGCGCGTGGAAGGCCAGAGCATGGCGCCCACGCTCGCGGATCAGGACCGGCTCATCGTCAACAAGCTGGCGTACCGGATCGGCGAGCCGCGCCGCGGCGATATCGTGATGCTCTATTACCCGGTCGACCCCGACAAGTCGTTCGTCAAGCGTGTCATCGCGGAGGAAGGCGACACGGTGCGCATCGTGGAAGGCCGTGTCTACGTGAACGACGTGCCGATGCCCGACGACTTCGTGCCGCCGGAATACCGCAGCCACGACGACTGGGGGCCGAAGGTCATCGACCAGGGGTACTATTTCGTCATGGGCGACCACCGGAACAACAGCTCGGACAGCCGCCACTGGGGACCGGTGCCGAAGAAGTACATCATCGGCAAGGTGCAGCTGCGGTGGTGGCCCATCCCGAACGCGCACCTGTTCTGACCGATCGGTACGCCTCGGTCGTCCGGGTCCTCTACCGCGTTCTCGTCCTCAACCTCGCCGTCGCCGTCGCGAAGATCGCCCTGGGCTATGCGACCGGGGCGGTCTCGATTCTCTCCGACGGCTTTCACTCCCTCACCGACGCCGCCTCGAACGTCGTGGCGCTGGTCGGCGTCTCCGTGGCGCGCCGTCCGCCCGACGAGGACCATCCGTACGGCCACCGCAAGTACGAGACGATGGCCTCGCTCGGCATCCTCGTGTTCCTCGTCGTCGTGCTCGTCCAGGTGCTGACCGCCGCGTACGATCGGCTCGTCAACGGCGGCGCACCACGGGTCTTTCCCGAAGGCATCGGCGTGATGACGGCCACGCTGGTGGTCAACCTGTTCGTCGTGCGGTACGAGCTGCGCGAGGGCGCGCGGCTGAACAGCGAGGTGCTGCGCGCCGACGCCAACCACACGCGCAGCGACGTGCTGACGTCGATGGCCGTGCTCGGCGCCCTGCTCGGCGTGTGGTCCGGCTACCCGCTGCTGGATCCGATCGCCGCTCTCGTGGTGGCGGTCTTCATCGGCCGCGCGGGCTGGGCGATCGCGCAGGAGGCGTCGCGCATCCTCTCGGATCAGATCGTGATCGCCGAAGACGACGTGCGGGACGTCGTCCGGTCGGTGCCACAGGTGATCGGCTGCCACCAGATTCGCACGCGCGGATCGGCCGATCACGCCTTCATGGATCTGCACATCTGGCTCGACGGCCGCACGTCTCTCGAATCGGCGCACGCGACGTCGCATGTCGTCAAGGAGCGGCTCATGACCAGGTTCCCGTACCTGGCGGACGTGGTCATCCATATCGAGCCGCCGCCGCCACAGGGCGGGTAGGGCGGGTGAGCAGCGCGACCCCCAGCTCACTCGCCAGACCCACCTCACTCGCGCCACCCGCCTCACTCGCTCCACCCGCCCTCCTCCGGCATCGAGATTGCTCCGCGAGGATTCTTGGAGCAACCCCATGACGCAACCTGAACTGCAAGACGCCGAAGGCTCGATTCGGCAGCATTGAAGGAGAACTCGGCATGGATCGCGAAGCGGCTGTCATCCGCGCGGAAATGAGCCAGACGCGGTCGGATCTCGATCGCAAACTCAGCGCGCTCGAGACGCGGGCGCGGGAGATGACGCCGCGCCGCGTGCTGCAGCGTCGCCTGCCCCAGGACTTCGCCGATCGCGCGATCGGCGGGCTGCTCGCGATCGTGGGGGCTGGCATGGCCTGGCGCCAGTACCGCCGCCGCAACCACCGCGCCGCGCGCGCGCCCGCGCCGCACTGGCCTTGTACGGGCGGCTGTAGCCCGGCTAAGCCCAATACCGTTTACTTAAGCCGAGTGCGTGTGCTATCCTCCGGCCGTGCCCCGTGCCGGGTGGGTCAAGCCGGAAACCGATCAGCGACTGTCGGATCATATTTCGATCGGCGTGCTGACCCGAGTGTGCCCTCCACACCTCGTGGACACAGTGGTGGCCGACGCCGGGCGAACCGAGCAACGGCACCGGCGACTGCCCGCGCGCGTGACCGTGTAC
>JACQTK010000270.1 GCA_016210845.1 Acidobacteriota bacterium | reverse complement strand
CGTGCCTACAGGTCACGCCCTGTATGCGCGAGAGCGCGTGCCCGAGGGGCAAGAGGGCTACGAGTTCTCCGTCCTCGGCGACTTCGACGCCAACGTGTGGGACCTGTTCAGGGTGCTGTACGACCGGATTCAGCGTGGACTCGCCGTCCGCCACGTCGAGCGAGGCGAGCTCGGCTGGCGGATCACGGACGCGCATCATCTCGTCGGCCGCATCACCTGGGATCCTGACCGCGCCGGGGAGGTCCCGCTATTGGTGATCGACGGCCGACCCTTCACCTGGGATCAGGTAGGCCGAATGTTGATGTCCTTCGAGGGCTTCACGCTTCGGGCTTTCGTGGGCGACAGCATCGAGGTGATTGGAGGCCCACTCCTGGAGAAAGAGGAGCAAGCCTGAACCGGGAATCTTTTCCACTTGATTCTCATCTGGCGACGATGACATCGTCGTCCGGAATCGGATATGGATGCGCGGAGGACCAAAGAGTGGCGTGCTTCACGGATCACAACGTCGCAGGGTACGACTGACTCCGTCCATCAGCTCGCTGTCGACCACTCTGAGCGCCACTCGGCATTGCTGGGCACGGTGCGTCGGAGCGGGTGGTTCGACGTGCGGATGGACCGCCTGGCCACCGGCGATTACCTCGTCAACGGCGAGGTGCTGGTCGAGCGAAAGACCATTCGTGACCTGGTCGCCTCGCTCGTTGACGGTCGCCTGTTTCCACAGGTGGCACGATTGGCTCACAGCCCCTACCGACCGCTGCTTCCGATCGAAGGTCCGACGCCTTCATCAATGCCGGCCGTCCATGACCACTCGGTGGAAGGAGCGCTGGTTTCGATTGCCGCGATATGGCGGGTTCCGGTAGTGTACTCGTCCGATTCCGAACAGTCCGCGCGTATGCTACGGTTCCTCGCCGATCAGCTGCGCCGCCCGCACGAACGAATTTTGCGCCGATTCGATCGAAAGCCGAAGCGGCTCACATCGCGACGGCTCTTCCTGCTGCAAGCGCTGCCAGGAGTCGGCCCCGCGCTTGCGCACCGTCTCCTCTGCTACTTCGGCTCAATCGAGCGGATCGTCACCGTCGACGCCGCCACATTGGCCGAGGTGCGGGGTATCGGCGCAAGAAAGGCAGCGCGTATCCGAGAGCTCGTTGGCAATCCGTCTTTGGCCGGCTCAGCCACGGCGCAGACGTTATGCGTGAGAAACAACTCGGCATCAGAGAACTGAAGTTGCTGCGCGCGTCGACGCTCTGCGCAGAGCCGGCGCGATTGAGTGGAGCGGACGGCGGCTGCGACCGGCGAAGCCTGCGTGCAAGGTCCGCGGCACCAAGACCGTCGCCGACCTGGTTGTCGAGAACCGCGACTGATGGCGTCGCTCCAACGCGAGCGCCGCTTCGGCTAGCCGTAGTCTTAGAGGACGTCAATCACGGGCGATCTGTCGATTTCGCATCCGCTGGTTCTGAGCCTTCTCCCACGTGCGCGAGCGCTTCGCGTATGAGTGCAGGCGCGATGCGGAAGCCCTCGGCGACGAGCGCGTCAAACACAGGCTTGAGCGCGGGTAATAGTTCTGATTGTCGCGCCTGGACCAGCACTCCGAGCGTTCCGCGCACGACGAGACCTCGATCCTGCGCCACCTTCCGCCCGGGGCGCTCGTCGATAAGCAGGAGATCTGCATGAAGGGATTCCGCGAGGAGAATGGCCGCTGTTTCTCCGGGATCCAGACCCAGATCCAACTGAGGCAAGGGACTGTCAATGACGCGGATCCAGTTGGCTTGCCGGAGTGCATGAATGCCTGGCGCCGACGTTCGTCGTTCTACCGCTTCATCCCAGACGACTCGCGGCACAACAACTTCGCCGAAGAGTACCTCAAGTATGTGAAGAACGCCGACGCGCGAGAGGTAGACGAGCGGCGAGCTGTCGGCAACGACCAGCACGCGAGGTGGTCCGCTCAGCGTCGGCTCTTGGCGATGTCGTCGAGCTCCTGCTTGAAATCGTCGACATCGTGGTCGATGGCGTAAAGGCCGTGGCGACCGGCCACGATCAGGAAGTCGTCGAGCGTCATGCCAAGGGCTCGGGCTCCTCCAGCCCGCGTCAGGCGGCCCGCCCGTACCTCATCGATGACGAGCAGCAGTCGGGCACGCCTGGCCAGTTCCTCAGTAGACTGGCCGGAGAGCGGCGCGGGGATGTCAACCGTAATCTCCATGATCCTCTCCTGTCGATTGTACGCGTTCCCGTCACCCGTGGCCTCTGGACCGTGCCGGGATTACGCTACTGCCTCCAGCGGAAGGCATCGACGGCATTTTGGGAGGAACGCGAGGTACCTGCCGAGCGGCCCTGAAGGTGGCTAACGGTCGTGCCAGGGTGAGACACAATGAGACATTTTGTGCGTGAACAAAGCGGAACGAAGGAGAGCGCACCGAAGCGCTGACGCCGAACACTGGAACAAAACAGAGCGGACCTGCACGGACCGCAACCCATTCACCGCTCTCTGGACCACGGTATCGGGGTTCGACTCCCTGCCTCCCAGCCAAAATAAGGCCTGCCGCTGTACGGGGGCGTCCTTCGCGTCAGTGGGCGCCCGTGAGGTGCAGCAGGAGGAAGAGCACGACGACCACGACGACTCCGAGCAGCCAGAGCCGCGTCCCGAATCGGCTGCCGCTCGAGGCAGTCTCAATCGACATCATCAGACCGTCGCGCCGCCTTCCGTAGGCGGTCATGCCCCACGGCTTGTACACCGACAGCGTGGTCGCCACGAGCAGCGCCATCAGCGCCGCGCCTGCATCAGCGACGAGCTGAATCCGCAGTGCCCGGAGGTCGGCAGTCGACAGCACATCGACGGCCGCTACGGCCGCCACGCGGCCGATCGGCTGCGTGTGCAGCAGCAGGATGATCGTGGCGAGGACGGTGACCGCCAGCTTCGCCACGACCCAGTAGTGGCGGAACAGGCCCCAGGTCGTGCCCAGCGCCTGGACGAGCCCGGTGAGCAGCGCGGCGAGACTCAGGGGCACGATCACGGCCCAGGTGGTCAGCTCCATCGAGAGATACGCCGCGCGCACCAGTTGCGGGTCCTCGCTGGTTACTCCCGCAACGGCCAGGGCCAGGAAGGCCCCAACGGCGCCGAGCCAGCCTACCGACGATGTGACGTGGGTCGTGAGCGCGAGCTTCCGGACGCGGGAGGTCATGAGCAACGGACGCGGCTCGAAAAAAAAGGCCGCCCCGGTGTCCCGGAGCGGCCTTGTGACCACGCGAGCGAACCCTCCGAGCTTACAGGTCGAGGCGCCCGGTGCTCGGACCGAGGCTTTCGATCTCCACGTTGGCCAGATGCGCCAAGGCCAGCAGCAGGTTCGCGGTCGGCTCCTTGTTGTCGACGCTGATGTGGCGGTTCCCCTGCAGCCGTCCGTTCCCGCCGCCCACCAGGACCGCCGGCGGGTTGTTCCGATCGTGCTGGTTCCCGTTGCTCATGCCGCTGCCGAAGTAGATGACGGTGTGATCCAGCAGGTTGCCGTCGCCGTCGGGCGTCGCCTTCAGCTTCTCGGCGAACTCGGCGATCTTCAGCACGTGATACAGCCCGATCTTGGCGTACTTCTCGAGCTTCTCCGGGTCGTTGGCGTGGTGCGAGATGCTGTGGTGCGCCTCGGGCACGCCGATGTGGGCGTAGCTGCGGGTGCTCGCTTCGTGACCCAGCAGGAAGGTGAACACGCGGCTGATGTCGGCCTGATACGCCAGGTGCATCAGGTTGTAGCTGATCGTCATGTGCTCGTCGAACACGTCCGGAATGCCGATGGGCGCGTCCGAGGTGTCGACGAGCGAGGCCTGCCGCGCCTCCATCCGCTCGAGCTGCTGCTCGACCTGCCGCACGTTGGTCAGGTAGTTGTCCAGAATCGCGTTGTCGGCCGGGCCGAGGTTCCGCCGCAGCCTCGCCGTCTCCTCCACCACCGAGTCGAGCATGCTCTGCTTGCGCCGCAGGCTCGCGAGCCGCTGCTCCGTGTTGCCGCTCTCGCCGAACATCCGCTCGAACGTCACGCGCGGGTTGATGCCGACGGGCAGCGGGCTCGTGTCGTCGCGCCACGCCAGCGTGTTGAAGAACGTGCACGGGAAGCCGTCGCACGCGCCGGCCGCCGTGCCCATGTCCTCGGTGCCGATCTCGATCGAGCGCAGCGGCGTGTCCTCGGCCACCTTGTCGGCGATCCACTGATCGACGGTCTTCTTCGACTGGATATTGCCGAAGCCGCCGCCCCCGGTGCCTTCACGCCCGCCGGCCGGTCCGGTGCCGTTCAAGAAGGCCGCGCTGGCCCCGAGGTGCACCGATCCGTCAGGCGCCTTCATCTTGCTGATGGTGACCACCTGGTCGCGGAACGGCTCGAGCGGCTTCATGACCTGCTTGAACTCGAAGTCGCTGCCCACCGCGTCCGGATGCCAGAAGGCCGGCTGAATGCCGTTCGGCAGGTACATCGCCCCGAACCGGAACGGCGCGTTCGCAGCCGTACGCGACTGGGCCGTCAGGGCCGGCACCATTGCATCCAGCATGGGCAGTGCCACCATGGTGCCGAAAGTGCCGCGCAGGAACGTGCGGCGAGACAGGTGCTTCTTCGTGATGATCATGGTTACTCCACCCTTCTGTTGGCTTGCGCAACGACGGTGTCCGGTTGCGTCAGTTTAGTCCGCATCTGGAATGGGGCACTTTCCACGATACCTGTGACGATTGACATGAAGCGGTAGTCGTTCCGCGCCGCGTTTCGCACGATGCTCCGGACGACGGCCATGTCCGCGGGCTCGAGCCCACGGCCCAGAGCGTAGATCAGCATGTTCTGGGTGATGGCGCCGACGAAAATCTCCGGGCGGCTCAACAGCGCCTCCCGCAGCTGGATCGGGCCATCCACCTTCCGACCGTCCACGAGCACACCGAGCGAATCGACGTCCAATCCCTCGCCGACGGTCTCACGCCACCGTCCCACGGGATCGAAGTTCTCCAGCGCGAAGCCGATCGGGTCGATGTTGCGGTGGCACGAGGCGCACACGGCATTGGCCCGGTGACGCTCCAGCATCTGGCGCACGGTCGTCGGCTTCTCCTTGTCCGCGCTCGCCTCGAGCGGCGGCACCACGGGCGGCGGCGGCAGCGGCGGCGTGTTGAGCAGCACGGACATCACGTACTTGCCGCGGATTACCGGCGAGGTGCGGTTGGCGATCGAGGTCAGCGACAGGATGCTGGCCTGACCCAGCAGACCGCGGCGGTTCGGATCCGTCAGCTCCACCCGACGGAAGCGCGTGCCGTACACGCCCGGGATGCCGTAGTGCCTGGCGAGCCGCTCGTTCAGGAACGTGTAGTCGGCATTCAGCAGTCCGAGGGCGCTCTGGTCTTCGCGCACCACGCTGGCGAAAAAGAGCTCGGTCTCGCGGCGGAACGCCTTCCGGACGTTGTCGTCGAAGTCCGGGAACATCAGCAGATCCGGACGGACGCGGTCCTCGAGGTTGCGCAGCTGGAGCCATTGGCCGACGAAGTTCGACACCAGGGCTTCGAACCGCTCGTCGGCGACCATGCGGCGCACCTGCGCCTCCAGCACGCCCGGCCGGCGCAGACGGCCCTGCGCGGCCAGGTTCAGCAGTTCGTCATCGGGAATGCTGCTCCACAGGAAGAACGACAGTCGCGAGGCGAGCTCGAGGTCGCTGATCCGGTGGGCGGCGCCTGCCCGTACGTTGTCAGGACTGCGCTCCGCGCGGAAGATGAAGGCGGGGCTCGCCAGCAGACGCGCCAGGCCTGCGCGGATGCCCTCGTCGAAGTTGCCGCCCTGCGCGCGGGCCTCCCGGTAGAAGGTGAGCGGCGCCTCGACGTCGGCCGCTCCGACGGGCCGGCGGAATGCGCGGCGCGCCAGCGTGGAGAAGATCCGCTCGGCACAGGCGGGCTCCTCGCGGGCCGAGGCCGGACGACACGCGATGATGCGCCCGCGGCTCGGCGTGTCGCTCACGCCCGTCACGTTGTACGGGCCCTCGATCACGACGGTCTTGAGCCGCGGCACGCCGCCGGCCATGTGCACCTCCTGGGTGTCACGCAGCGGCGGTTTGTAGACCGTCTGCTCCTTGGCCGGCTTCTCGACCCACGTGAAGCCCACTTCGTGCGGCCCCGCCGTGACCGCGACGCGCACGCTCAAGCGGTCGTTGATCTCCTCGATCCATTCGGCCTTGTTCGGCTCCGGCACGTTCGCTTCGTGGTCCTTCGGCCCGCCGACTGGGGCGGAGTAGACCTGCTGGCCGTCGACCAGCACGACGAAGTCGTGCGGCGTCTCGTGGCCCTCGAGCCCCGAGTAGCCGTTCAAGATCGTCCGGTTGAGCCGTCCGCGGAACACGTACTCGCCGTCGGCCGGGAAGTTGTGGCGCACCAGGACGCCGCCACGCGTCCCGATCGGCAGCCCGTCGACGTGCTGCTTCTGCGTCACGTCGAGGCTGATCGGATACACGTTTTCACCCGGCGACGCGTTGGTGTCGCCCACGGCGAGGGCGCTGATCCGCAGCGCCGCCGTGAGATACCGCTCGAGCAGCAGGGGAGAGGTCGGCAGCGCGGAGGCGATGTTGTCGAAGCCGAAATCGCCGCCGTCGCTCGGCAGCAGCTGCGTCACGTCGACCTCGAGCCCGAGCAGGTCGCGAATCGCGTTGGCGTATTCCGTCCGATTCAAGCGGTGCAGGACGTACCGACCCGGATCGGGCTGCGCGGTGTAGGCGCGATCGACGGAGGCGGCGAGCCACGACCTGAACTCGGCCAGCTTGACCTCCCCGGGCGTCGGCAGGCCCTGCGGCGGCATGGAACCGACGCCGAGCTTGCGAATCACCTTCTCCCAGACCGCGGCATCGGCCATGAGGTCCTCGAGGTTCGCCTGGTCGAGGTAAAGCGGCGCGCCCGCGGGGAGATTCAGCCGCTCGTTGTGGCAGGTGACGCAGTACTTATCGAGCATCTGACGATACTCGGCCACCTCCGCCGACACGGTCCGCGCCACCGTCGGCGCCTGCGCCAGCGGCTGCGACACTGGGATGACGGCGGGTTCAGACGGAGCCTCGATCGCCAACGTCTGCGGCGCGCGAACGGCTGGCGGGTGCGGCGCGTACCAGCCGGCGGATGCGGCCACACCAACCGTGACCCAGGTCAGCGCCGCAACCAGCAGGACCTTCTTCACTGGGCACCCCCATTGGCGTTCGCATTGGCGTTCGCATTGCCGTTGGCGGCATCGCCGGCCGCCTGATCCGCGGCCGCCTGATCCGCCTCGGGCTCAGCCGCCGGAACAGGCGCGGGCGGAGGCGCGGGCGGCAGGCCCATCAACTCACGCAGCAGAGCCTGGACTTCCTCGGGCTTGGCGGCAGTCGCCCCGCCGCGGCCGCCACCCATGTTCATGTCCATGTCCCCGCCGCGGCCGCCACGACCACGGCCCGAACGGGCATCGGCAATCTTCTTCTCGACCAGGCCGAGCGCCGTGTAGCCGTCGCGGTTGTAGTAATTCAGGTCGGCACCCTTCTCCGCCAGCAGCCGAATCATGTCGAGGTCACCGCGATCGGCCGCGCCGTGCAAGGGGACGGCGCCGTCCGGGCCCCAGGCATTCGGATCCGCTCCGGCCTCGAGCAACAGCCTGACGGCCTCGATCGGCTTCCGGCTCCCAGGCTCGCGCCATGGCGGCGGGCCCTCGCGGCTGAACCCAGGCCCCGCACCGAACGAGGCGCCACGACCGCCCGTCATGGCCACGAAGATCGGCTGCCGATACATGTTCCCGTTGCCGCCGCGGCCGCCACGTCCGGGCAGCCGGAGCTCGCCTGGCGCCCATTCCACGTTGGCGCCGTGCGCGATCAGCAGCGTCAACGCCTCGACGTCGGCGGCAATCGCGGCGCGATAGAAGGGTGTGGCGTTATGGAAGTCGCCGCAGCACATCGAGGTGTTGTGGAGCTGGCCCACCCAGGGCTTGTTCGGATCGGCCCCCTTCTCGAGCAACAGCTTGATCAGATCGAGCGACGTCAGCGTGTTCCGGTGATTCGGGCGCAGCTGCGAGCCGTCGCGCGCGTACATATCGGTCGTGCCATCGTGCATGTCGACCGCGTGGAGGAGCGACCCGTCGTTCGGATCGGCGCCCCACTCCAGCATCTTGGCCGCCAGATCGAACCGGTCGTTCTGGATGGCGATGATCAGGGCCGTGGCGCCCGACAGCCGGTTCTGATCGTCGCCGTTGGTGAGGTTCGGGTTCGCGCCGGCCTCCATGAGCATGCGCACGGCCTCCTCGTGCCCGTTGCGCGTCGCGAACATCAGCGCGGTGAACCCACCAGAGGGATGGTCGGCGTGCTCGCGGTCCAACTGGTTGACGTGCGCCTTGAGGTCGGGCGCCGCGCCCGCCTCGAGCAGCGCGCGGATGACGTCGAGGTGCCCCTCGTCAGCCGCCCACATCAGCGCGGTCTGACGCTGGAAGCCATCGGCGGCATTCACGTCCGCGCCGCGCGACAGCAGCAGCCGTACGGCGGGCACGCTGCCCGCGCGCGCCGTGGCCATCAGTGGCGTCTCGCCTTCGGTGTGCCTCGTCAGCACGCTCGCGCCCGCGTCGAGCAGCGCCTCCATGACGGCGGTATCGCCCACACGGCTGGCCTGCAGCAGCGGCGTCACGCCGTAGCGATTGGCCGCATCCACCTTGGCGCCAGCGGTCAGCAGCGCGCGCGCCATCGGGAGGTCGGAGTTGTACGCGGCCCACAGCAGCGCGGTGGAGCCATCCGCCTCGGGCAGGTTCACGTCCGCGCGCTGTTGAATGAGCGCGCGCACCGCCCCGAGGTCCCCCTTCTTCGCCGCCGCGGCGACCGGGCTCTGATCCGCACTTCGCACCGGATCGGCCAGCCACACCACCGCGACCGTCAGCAGTACCAGCAGACACCCCAGGCCCCGTCGCGTGCGCAATGCGCTCACCCACCTCATGGCACGTCCACCTCGCTCTCTGATTGGAGTCCCACCGCCGTGATCGGCCGTCGTCGACACAACCGCACACACCGCCGCGCGGTCGTGGGCCCGCGCCAGCGTCGCACACTCTACAAGGGCAAGATGAAGCCGAGATGAAGGGGTAGCCGCGCCTCCACCTTGTCCGTGCCCACGCCCACAGATCGGCGAATCATAGCCCCGTCGCAAGCCGTGTTTCCAGCAGAATCTGTCGCGTTCGGGGGCAGGAGTCGCCACGAAGCGACCTCCGGCCGAACTCCAGCGGCCGCTCCTCGGATCTTCGCCATATCTTCGCCGCTTTCGGCGCCGTCGAACCCCGGCTCGCGGCATACCATAACGTCTATGGAAGTTCGTCTGTTTCCCACCTCCATGCGGCCCGGCGTGGGCCTCAAGCCCCGCCGCGAGCCGCAGCGGCCCCTGCTGCCCCAGCACGCGCGCCACTGCCCCGTGCTGGAGGCCGGCAGCGCCGCGGGCTTCATGGTGTACGCCCCCCTCGAGCCGACAGAGTCCTTCTACGTCGAGCACGAGGGCGAAGGCCGCTACAAGTTCGTCTATTACCTGCAAGGGCCGCGCGGAAAGACATCGCCGATCTTCTCGGTGACGATCACGATGTCGCTCGGCGGCGTCGGAATGATGAAGGAGGAGGTGGCCTTCATGGGCGTGCCCGTCATCTCGCGCGAGGACGCCCTCAAGGTGGCGCGCGTGTACCTGGCGATCGAGGACATGGGCACGCCGACCGGCGCCATCGCGCTGCGCGGCGCCACCAACTTCCAGACGCCGCCCGGCTGGGACACCATGTACACGCCGATCTTCAACATGATCGAACGCCCCATGGCCCCCATGCTCGTGGTCCGCGTGGAGACCGACTGGTTCGCGCACGAAACCGAGTTCCGCTACGTGCTGCAGCCT
This sequence comes from Acidobacteriota bacterium, assembly GCA_016210845.1. Taxonomy (GTDB): domain Bacteria; phylum Acidobacteriota; class Vicinamibacteria; order Vicinamibacterales; family UBA2999; genus JACQTK01. The sequence goes on along the minus strand of JACQTK010000270.1, from coordinate 2,744 downwards.
GGCGAGGGCCTGACGGTCGCGCACAGCATGCCGATCGGCCAGGTCTTCTTCGTTCCTCGCGAGGAGATCACGATGCGCGACTGTACCGCCGAGGAGGTCGAGGCGATCCGCGAGTCGCAGCGCCAGTTCGTCCAGCACAAGGCCGCCGCGGCGCAGCGGACTTCCTACGGGTTGACCTACAGCCCGTACTACCTGCGGCAGAGCCGCGCCCAGAAGCCCTGAAGAGGAAGAGCCTCGAACGGCGCGCCGCTTGCACCGCCTCGGGCGGGAGGTGAAACCCGTGACGCCAAGGCGCATCGTCGGGGCGGTACTGGTGGCCGTGGGCCTGATCTCGCTGATCTGGGGCGGGATTTCGTGGACGACGGAGGAGACGGTGATCGATATCGGCCCGTTCGAGGCCCGAGCCGAGGAGCGCGAGACCCTGCCCCTGCCACCGATCATCGGCGGCCTCGCCCTCGCGGGCGGGGTCGTCCTGCTCGTCGTGCCCTCGCGCCGACGCGTATAGGCCGGCCGGCTCGACTCCGATGCTAGAGTAGGCCGTGGCCGACGCACGGCTGGTCGAGCGGCTGCGCGACGCTCGCCGCATCCTCATCTTCTGCGGCGCTGGCGTGTCGACCGCCAGCGGCATTCCCGATTTTCGGAGCCCCGACGGCGTCTGGGCGCGCCGCCGCCCGGTGTACTACGACGACTTCATGGCCTCCGAGGACGCGCGCGTCGAGTTCTGGGATCTCAAGCTGGAGATCTTCGAGAGCTACCGCGATGCGAAGCCGAACGCCGTCCATCATGCCATCGTGGCGCTCGAGCGCGCGGAGAAGGTGATCGCGGTGGTCACGCAGAACGTCGACGGCCTCCACCGCCGCGCGGGCACGTCGCCTGAACGACTGGTGGAGGTGCACGGGACTGACGCGCTGGTGGAGTGTCAGCGCTGTCACGCCATGAGCGATCCGGAGTCGCACCTGGCGCACTTTCGGGCGACGAGACGTCCCCCGTACTGCGCGTGCGGGGGCATCCTCAAGTCCGCGACCATCAGCTTCGGCCAACCGCTGCGAGCGGCAGACCTGGAACGGGCCGCGGCCGCAGCCTCGGAGGCCGATCTCGTGCTGGCCCTTGGGTCGACGCTCTCTGTCCATCCCGCGGCCTCGATCCCGCTCATGGCGGCCGGACGCGGCGTTCCGTACGTCATCGTCAACCGAGGGCCCACCGAGCACGACGATCACCCGTCCGTGACGCTCCGCCTGGAAGGCGATGTCACGGCCATCGTCCCGCCTGCGGTCGACGCCGCCCTCATGCGCGCTGCAGCTCCGCGCTGAGCCGCTCGAAGAACCGATCCATCAGCGTGCGGCCCGCGGCCCCGATGAGGCGCGATCCGACGGCAGCGAGCAGGCCGCCCACCTGTCCTTCGGCCTCGCAGATCGCCTCGGTGCCGGCCTCGCGCGCGTCGAGGCGGATCCGCGCGGCCCCTCGCACGAAACCCGGGCCGCCTTTGCCGTCTAGCTCGAGCGTAAATCGCTCTGGCGGCTGCCTGTTGGTGAGCCTCACCTTGCCGACATAGGACCCCTTCAGCGGTCCGACGCCGATCTTCAGGTGCACGTCGTAGTCATCGTCAGCGGTACGCACGAGCCGCTCGGCGCCCTCGATGCAGCGTTGGAGCACATCGGGATCCACCAGCGCGGCGAAGACGCGCTCGCGCGGCGCCGCGAGCTGGTAGGAGCCGGTCAGCTGGAGGGGCACGTCTCCGCGGGCCGTCAGCGCGCCGCAGCGCGCCGCAAGGCCCGCGCGGTGTTCACGGCCGCCAGGTGCGCGCGGTAGTCGGCCGACGCGTGCATGTCGCCGAGGGGGGTGATGCCGTCCGCGGCGTGTCGCGCCGCGGCCGCGATCGTCTCCGCGCGAAGCGGCTGTCCGTCCAGCGCCCGCTCCACGGCCGCGGCACGATACGGAACGGACGCAACGCCGGTGACGCCGACGCGGACACGCGCGGCCGCCGCGTCGACGAGGGCCGCCACGCCGCACACCGCGAATCCGCTGGCCTTCTGTTCGGTCTTCACGTACGCGACCGCCGCGCTCGTGGGCGCCACACGGATCTCGCAGAGGATGTCGTTCGGCCCGACGGCGGTCTCGAACAGGCCCGTGAAGAACTCGCCGGCCTTCACCGTGCGGCGCCCTGCCGGACCAGCGATCTCTATCTCGGCCTCGAGCGCCAGGACCGCCGCGGGCCAGTCCGCGGCAGGATCGGCGTGCGCGAGGCTTCCGCCGATCGTTCCCTTGTTGCGCACCTGCATGTCGCCAATCGCGGCAGCGGTCTCCGTCAGCAGCGGACAGCGGCTCGCGAGCAGACGGTTCGATGCGATCTCGGCGTGAGTGACCAGCGCGCCGATGGCGATGCGGCCGTCGCGCTCGTCGACGCGGCGCAGCGCGTCGAGGCGCGCGAGGTCGATCAGGATCTTGGGCTGGGCCAGCCGCAGCTTCATGGCCGGAATCAGGCTGTGCCCGCCCGCCAGGAGCTTCGCATCGTCTCCGTGCCTGGCAAGCAGCGCCAGCGCTTCCTCCAGCGTTTGTGGCCGAGCGTACTCGAAGGGTGCGGCAAACATCGTGGTCTCCTGGGGCGCCCCGTAAAAGGGGCGCCCTACGAATGAATCGCTACGATCCAATGGCGCGCCAGATTTTTTCGGGAACGAGCGGCAGATCGAGGTGCTTCACCCCAAGCGGCCGCAGCCCGTCGAGGACGGCGTTGGCAATCGCCGGCG
>JACQTK010000269.1 GCA_016210845.1 Acidobacteriota bacterium | reverse complement strand
GGATTGACTTGGCTTCGGAGAATGTAGACGAATCGCTTGGCGCCGGTGACCATGAGCGACGACATGACGCAAGAGCCGCACCGCGCCACAACCGGCCAATTTCGCTGAATTCAGGTTAGGAGATCGAAGAAGCCGAAGAAGTAGTGACAACCGCAGTTGTCGCGGCCGTCGCGCCGACAAAGCCCTGGATTCGCAGAAGTCCGCCAGAACGGCACGGCCGCCTGCGTACCTGATCCCTGATCCCCAGACAGCCCTTCCCCCTGACCCCTTCCCCCTCGTATGCTGTCTCCCCTATGGCCGATCAGAAGCCTGCCGCCGAGATAGCCGACCTTCTGCAGGAAGACCGGACGTTTCCGCCACCCGAGGCGTTCCGCGCCCAGGCCAGCGTCCGCGACGAGGCCGTGTACGCACGCGCGGCGCGCGACCCGGAAGGCTTCTGGGCGGGCTTCGCGTCGGAGCTCGAGTGGTTCTCACCCTGGACGTCGGTGCTCGACTGGAAGCCGCCGCACGCGCGCTGGTTCGTCGGCGGCACGCTGAACGCCAGCGTCAACTGCGTGGACCGCCACGTGCGCGGCGCGCGCCGCAACAAGGCGGCGATTATCTGGGAAGGCGAGCCGGGAGATCGCCGCACGCTCACCTACTTCGACCTCTACCGGCAGGTCAGCCAGTTCGCCAACGTGCTCACGTCGCTCGGCGTCCGCCGCGGGGACCGAGTGGCGATCTACCTGCCGCTCGTCCCCGAGCTGGCGATCGCGATGCTCGCCTGCGCCCGCATCGGCGCCATCCATTCCGTCGTCTTCGGCGGCTTCAGCGCCGAGTCGCTGCGCGATCGCATCAACGACGCGGCGGCCACCCTGCTCATCACGGCGGACGGCGGCTGGCGCCGCGGCCAGGTGGTGCCCCTGAAGCAGATGGCCGACGAGGCCCTGAAGGAGACCCCGTCGATCAAGAACGTCGTGATCGTCGCGCGGCTGCACGACTCGGCCGCTCCAGTCCATGTCAAGGAGGGCCGCGACCACTGGTATCACCTCCTGATGCAGGAGGCGTCCTACACCTGCGAGCCGGAGCGCATGGACGCCGAGGACATGCTCTACATCCTCTACACCTCCGGCACCACGGGGAAGCCCAAGGGGATCGTCCACACCACCGGCGGCTACCTCGTCGGCACGTACGCCACCACGAAGTGGGTGTTCGATCTCAAGGACGAGGACGTCTTTTGGTGCACCGCGGATATCGGCTGGGTCACCGGACACAGCTACGTCGTGTACGGGCCGCTCGCCAACGGCGCGACCGTCGTCATGTACGAAGGGGCACCGGACTGGCCGCAGAGGGATCGGTTCTGGGAGATCGTCGAGCGCTACGGCGTGACGATCTTCTACACGGCGCCAACGGCCATCCGCGCGTTCATGCGCTGGGGAACCGAGTGGCCAAGGCGACGCGATCTGTCCTCGCTCCGGCTGCTCGGATCGGTGGGGGAGCCCATCAATCCCGAAGCGTGGGTCTGGTACTACCGCCACGTCGGCGGCGAGCGCTGCCCGGTCGTCGACACATGGTGGCAGACGGAAACCGGCTCGATCCTGATCACGCCGCTGCCTGGGCTGACGACCTGCAAGCCAGGCTCGGCCACGCGGCCGTTTCCGGGCATCAGCGCGGAGATCAGGACCGACCAGGGCGAGACGGTGGAGGTCGGCGGCGGGTTCCTGGTGCTGACGCGTCCGTGGCCATCGATGCTGCGAGGCATCTACGGCGACCCGGATCGCTACGTGACGCAGTACTGGAGCCGCTGGACGCCGGACATCTACTTCACGGGCGACGGCGCCAAGCGCGATCGGGACGGATTCTTCTGGCTGCTCGGACGCGTCGACGACGTGTTGAACGTCGCAGGGCACCGCATCGGCACGATGGAGGTGGAAAGCGCGCTCGTCGATCATCCTCGCGTGGCCGAGGCGGCCGTCGTGGGGCGATCTCACGAGATCAAGGGGCAGGCAGTCGCCGCCTTCGTGACGCTCAAGGAGGGCGTGCAGGGCGGCGACGTGCTGATGTCAGAGCTGAAGGACCACGTGGTCCGCAAAATCGGCGCGATCGCGCGTCCCGACGACGTGATCTTCACGGCGGACCTGCCGAAGACCAGGTCGGGAAAGATCATGCGGAGGCTGCTTCGCGACATCGCCGAAGGCAAGGCGCTCGGCGACACCACCACGCTGGCCGACCCGAACGTGATCGCCAGGCTGAAGGAGCAGTACCAAGAGACAGGCGAATGAAAGGGGCACGGCGCCGCCGTGCCCCTGCTAGGTCAATCCACGCGCTTGCGCATCGCGGGCCGGCGCGGCCCGGGCGACGGTGACGTCGAGCACCTCCACTCGATTCCGTCCGCCCTGCTTGGCCCGATCGACCGCCTCCTTCGCCGCCACCATGAGCTGTTCGGCGCGCGTGCTCTGATCGACCGACTGCGCGATCACCACGCCGACCGACACCGTCACGGGCACCTGTTCCTCTGAGCGGTAATCGTGCAGCTCGAGCCGCTCCTCGACCGTCTTGCGCACGAGATCGGCGAGCGACTCGGCGTACTCGCGCGCCGTTTCCGGCAGCAGCACGGCGAAGCTGTCGCCGCCCAGCCGGGCGACCCAGTCGTGCTCCCGGAAATAGGTCCGCACGAGGATGCCGATGCGCTCGAGGAGGCGATCGCCCGCGCCGTAGCCGTGCTTGGCGTTGATGTCCGCGAGCCGATCGACGTCGAGCATGATGAGCGCGAACGGGTGACCGAACCGTTCCGAGCGCTGGATCTCCTTTTCCAGCACCGCCATCAGGACGGCCTTGGTATGGAGCGTGGTGAGCGGATCGGTCACGCTCGAACTGCCCGGTTCGCTGTGGACGTGCTCCGAGAAGGAGGCGAGGACATCCACGGAGCATCGCCGGACGAGCTGCGCAATCGACGGCCAGGGCTCGGTGGTGGCGCCGAACGACTCGTCGAGCGCCAACTCGTCGAGCGCCGCGCGCTCCATCACGTACACCAGGCCGAACAGCGGCCGGATGGCGACGTTGGCCGTTCTGGCGAGCTGACGAAGCTCGCCCACCGCGCCGCGACGCATGTCGACCTCGCCGTCGCGCGCCGCGACGGTCAGCAGCTCGAGGATGAGCGACGCGAGCCGCGTCTGATTCTCGGCATCGACCCCTTCCAGACCCGCGAAGGGAAAGACGGCCGCGGCATCGCTGACGATGCTGGAGGCGCGCTGCTCGAGCCGGCGAACGACGTGCGCTCGAAGCTCGGTTCGCTCCTGCACGTACTCGCTATCGGGCTGTAAGGGCTCAGCCGACATATCCACTGACGAGCTTCAACGAACTCTATAGGACACTTGCGACCGCCTATTGCGGGCGAAAGACGGAAGCCCGCAGGTTGACGCCCGATGACGAAATCGGGGCTTGCCTGTGGCAGCGGACTGGGTTTGTATACTGAGCATTACAGATTTCGCACCTCTACCGGGCCGGCTCGCATTGGCCGAAACCCCCGAGAGGATTCCGTAAGGACGAAATTCGGGTTTGGGGCCGCATACCGGTCTCCGAGAGGCCACGCGTGCGCAAGAAGATCGGTGAGTGTCTCGTCCAGGCGGGACTCATCACCGAAGCGGACCTGCAAACGGCGCTCGTCGAGCACAAGCGTTCGGGCGAGCGGTTGGGGTCTGTGCTCGTCCGGATGAACCTCGCGACGGAGCGTCAGATTGCGAAGGCGCTCGCGTACCAGCTCGGGTTTTCGTATGTCAACCTCGCCGAAAATCCCCCGGATCCAGCCGCCGTCATCTTAATCCCGAAAGACGTCGCGCTCAAACGCACGTGCATCGCGATTGCCGTCGAGAAGAACCTCCTCACGGTGGCGATGTCGGATCCGCTGCTCTTCACGCTGGTTCAGGATCTGGAATTTCAGACCGGCTACCGCATCAAGCAGGTCGTCGCCACGCGCGCGGAGATCGTGGAGGCGATTCACGCGTCGTATCCCGACAAGGCGCTCGCGCGTCTGACGCAGCCCGGCGGCGGTCTCGCCGTGCAGGGGCGCGCGCGGGGACGCTCGGCGCAGAGGGGCCAGGAGACCGGTGTTGGCGGGATGCTGGCGCCGCTGGGCGACACGGCAGGCGGCCTGGTTGCCCGCCCCGAAGACGAGGTCTTCGAGCAGGGCCCCGATGCCCGAGGCGGCGCCACGCCGGAGACGGCGCCCATCATCGACCTGGTGGACCTGGTGATCAAGAGCGCGCTCAAGAGCCGCGCGAGCGACATCCATATCGAGCCGACGGAGCACAACGTGGTGGTCCGCCATCGGCTCGACGGCCTCCTCAAGGAAGTGATGGATCTCCCCAAATGGGTCCATGAGGGGCTGGTGGCGCGCATGAAGATCATGGGCGGCATGGACATCGCGGAGAAGCGCCTGCCCCAGGACGGCCGCGTCCGCACCACGGGCGAGGACGGGCAGGAGGTCGACTTCCGCGCCTCCACGCTGCGGACGATCTTCGGGGAGAAGATCGTGCTGCGCGTCCTCGATCACCGGAAGGGCGTGCCCCCGCTCGAGGAGCTCGGCTTCTCGGCCACGTCGCTCGAGCACATCCGCCATTTCCTGCGCCACCAGCACGGGATGGTCCTCGTCGTGGGACCCACCGGCTCGGGCAAGACGACCACGCTGTGCTCGGCGCTGACGTCCGTGCGCTCCGAGCGCACCAACATCATCACCATCGAGGATCCCGTCGAGTACCAGATCCCTGGCGTCAATCAGACGCAGATCAACGCCAAGATCAACCTCACGTTCGCCAGCGCCCTGCGATCCATCCTCCGCCAGGATCCGGACGTGGTGCTCGTCGGCGAGATCCGCGACCAGGAGACGGCGCGCATCGCGATGCAGGCAGCCCAGACGGGCCACCTCGTCCTCTCGACGCTCCACACCGACGATGCCCCCTCGTGCGTGACGCGGCTGACCGACATCGGCATCGAGCCGTACGTGACCGCGTCGGCGTTGATCGGCGTCGTCGCGCAGCGGCTGCTGCGCCGCCTCTGTTCGCACTGCAAGCGGCCGTACACGCCGGATCCCGAGACGCTCCGCGCGATGAGCGTGTCGGAGACGGACGCGGCGACGCTGACCTTCTACCGCGCGGTCGGCTGCGATCAGTGCAACCACACGGGCTATCGGGGGCGCGTCGGCATCTACGAGATCATGCCCGTCACCGACAAGCTCCGGCGCCAGATCGCGCAGCGCGGCAACGAGGCCCGGCTCCGCGAGGACGCGATTGCCGACGGGATGCTGTCGCTCGGCGAGGACGGCCTGTTCAAGGTCAAGGCCGGTGTCACGACACCGGAGGAGCTGCTGCGCGTGGTGACCGAGGTCCGCGAGGCGCAGGCGCTGTGCCCGCAGTGCGGGGCCAGCGTGTCCACCGATTTCGTGGCGTGTCCGACCTGCGGCCATCGCGTCGGGGGCGGGTGTCCGCACTGCCACCGGCCCGTCCAGCCCGGCTGGAAGTTCTGCCCGTACTGCGCCAGATCCACGGACGAGACCGCTCCGAAGAAGGGGGCCCGGAAGCTTCGCCAGCCACGCGAGCTGCCCGAGCTGCCCCCCGCCAGCAACGTCGCGGAGTTCAAGAAATAACGAGGTTCTGGGTTTCTAAGTTCCGGGTTCCGGGTTCAGGTTCGCGGTTCGTTTAAACTGGCTCTGACGTGCCGAGTTATTACGAGCTGCTGGAGGTCGCGCCCACCGCATCGGCCGACGAGATCAAGCGCGCCTTCAGGCGCGAGATCGCCAGATACCATCCCGACAAGGTTCAGCATCTCGGGAAGGAGTTCCAGGAGATTGCGGCGGTCAAGGCCGCCGAGCTGACGCAGGCGTACAAGACGCTCAGCGACGAGACCCTGCGCGCCGAATACGACGAGCTGCCCGCGTCGGGCGCCGCGCCGGTTCACCAGCCCTCGGCACCTCCCGCCCCGGACGTGCGGCCGCCGCCTCCAGCCGCCGCGCGGCGGCCGGAGGCGGAGCGCGCGCCCGAGCCGGTGCCGCCGTCGGGCGCCTCCGTCTTTCATCAGGAGCGCGCGGGTGCCAGCGATCTGGTGCAGAAGGCGACCATCGCGCGGTTTCGCCAGGTCCTGGGGACCGAGTTCGGCCGGTACGAAGAGGCGCCGCTCGCGGGCTTCCAGGTCACCTGCGTCCCCAAACCGGCGTTTTTCAGCATGAAGTTTCCTCCCCGCGTCCTTGGCCGCTTCGTGCCGCAGGTGGACGCGACGGCCATCACGGAAACATGGGCGATGGCGGCCCGGATGAAGAAGGACAAGCAGCGTGACCTCTGCGTGTTCGTGCTGGGTCCGGCCGTGGCGTCGCCGCGGGAGCTGGCCACCGCGATCGCCGAGCAGCGCCAGAAGCCGATGCCGGCGGGAGGCAAGCTGGTCATGGTGCCCGTGAACACCAGAACCTGGGCGGCGCACGTGCCGCAGGACGCGCCGCCGGTCGTGAAGTCGCTGCTCACGCGACTGAAATCGAGCGCGTGAACGGGGGAACCGCGGCGGGCCCCCTCACGTCAAGGCATTCAATGGCACTCATCGAGACGCACGACCTCTGGAAGACCTATGTGATGGGCTCGGAAGAGATTCACGCCCTGCGCGGCGTGTCCGTCCAGATCGAACGGGGCGAATACGTGGCGATCATGGGGCCGTCCGGCTCGGGCAAGTCGACGCTGATGAACCTGATCGGCTGCCTCGACACGCCGACCAAGGGCACGTACCTGCTGAACGGCAAGCGCGTGAGCGACATGAACGACAACGAGCTGGCGCGCATCCGGAACGAGGAGATCGGATTCGTCTTCCAGACGTTCAACCTGCTGCCGCGCGCGACCGCGCTCCACAACGTGGAGCTGCCGCTCGTCTACGCGGGCGTCGCGGCGCGCGATCGGCAGGAACGCGCCAGGGCCGCCCTGCTCAAGGTGGAGCTGTCGGACCGCATGGCCCATCGGCCCAACGAGCTGTCCGGCGGCCAGCGTCAGCGCGTCGCCATCGCGCGCGCCCTCGTCAACACCCCGTCGATCCTGCTGGCCGACGAGCCGACGGGGAACCTGGACTCGAAGACGGGTGCCGAGATCATGGCCCTGTTCGCCCGCCTGTACCAGGCGGGCCACACCATCGTGCTCGTCACGCACGAGGCCGACGTGGCCGCCTTCGCACCCCGGGTGCTTCACCTGCGCGACGGGCAGGTAGAGAAGGACGTGCGGCAGGCGGCGTAGGCGCCGCGCGATCTCTAGACGGCGGCCCAGTGTCCCGCGGCGATCTCCCGCAGCGGGGCATCCCGATCGAAGGCGTCGGGGTCCAGCTCGAGGCGCTGGCGCGGCGTGTCGGGATCGAGCACGGGAACCGCGCTGAGAAGCGCTCGCGTGTAGGGATGCGCTGGCCGCGCGAACAAGGCCCGCGTCTCGCCCGTCTCGACGATCTTTCCCAGGTACATGACCGCCACCCGCGTGCAGATGTTCTCCACCAGCCGCAGGTCGTGCGCGATGAACAGGTAGGTCAGCTTGAGGCGGTCCTTCAGCTCCACCATGAGCCGCACGACCTGCGCCTGAATGGACACGTCCAGCGCCGAGACGGCCTCGTCGGCGATGATGAGCGCCGGATTGAGCGCCAGCGCCCGCGCGATGCCGATGCGCTGCCGCTGTCCGCCGCTGAACTCGTGCGGGTACCGCGCGAGGTGATCCGCCTCGAGGCCCACCAGCGCGAAGAGCTCCGCGACGCGGGCCCGCCGCTCGGCCTTCGTCCCGAGCTTGTGAATCACCAGCGGCTCCTCGACGATGTCGCCGACGCGCATGCGCGGATTGAGCGAGGAGTACGGGTCCTGGAAGACGATCTGCATGTCGCGCCGGGCGAGGCGCATGCGCGGGCGGGAGAACTCGAGGACGTTGTCGCCGCGAAACAGGACTTCTCCGGACGAAGGCTCGATCAGGCGCAGGATGCACCGGCCGGTGGTGCTCTTGCCGCTGCCCGATTCGCCCACGAGCCCGAACATCTCCCCCTCCTCGATCGCAAAGCTCACACCGTCGACGGCCTTGACGATCGACGGCGCGCGGAACAGCCCCTGCTTCCGGACGAAGTGCTTGACGAGGTGGCGCACGTCGAGGAGCGGCCTCATCGGCGCCCGCCTGGAATCGCGGCCAGCAGGCTGCGCGTGTAGTCGTGCGCGGGTGCCCGAAGGATCTGGCGTACCGGGCCCTGCTCGACGAGCGCCCCCTTGTACATCACCGCGACGCGATCGGCCATTTCGGCAATGACGCCGAAATCGTGGGTGATGAGCAGCACCGCCAGCCGGTACTGGGCCTTCAGCTCGCGCAGCAGCTCCAGTACCTGCGCCTGAATCGTCACGTCGAGCGCCGTGGTCGGCTCGTCGGCAATCACGAGCGGCGGCTGGCACGCGAGCGCGATGGCGATCATGACGCGCTGCCGCATGCCGCCCGAGAGCTGATGCGGATAGTCGCGCACGCGGCGCTCGGCGTCCGCAATTCGGACCGCGCGGAGCAGCTCCACGGCGCGGTTCTGCGCCTCCGCACCGGTCGCCAGGCCGTGGACGCGGAGCGCCTCCGCGATTTGATCGCCCACGCGCATGACCGGATTGAGCGCGGTCATCGGCTCCTGAAAGATCAGGGAGATCCGCGCGCCTCGGATGGCGCGCATCTCGCGCTCCGAGAGGGCCAGCAGATCCCGTCCATCGAAGAACACGCGCCCGCCGTTGATGCGGCCTGGCGGCTGCAGCAGCCTGAGGATGGCGAACGCCGTCACCGACTTGCCGCTGCCCGATTCGCCGACGAGGCCGAGGGTTTCGCCCTGCGCGATCTGGAAGCTGACGTCGTCGACGGCGGTCAGCGCCGCGCGTGGGCCTTCGAAGACGACGGTCAGGTGCTGGACGTCCAGCAGCGGGGGAGTCATAAGCGGGCACGCATCGGTGTCCGGATTCTACCCTTTGGGTAGCTGGGTAGCTGGGCAACCCAGCTACCTAGCCACCCATCCTGCGGCAGGCGGGTCATCTGCTTCGCAACTCAGGAATTCGGCCGAAAAGCCCCGGTTTGTTGACACCCCCGGATCGTGCCTCTACAATGCGCTCAAAGCCCCCCGCGGGGAGGCTAAACCCCTACAGATGAACATCTTTGGCGCCCGATCCCTGCCAACCTCCCCGGTCGTGCAGGTTCGGATTGGGAGACGCCCCGGAACCCGGCCCGGCGGCGCGTGAGGAGGAGCAGGTATGGATGACGTCGTGAACCGGTTCGCGAAAGAGCTGGCCGACGCGATCGCCGCTGCCGTTGCCGAGCATCCCCAGGTTGAAGCCTGCCGCGCCAAGGCGCGGGAGGCCGGCTTCGACATGCGCGTGACGCTGGAAGCGGTCGTGGGGTTCGTGAGCCGGAGCAACGAAGGCGCCCTGGCGAAGATCACGACGCCGGCGCGCCTGCTGCCCGCGCGGCGTCCGTTCGAGCTGACGGCCAACGACCGCCGCTTCCTCCGATCGCTTCGGATTGGCGCTGACGAGGCGAAGGAGACCGTGGAATAACGTTCTCGGATTCCAGGTTCCGCGTTCCGAGTTCGAGTTCCGGGTTCTTTGTTCGGGCCGGCGTCGATGCGCCGGCCCTTCCTATGTACGCGCCTTCCCTTGGACCGCTATGCGGCCCGGAACGTGAATTTCGTACTCGTTGCCAGACCGCATAGCGGTCCTAGCCGCGCGGAGCGCGGCAGAAGAGACCGGAACCAGCCAAGGGGCTCCGCGGGGATATCAAGGGGCGGAGCCCCTTGGCTGGTTGAGTTGACTCGATTCTGACTTGGC
>JACQTK010000272.1 GCA_016210845.1 Acidobacteriota bacterium | reverse complement strand
GTCTCCACCGTGTCGCGCACCGCGTCGATGCCCGCCCGGTGCCCCTCCACGCGCGGCAGGTGCCGCTGCGCGGCCCATCGGCCGTTGCCGTCCATGATGATGGCCACGTGCGCGGGCAGCCGCTCGACGTTGACCTGGCGGGCGAGCGGCTCGTCGGGATGGCCCGGCGGCATCGACGCCAACAGTTGCTCAAGCGCCACGTTCCATCTCCCGTCCACTCAACGAGTTAATCATAGTCCACTCGGACGAGGAAGAGGCCGTGGGCCGGGGCCGTGGCCCCCGCATCCGCCCGGATCCCCCCCGCCACTAACGCGGCCATCGAGTCGGGCGAACGCCGCCTCCGACCGATTTCGACGAGCGTGCCGACGAGGCTGCGGACCATATGGCGAAGAAACCCGTTGCCCTCGATCTCGTACGCGAGCAGCGGACCAGGTATCGACTGGTGTGACGTCGACGGCGGTGGCGCGGACTGTGTGAGGTCCGCGAGGCCAGCCTGACACGGCTCGCACGACACCAGCTCCGAGCGTGTGATCGTGCGCACGGTCCCCCTTGGGTCGCTGCCCGTGCTTCGAAACGCCGCAAAATCGTGCGTGCCACCCACCGACGCCGCGGCGATCCGCATGGCATCGACGTCCAGCGGCTCCGGAACGTGCCACACGTAGGGGCGCTCGAACGGGCTGGCCACCGGGGCGTTGCGCAGCAGATAGCGATAGGCCTTGGCACGCGCGCCGTAGCGCGCATGGAACCGGTCGGCGGCCTCTTCCAGGCGCGTGACGCGGACGTCCGGAGGGAGCTGGGCGTTGAGCCCGCGAGCCATCGCCGCCGTGTCGTGTGTGCACGCGAGCCGCACGCTGGCCACCTGCGCCAGCGCGTGCACGCCCGCATCGGTGCGTCCGGCGCCGTGGACGACGACCGGACCGCCCTCGAACCGGGCGAGCGCCCGCTCGAGCAGGCCCTGGATCGACTCGCGTCCGGCCTGCCGCTGCCAGCCCACGAACCGCGTCCCGTCGTACGCAATCGTCAATTTCAAGGTCCGCATCACGGGTAGGGCGGGCCATTGGCACCCCACCGCGCGGGCGCGGTGGGGGCCCCGCCTTTGGGGCCCGCCCGGCGCGGCGTAAAGCCGCGCCCTACGACGGTCACGTTCGCGACCCGGGCTTCACCACCGGTTGCCCGGCGCGACAGAGCGGGCAGGCCTCGGGCTCGTACGTGGGGAGCGAGACGGTGGCCAGCGCGTGGAACGGCACGTCGAGGCCCGGTCCGCCGCCGCTGCGATCGATGATCGCGGCGGCGCCCACCACCACCGCGCCCGCCGCGCGCGCCACCTCGATCGTTTCCCGCGTGGAGCCGCCGGTCGTGACGACGTCCTCGACGACCAGAACCGTTTCGCCGGGGCCCAGAGAAAAGCCCCTTCGCAGCACGAGCGCGCCGTCCTGGCGCTCGGCAAAGAGCGCGCGGACGCCGAGCGCGCGTCCTACCTCCTGGCCGATCACGATGCCGCCCAGCGCGGGCGACAGCACCGCCTGCGCCCCGAGACCGCGTACACGATCCGCGATCGCCGCCCCGCACGCCTCCGCCTCGCGCGGGTGCTGGAGCACGAGGGCGCACTGCAGGTAGCCGGAACTGTGCAGCCCCGACGTCAGGCGAAAGTGCCCCTCGAGGAGGGCGCCCGCGCGGCGAAAGCGATCGAGAATGTCGTCTGCGCTCGTCACCTGTAGCGCGCAGGCTTCAGCCTGCGCGTCCTTAGAATACATTTTGCACGTGCCGAACATCCTTCCCTGCCTGCACGTCTTAACACGGGGGAGTTTCGAACAGGGAGATACGAGAGATGCGGAATAGATCGACATGGCGCGGACGCCTGCTGGCGCTCGTGCTGACCGTTTGCGGGACGCCGCTGTCCGTTTCCGCACAGGTGACGCCGTTGCCACCGGCGTCGGCGGCGCAGGTCCGGCGGCTGACCGTGGACGAAGCGGTGCACATCGCGCTCGAGAACAACCTGGGCGTCCAGGTGGCGCGCCTCGATCCGCTCATCCAGGACCTGAGCATCGTGCTGGCGCGCACGGCGTGGGCCCCGACGCTGAGCACTACCTTTCAGCAGACGAGCACGGACACGCCGAACAACAGCTTCCTGTCCGGCGCCCAGGGCACCAAGACGAGCGACAGCCGCTTCACCACCGACTTCGGCCTCGATCAGGCGCTGCCGTGGGGCGGCCGCTACAGCCTCGGCTGGGACGGCTCGCGATCGACGACCACCAACATCTTCTCCAACTTCTCGCCGCAGCTCCGGTCGTCGCTCTCGGTGACCTACAGCCAGCCGCTGCTGCGGGGCTACCGCATCGACGCCCCGCGCCAGCAGCTGCTCGTGAGCGAGAAGAACCGGGAGATCGCCGACGTCACGCTGCGGCAGTCGATCGTCACCACCACCCGCGCGGTGCGCAACGCCTACTGGAGCCTCGCCTACGCGATCGCCTCGCTGGAGGTGCGGCAGCAGTCGCTCGATCTCGCCCAGGAGTCGCTGCGGAACACGCGGGCGCGCGTCGAGATCGGCACGACGCCGCCCATCGACATCGTGGAAGCCGAGGCCGAGGTGGCGCAGCGCGAGGAAGCGGTGATCGTGGCCGAGGCGCAGATTGCGAGCGCCGAGGACGCGCTGCGCGCGCTCGTGTACGACCCCGCCATGCCCGATTTCTGGACCATCCGCCTCGAGCCGGTGGAGCTGCCGCCGTTCCAGCCGGTGCCGGTGGACGCCGAGGGCGCGGTCCGGAATGCGCTCGATCGGCGGACCGACGTGCTGCAGGCGCGCCGCAGTCTGGAGGCGAGCGACATCAATCTGCGATTCTTCCGCAATCAGACGCTGCCCGACGTCACGGCCAACTTCAACTACGGCCTCACCGGCCTGGGCGGCACGCAGTTCGTGCGCGGCGCGGGCTTTCCGGGACCCATCGTCGGACAAACCGAACGCAGCTTCGCCACCGTGCTGGAGGACCTGTTCAGCAACAAGTTCCCCAACTGGACGGCGTCGCTCAACATCAGCTACCCGATCGGCGACAGCCAATCCGAGGTGAACCTGGCGCGCGCGCGGCTCCAGTACAGCCAGGCGCAGACGGAGCTTCGCAACCAGGAGCTCGCGGTGGCCACGCAGGTACGCGACGTCACGCGCCAGGTGCAGACGAACCAGCGGCGCGTCGAGACGACGCGCGCGTCGCGGGTGCTCGCGGAGCGGCGGCTCGAGGCGGAAGAGCGGAAGTTCACCGCGGGCACCTCCACGAGCTTCTTCGTCTTCCAGGCGCAGCGCGACCTCGCGCAGGCGCGCAACAACGAGCTGCAGGCGATACTCGACTACAACCGGTCGCTCGTCGATTTCGAGACGGTGCAGGAAGCCCCCCTGCGGTAACGGCCGCCACGAAGATCACAAAGCCGCGCTGTGTCCTTCATGGCGAAGACTGTCTCGTGGCCTTAGAATCGCTGCTGCGTGCCCAAGCTGTCGGTCACCATCATCACCCTCGACGAGGCGGACCACATCGCCGCCGCCCTCGAGAGCGCCGCCTGGGCCGACGAGATCGTCGTGGTCGATTCGGGCAGCCGCGACGGCACACCGGACCTCGCGCGGGCCAAGGGGGCCAGGGTGGTGACCCGCGACTGGCCTGGCTACGTCGATCAGAAGAACTACGCCGCCGAGATCGCCTCGCACGACTGGATCCTCTCGCTCGACGCCGACGAGCGGATCCCGCCCGCCCTGGCCGCCGAGATCGGGGCGCTGCTGTCGGACGAGCCGCCGATGCACGCCTACCGCATCCCGCGCGTCACCTACCATCTCGGCCGGTGGATTCGCACCACGGACTTCTATCCCGACTATCAGACGCGGCTCTACGACCGGCGGGCCGCCCGCTGGCGCGGGCGGTACGTGCACGAGTCGGTGGACGCGGACGGTCCGGTGGGTCGGCTGCGTCACGAGCTGGAGCACTACTCCTACCGCGACCTGCGCGACCATCTCGATCGCGTCAATCGTTACACGACGCTCGCGGCCCGGCAGATGCACGAGGCGGGCCGCCGCGCGGGGCCGATCGATCTGCTGCTCCACCCGCCGGCGGCCTTCGCGCGCAACTTCCTGCTGCGGCGCGGGTTCCTGGACGGCACGGCCGGCCTTACGATCTCGGCCGTCAACGCCTACGCGGTGTTTCTGAAGTTTGCAAAACTCTGGGAACTCCAGAATACTGCGCCCGCGGGGACCAAGAGCTGTCAAGAGCACGAAGACGACGTAGCCACAAAGACCACGAAGATCGCCAAAGGCTCTTGAGCTTCGACGCGCGACGTGCCCTTGTGAATCTGGGTGCTCTGACCTTCGAGGTCTTTGCGCCCTTTGTGGCAAGTCGTCTTTGTGCTCTTGACACCTCCCATTCAGTGTCATGTTCTCTCTTCACATCGACACGGCCCGGACGTGGCGGGGCGGACAGAGCCAGGTGCTCTACACCGTGCTCGGCCTGCGCGCGATGGGCCATCGGGCGGCGCTCGTGGCGCATCCCGAGGGCGAGCTGCTGCGGCGCCTGCGCGAGGGGCACGACCTGATCCCGCTGGCGCCGCGGAACGAGATCGACCTCGCCGCCGCCTGGCGCCTGTCGCGCGTGCTCAAGCAGCTCCGGCCCGACGTCGTCCACGCGCACGATCCGCACGCGGTGGCGATGGCCTCCACGGCGCTCTCGATGGCCTCGCCGACGCCGAGGCCCGCCCTGGTTGCCTCGCGGCGCATCGAGTTCCGCATCGCGCACAACTCGTTTTCACGCTGGAAGTACTCGCAGGTCGACCGCTTCGTCGCCAACAGCGGCGCCATCCGCGATCGCCTCGTCGCCGACGGGATCCCCCGCGACACGATCGCGGTCGTCAACGAAGGCGTCGACGTGGAGCGTATTGTCCGGCTGACGGCCGCCAACGTGCACGCGGCGTTCTACCTGCCGACGCACGCGCCGGTGGTCGGCAACGTCGCCGCGCTCGTGCCGCACAAGGGCCAGCAGCATCTCATCGACGCCGCCGCGCTGGTCGTCCACGACGTGCCCGACGCGCGCTTCGTCATCGTGGGCGATGGGGAGCTGCGGGAGGCCCTCGAACGACATATACGGGAGAAGCATCTCGAGCGCCACGTGTTCCTCGCTGGTTTCCGATCCGACGTGCTCGAGCTGACCAAGGGGTTCGATCTGTTCGCGATGAGCTCGGTCAGCGAGGGCATGTGCACGGCGCTCGTCGACGCGATGGCCGCCTCGAAGGCGGCCGTGGCGACCGCTGCGGGCGGGATTCCCGAGGTGATGGTCGACGGCGAGACCGGATTCCTCGTACCGCCGCGCGATCACCGCGCGATGGCGGCGAAGATCGTGGTGCTGCTCCAGAACGGGGCGCTTCGAACCCAGATGGGCGAGGCAGCCCTGCGGCGCGCGCGCGAACGATTCACGGTCGAACGCATGGTCGAAGGCACCGCTGCGGTGTACGACAGCGTCACCGCGGCACGATCGACGGCGATCCGCTCAGCGGCGGCAGCTCGTACGGCACGCCGCGGCGGAGCACCTCGTGATCCGTAATCTCGGTCAGCGGGTACAACGTCCGAAGACCTCCTGGCATCTGACGATCCACGGGCGTGCCGAGCCGGTACCACTTCTCGCTCGTGATCACGAACGTGCCCCGTTCCCACCCGGCCTTCCGCCGCGACGCGACGACGACGAGGTCGGCGTCGGGACAGCCAGCCGCCCGTCCAGGCACGAGACGGTCCGGCACCTCAGGGCCCTCCAGCCGCTCGCGCTCGCGGACGGCGCGGCGCGCCCGGGCGCTGCTCCACATGCGCCGCGCGAAGGCATCCACCGCCGTCACCACAGGATCGCCGCGCGCGTCGTCGACATACGCGGAGACTGCTCGAAAATAACCGGTCGCCAGCAGATATGTGCAGAAGAGCCCGAGCGGCGTCAGAAGGGCGAATTGCAGGGGCGAGGCGAAGCCGGCGAACCAGGTGCCGAGCGCGACGGCTTCCGGTGGCGCCTCGGCGCCCGGGGGCGACCGACGCCACCCAGTCGCGCGCAGCATGAGCTCGACGGCCTGGTTGGCGTTGGCCTCGGTGAACTGCCAGAAGGCCGGTATGGCCACCGCGAAGGCCACGAGGATGGTGGCGATCGCGGACGGGAGCGCCGCCCGGGACACCGGGACGAACGCGTCGAGGCTTCGCCAGTAACAGCGAGGCAGGGCCGCCACGGCCATTGCCGCGACGAACCTGACAGCGGCGTCCACCATGATCCACAGGTCACGCATCTCGCCGCATCCTACGCCGCGTCCGCGGCCGGCACAGCCCTTTCAG
>JACQTK010000267.1 GCA_016210845.1 Acidobacteriota bacterium | reverse complement strand
TGGGACGGCTGTGGCCTGCGGCGCGCTGCGGCGGCTCGGTCCCGACACGAGCGAGGTCAAACGGATGTACGTCCGGCCCGCATTTCGAGGCCGCGGTCTCGCGCGGAGGATTCTCGCCGAGCTGGAAGAGACGGCTCGACGTCGGGGAGCCGCGCGCATCTGGCTCGAGACGGGTATTCGGCAACCCTAATCGCGGGAAAGCTCGGTCGTGGAAAACGCGCTGCGCGGACGCGCGGGCGCCCGGTCCTCGCGCTCGTCGGCGGCGTCCTGGCGGCCGCCCTCCTTCCGCCGCCGCGCCCCGATCCCGTACCGCTTGATCATCTCGTTCAGCGTCGTCGGCTTGATCTGCAGCAGCTCGGCCGCCCGCTTCTGCACGCCCCCCGCCGCCTCGAGCGTCGACTCGATCAGCCGCTTCTCCACGCTGGTGACGACGTCCTTGAAGGAGATGCCCTCGGGCGGGACGACGAACCGCGGGATCTGGAACCCCGGCGACGATCGCACGTGATCGGGGATGAGGTCGACGTTGATCCGGGAGCCGGAGGAGGTGAGGACGACCGCGCGCTCGATCACGTTCTCGAGCTCGCGCACGTTGCCCGGCCAGTCGTAGTCCATCAGCAGGTCCAGCGCCTCCGCGGTCAGCTCGAGACCGGGCTTGCGGTTCTCCTCGCCGTACTTCTCGAGGAAGTGCTGCGCCAGGACCGGGATGTCCTCCTTGCGCTCGCGCAGCGGCGGCAGGAGGACGTTGATGACGTGGAGCCGGTAGAACAGATCCTCCCGGAAGTGCCCCTCGTCCACCATCTGCCGCAGGTCGCAGTTGGTGGCGGCGATGATGCGCACGTCGACTTTGATGGTCTCCATGCCCCCGAGGCGCATGAACTCGCGCTCCTGCATCACGCGCAGCAGCTTGGCCTGCGTCTCGAGTGGAATGTTGCCGATCTCGTCGAAGAAGATGCTGCCCTTGTCGGCCAGATCGCACAACCCCTTCTTCGGGTAGACGGCGCCCGTGAACGCGCCCTTCACGTGGCCGAACAAGGTCGACTCGAGCAGGTCCGACGGCAGGTTCCCCGAGTTGACGGTCACGAACGCGCGGTCGGCGCGCGACGAGTTGGAGTGGATCGCCCTGGCGACCAGCTCCTTGCCCGTGCCGCTCTCGCCGGTGATCAGGATGGTCGACCGGCTCGGCGCGGCCTGGATGATCAGGTCGAACACCTGCTTCATGCGGGGACTGCGGCCGATGATGCCCGCGAACTTCTGCTGCTGGGCCTGCAGGTTCTGGCGCAGCGCGGTGTTCTCCGCCAGCAACTGGCGCCGCTCGAGCGCGTTGCGGACGACCACCAGCACCTCGTCGTTCTTGAACGGCTTGGTGATGTAGTCGAACGCGCCCCGCTTCATCGCCGAGATGGCGTTCTCCACGGACGCGAACGCCGTGATCATCAGCACCGGCAGCTCTTCGTCGAGCTTCTTCAGCTCGTCGAGCACCGCGATGCCGTCCATGCCAGGCATCATGACGTCCACGATCGCCGCGTCGAAGGGGACCGACCTGGCGAGCTCCAGGCCCTCCGGGCCCGACGCCGCGGAGCGGACGACGTACCCCTCGCGCGTCAGCAGCGCCTCGAGGATCTCGCGCATGATGTCTTCGTCGTCGATGACGAGGATGGAACCGGTGCGCCGCATGAATTCTTTGCTCACGATTGTTGCGCCGCGCGGGCCTGCCGCTCGGCGGGCACTGGCGGAAATCCGAGGATGAAACGCGTGCCCTGACCGACCACGCTGTCGCAGTCGATCGAGCCCTGGTGCTCGCGAACGATGCCGTACGTGATGGACAGACCGAGCCCGGTACCCTGGCCCATGGTCTTCGTCGTGAAGAACGGGTCGTAGATGCGCGCCAGGTACTCGCTCGGAATGCCGGAGCCGGTGTCGGCCACCTCCGCCACGGCCCGGCCGTCCTCGACGCGCGTCGCCACGGACAGCCAGCCGCCCTTGGGCATCGCGTCCCTGGCGTTCAGGAAGAGATTCAGGAACACCTGCTGCAGCTTGTGCTCCATCCCGAGGACGATCACGGGGCTGGCGCTCAACTCGCGGCGCACCTGGATGTGGTGGAGGTGAAACTGGTGCTCGAGCAGCGACAGCACGTCGGTGATCACGGTGTTGACGTCCACCGGACCGAGGTCGCTGCCGCCAGCCGCGGCGGGCCGCGACAGGTTGAGCAGCCCGTTCACGATCTTCGCAGCCCTGAACGTCTGGCGCTCGATCTTCTCGAGCAGCTGGGTGCGGGGATCCTGGGGATCCGCGCCCTCGAGCAGCATCTGCGTGAAGCTCGAGATGCCCGTCAGCGGCGTGTTCACCTCGTGCGCCACGCCGGCGGCCAGCAGGCCGAGCGACGCCATCTTCTCGGATATCTGGAGCTGCTCCTCGAGCGCGACGCGCCCCGTGATGTCCTCGACGATCACGATCGTCCCGAGCGTGCCGTTCTCGGCCCCATCGGAGGCGCGCAGCGGCACGACCGCCGCGTTGACGATCAGGGTACGGCTCGCGGCCGTCCGGGCGCTCAACGGGATGCGCGAGAGGGTGGCGCCGTCGGGCGTGTCGCGCCGCGCCGCGCGGATGGCCTCGACGAACGGCGCGTCGAAGACGTCGCCGAGCGTCCTTCCGATGGCGTCCTCGCGGGACACGCCATAGAGCTGCTCGAGCGCGGTGTTCCACCAGACGATCCGGTCGTGCAGGTCGAGCACCAACAGGCCGTCGTCGAGCGACTCGAGGATGTTCTCGTTGAAGGCCCGCATCCGGTCGAGCTCGAGCGCCTTGACGTGCAGCTGCCGGTACAGGCGCGCGTTCTCGAGCGCCGTGGCGATCTGGCCCGCCACTGCCACGAGCAGCGCCGTGTCCTCGCTGTTCAGCGGCTCGCCGGAGCTCCGGCGTCCCAGCGCCAGCACGGCAATCGTGCCTTCCTTGGAGACGCAGGGGACGAAGTAGTAGAGCCCCTCGTCGCGCCAGCACTCGATCTCCTCGGACGTGAACCGGCTCGCGCCGATCGGATCGTCCAGCGCGACCTGGTGCCGGCTGCACAGGCGCGCGCCGATGCCCGATTGCTTGGGCAGCGGCGGCACGCTGCCGCCCCCGAAGCCCGACGCCCGGACCGAGGCGAAGCGCAGAGCGGACTCGTCCTCGAGCATCAGCACCATGCGGTCGACCAGCAGCGTCTCGACGACGCGCGAGACGAGCCGCTCGGACAGCCGGTTCAGGTCGAGATCGCTGTTCAGGTCGCGTGCGAAGCCCACGAGCGCGCGGCGGTAGTCGTAGCGGTCGCGGTAGAACGCCCGGTCGAGCCCGGTTTGGATGGCCTGCTTCACCGGCGGCGCGAGCAGCAGCGCCACCAGGGTCACCGCCAGCGCGAGCACCCAGCTGTAGCCGGCGTCGCCCCTCGAGAACACGCGCTCGATGCCTTCCACCAGGAGCACATAGATGGCCACGATCGCCGACAGCGCCGCCGCCGACACCAGGGCGCGCTTGACGATGACCTCGATGTCCATCAGGCGGTAGCGCACGATGGCCGAGGCATACGCGAGCGGAATGAGGCCCAGCGGGATGGCGGAGAGCTGCATCAGCAGCGACGGCTCCACGCCCATGGCCCAGGGCACCGCGTAGCCGAGCGCGAACGGCGCCACGCCGAGCGCCGTGCCCCACGCGATCCAGCGAAGCTGGCGACGGGCCGTGATGGACCGCACCTCCGCCAGCGCGCGGGTAAGCGCCACGAGCCCGGCCAGGAAGCAGAGCGCGAGGTAGAAGTACTCGATGCGATCCAGCGTGCCGATCAGGCCCACGAAGAGCGGCGCGTTCGATTCGCTGCGCGCCAGCGCGATGATGCGCGCGGCGCCGAGCAGCAGCGCGGGCACGTAGAGGAGCGGAATCATGGCGCGCCCCGTCGCGCCCGCCGTCCAGCGGCGGCCGCGCTCGGGGAACACCAGCGCGAAGTGCAGGAACAGCGGCGGCAGCAGCAGCAGCGAGGCCGCATCGCCCCAGTAGAAGACCCAGTCGAGCCGATCGAGACGGCCGCTGAACGAGAACGTGAAGACGCCGAAAAACGCGACCGAGAGCCAGAAGAAGTGCAGCGTGGCCGGATCGCGGGGCCGCCGCAGCCGCACGCCGCCGCCCACCAGCAGCGTGAAGACGCCGACCGAGGCGAGCAGGAAGTAGAACGGCGCCGAGCCGTTGGGTACGGGGGCGATTCGAAGGTCGACGATCTCCCGCGTGCCGAGCCGCAACACGGTGTACCGCGCGCTCTCCCCCGCCCGGGCCGCGTGCAGCGCCGCCACCACGTCGGACACCTGCTGCACGGGCCGATCGTCGATCGCCAGTAGCAGGTCGCCGCGCATCAGGCCGACCGCCGCCGCGGGCGTCCTCTCGGCGATTTCCGCGGCAATCACGCCCTCGGGACCGAGCGTCCAGAGGACGCCGTCCTCGACCTCGCGGAACGTGGCGCGGGCGACGATGTTCGCCACGCCAAGGCAGAGCAGGAGCGCCACGACGACCACCGGCAAAGCCGGCCGCTCCCATCGAGTCCAGATCGACGCCCGCTGTGTGGCAGATACCACTCCGCTCATCGGACCCACTCGCAGAGCCGTCGGCCCAACTCGTGGGGCACGCGGACCACGGCCTGCGGAAGCCTGCGAGGGAGCAAACGGTATACCACGGTCAAGCATGGTCGAAGTGACCTAATGGACAGCCAGTCAAGTGCTTACCATGTTCAATCCGAAAACCAGCCCCACATGATCCAATCAGCAGAACCTCGCGTCCAACAAAATGGACGCAGAAATTGGCGACAAAAATAGGGAGGCTCCGCGCCTCCCGGCCGATCGATGGCGCCCGTGAAGAGAGAGACGCCCTACGGACGTAGGGGCGGGCCCTTACGGCCCGCCCCTCCCCTAGAAGCGAACGGTGACGCCGCCCACGATCCGCTTGGGCGGACGCAGCACGAGGAGCTCGTCGTACACCGAGGCATCGAGCAGCGCCTCGCGGAACAGGCTGCGCACCGCCACGAGCATCTCCCACTGGGCGCTCGTGAAGTTCATGAAGGGCAGCGACTGGTTCACCTGCACGTCGAAGCGCGTGCCCGCCCGCGCACCGGGCGCCGACGCATCGGCAAACCCCGTGTTGACCTTGTAGACCACGAAGAGGCGCGTGTCGGTGACGGGCACGAGGCTTTCGAACGATGTGGTCACGTCGTGGATGTGCTCCTCGTCGCGCAGCACGGACGCGGCCGCACTCGACAGCAGCGCAACATCGGGCGGCCGCCGGCTCCAGGTGGAATCGACGCGCGTGTAGTCGACCGAGGCGCGGATGCCCTCGGACACCTCGCGGCTCACGCTCACGCCCCAACCTCGGGCGTCGACGTCGCCGCCCGACGCCACGTAATAGTGCCCCACGCTCGCCGCGGCCCGGTCCGGGAGCCCCACGCCGAACAGGGTGACGAGCTGATCGTCGACGTTCTGACGGAAGGCGCGGACGCCAACCAGGATGTCGCCGGCCCAACTGCGCTCGGCGGCGACCTCCAGATGGTCGATGTGCTCGGGGACGAACGCGTTACGTGTCGAGATGGTGGAGAACGTGCGCTCGGGCGGCAGCCACAGGCCGGTCGACGGCGGGATGAACTCCTCCGCGCCAGGCGCCACGGCGCGACGCGACAGCGTGGCGCGAACCCTGAACGTGTCGTGCGGCGCGGGCGCGACCGTGACACTGGCACGGGGGCTCAACAATCCGCGTGTGGCCAGGTAGTCGTACCGCGCGTACTTGGCGCCGTAGCTGACGCTCAGCCGGGAGTTGACCGCCCAGTCATCGTAGGCGTACATGGCGCCGACGTTGCGTCCGCCGTCGGAGACGGCGGCCAGCGCATCGGCGTTGCCGCCCTGATACCGCTGCATGCCATACGACATGCCCGCCTGATAGCGATGCGCGCCGGACGGACGGCGCACGTACGATCCAGCCAGGATCCACGAGGAGAGATCCCCCTGCGTGATGGCGCCGCGCATGGTCCAGTCGCCGCCGCCGGTGGGCGCTTCGAGGGTAAGGAACGCCACGCCCCCGGGCAGCCACCGCTCCGCCGAGAACAGGTCCTGCGGCCTGTCGAACGACGTTCGCGTCAAGAGGTTGACCTGACCGCTGAACGGAATCTCCGAGAACAGCGACGTGGCAACGCGCGCGGGTGTGCCGACGGCCCAACCCAGGCCCGAGAACGGCGTCTCGAGGAACGAGTCGTCGTCGGTGAGATCGATGGCGGTGGTGGCGTCCTTCAGCACGCTGCGCGGGAGGTGCCGCAGCCACCACGCCGTCTCGCTGTGGTCGTGCGTGCCCGACTCGTCGCCCGCGCCCGCCGCCACATCCGCGGGCCCCACACCGGCCGTCAGCACCTGAGGCGCTTCTGCCTCGTCCCCTCGGCGAGTCAGCGCGATCGTCGACACGCCATGAGACGACTGATCGACCTGAATGATGCGGCCGCGCGCGGGAAGATAGCCTTGGAGGTGCGCGCGCACGAGATAGGGCCCGAAGGGCAGGTTGCGGATGACGAAGCGGCCGTCACCGTCGGACACCGCGAAGGCCGTGGTGGCGCCCAGCGCCGAGACGACCGCGTTGGCCAGGGGGCGGCCACGCTCGTCGAGCACCAGCCCGCGCAGATCGGCCTGCGAGATGGAAGCGACCTGCGCGACCGGCAGCAGCGGCTGCCGCGGCCCGAGCTGGGCGGACGCCGGCCCCGCGGTGGCCGCGAGACACACCGCCGCAGCCAGCGGACACAACGTGATGCGGCGGGTCATGGGCGTCGCCTTCCTGGCAGTTCAGGCCTCGACGGTAAAGGTCGCGCTCTGCGTCAGCATCTTCCCCGACAGCTTGTCGGTCACGACGATCTCGAGGCGATACTCGCCGATGGGAAAACTCTGCAGCGGCACGACGAGGCTTCCGGGCAGCTGGTGGCCCGCGGCCACGTCGAACTGCGGCGGCAGCGTCTCGGCGTTGAGCGGCTGCGGGGCCGTCTTGTTGAAGTACTTCTCGCCTTCGGCGGTCTTCTGGTAGAAGTTGTAGTCGATCACCACATCGGGCTTGCCGTTGGCGAGTTGCGTCCCGTAGATCCAGAACAGCACCTGCAGCTCACCGCTCTTGCTCAGCGAGAGGTCCGGCACCACGCGCATCGTGCCGAAGGTGTACGGGTTCTCCTGCTGCTGTTGCGGGGTCAGCGGCATGTCGAGCGGCTCGATCGCGCTCGCGATGATCACCGTGCTCGTGCTGAGATCCGGTTGCGTGAAATCCGGCACGCTCAGGTCCTGCCGCAGCAGCCCCATCTTGGGCGGCGGCGCGTTGCGCGCCGGTTCCGCGACGCTCGGCTCCTTGACCGCCACGAACACCTCGTACTCGCCCGGCTTCAGCACGACGGCGCGCGAGACCGTGCCAGCCGCAGGCACGTCGATGAAGTAAATGTTCTCTATGGGGTAGATCGGGCGGGCCGGCGGCTGCTGCTGGTTCCGGTTCCGGTTGTTCTGCTGCTGCTGCTCGGCGGGAGGGGCGGGCGCGGGAGCCGACTTGTCGACCACGCGCAAGTAGACCGCTGCGTCCGGCATGCCGAGCTGACCGGCGTCGACGGCCACCGTGAAGGCGATGTACGTCGACCCGTCACCGCTCTTGACGAAGTGGTTCGAGCCCCACGACACACCGATGTCCGTCGGAGCGGGCTGCGTGCCGGTGCTGACCGCGTCCACCAGCTGCACCAGGGTCTGAATATCCCGCTGCTCCTGCTGACTGCGCTGTGGCGGGTTCTGCTGCTGAGCGACGAGCGCCGGCGACGCGGCGCTGAGCGACGCCACGGCAAGAGCCAGCGGAAGGAGCCGAGGAATATGCATCATGCCTCTCTTCCGGACCATCCAAGAATCCGAATCGCCTGATCATAGGCGCCAACCCCAGTCAAGTCAAACCAGGAAAATCGCGCAGATGCTGAGGATATACTCGCCTTCGGGGCCCATGGATCTCGACGACATTTTGGTCATCTTGCTCGCCGGCGGAGCCGGAGAGCGCCTGTATCCGCTCACCAAGGAACGCGCCAAGCCGGCCGTGTACTTCGGCGGCCCTTATCGAATCATCGACTTCACGCTGAGCAACTGCATCAACTCCGGTCTCCGGCACATCGTCATCGCCACCCAGTACAAGTCCCTCTCGCTCAATCGCCACATCCGCATGGGCTGGAACGTCGTGTCCGAGGAGCTTGGCGAGTTCATCGAGATCCTGCCACCGCAAAAACGCGTCGGCGAGCACTGGTATCTGGGCACGGCGGATGCTGTGTATCAGAACCTCTACTCGATCGCGCGCGAGGCGCCGAGCCACGTCATCGTCCTGTCGGGCGACCACGTGTACAAGATGGACTACTCCAAAATGCTCCGGTTCCACCTCGAGCGCAACGCCGAGGCCACCCTGGCCACCATCGAGGTGCCCGGCACCGAGAGCCCCCGGTTCGGCATCGTGAGCGTCGACGCGACCGAGCGCGTCACCGGCTTCAAGGAAAAACCTCCGACGGCGGCCTCAAGCCCCGGGGCGCCCGAGATGGCGCTCGCGTCGATGGGGATTTACATCTTCCGTGCCGACGTGCTGGTTCTGGCGGTCGAGGAGGACGCGGCTCGGTCCGACAGCCAGCACGACTTCGGCCGGAACATCATTCCGTCCATGATCCAGGCGGGGGCGCCGGTCTACTCCTATCGCTTCTACGACGAGAACAAGAAGGCGGCCAAGTACTGGCGTGACATCGGCACGCTCGATGCGTACTTCGAGGCGAGCATGGATCTGTGCCAGATCAATCCCGAGTTCAACCTGTACGATCCGGAGTGGCCGCTGCGGACGTATCAGCCCCAGGCGCCCCCCGCGAAGTTCGTCTTCGCCGAGCAGGGCCGCCGATGCGGGCAGGCGCTCGACTCGGTGATCTCCCAAGGGTGCATCGTCTCGGGCAGCCGCGTCAGCGGGAGCATCCTGTGCCCCAACGTGCGCGTGCACAGCTTCTGCGAGATCGATCAGGCGATCCTGATGCCTGGCGTGCGCGTCGGACGGCACGCCCGCCTCCGGCGGGTCATCGTCGACCGCGACGTCCTCATTCCGCGAGGTGCGCTGATCGGGTTCGACCTGGAACAGGATCGGCAGCGACACACCGTGACCGAGGGGGGCGTCGTCGTCGTGACCGCCGACGATGAACCCCTGATCGGACCGATTGGCGACGAGGCGCTGCGCGCCGAAGCCGAGGCCGATCGCAGTGGCTCGGCTCAGACATGACACACATCACACGCATACACGGGCGAGAGATACTGGATTCCCGCGGCAATCCCACCGTCGAGGTCGACCTCTGGGCGGGCACGGCCTCCGGCCGTGCGGCCGTGCCGTCCGGCGCATCCACCGGCGAGCGCGAAGCACTCGAGCTGCGCGACGGCGACGCGCGGCGCTACCTCGGGAAGGGCGTGCGCACCGCGGTGGGGCACGTCAACGGCGAAATCGCCGAGGCCCTGCGCGGCCAGAGCCTCGATCAGCGTGCGATCGATCGCCGTTTGATCGCGCTCGACGGCACGCCGGCCAAGAGCCGTCTCGGCGCCAACGCGCTGCTCGGTGTCTCGATGGCGGCGGCCAGGGCCGGAGCAGCCGCGGCGGGGAGGCCGCTGTACGAGCATCTCGCGCATCTGGCGGGCCTGGTGCCGGCCGACGGCACGTTCGTCCTTCCGGTGCCGATGATGAACATCCTCAACGGGGGCGCGCACGCCGACAGCAGCGTGGACCTCCAGGAGTTCATGGTGATGCCCGTCGGCTTCCCGACCTTCCCGGAGGCGCTGCGGGCCGGAACCGAGATCTTTCATGCCCTGCGGGCGATCCTGAAGAAGGCGGGCCACTCGACCGGCGTCGGCGACGAGGGGGGCTTCGCGCCCAACCTAAGATCCAACCGCGAGGCGCTCGACATCGTCGTCGCGGCGATTGCGAAAGCCGGCCTCACCGCGGGGCGGGACGTCTTCATCGCGCTCGATCCCGCGGCCAGCGAACTCTGGGACAACGGCCGATACGTCTTCCACAAGTCGGGGGAATCGCCGCGGACGCCAACCCAGATGGTGGAGATGTATGCCGACTGGGTGCGGCAGTATCCCATCATCTCGATCGAAGACGGCGTGGCGGAAGGCGACTGGGACGGCTGGAAGGCCTTGACTCGCGCCCTCGGCGACCGGGTGCAGATCGTCGGCGACGACGTGTTCGTGACCAATCCCGAGATCCTGCGCAAGGGGATCGCCGACGGCGTGGCCAACGCGCTGCTCGTAAAGCTCAACCAGATCGGCACGGTCTCGGAAACCTTGGACGCCATGGCGCTGGCGCGCAGCGCGGGGTACGCGACGGTCATCTCGCACCGCTCCGGCGAGACCGAGGACAGCACGATTGCCGACCTTGCGGTGGGCACCTCCGCCGGTCAGATCAAGACGGGCTCGGCGAGCCGAAGCGATCGCGTCGCCAAGTACAATCAGATGCTGCGCATAGAGGAAGAGCTCGGTTCGGCCGCCCGGTACGCCGGCCGCGCCGCCATCCGCCAGCTGGCTGCAGCCACCAAGTGACATGCATCGCCTCGTCCTGCTCCGCCACGGTGAAAGCCTCTGGAACAAGGACAACCGCTTCACCGGCTGGACCGACGTCGACCTGAGCGAGCAGGGACGGGAGGAAGCGCGCCAGGCGGGCCGTCTGATGCTGGCGGAGAAGTTCGAGTTCGACGTCGCGTTCACCTCCGTGCTGAAGCGCGCGATTCGCACGCTCTGGATCGCGCTCGACGAGATGGATGCGATGTGGCTCCCCGTGCACCGCTCGTGGCGGCTCAACGAGCGGCACTATGGCGCTCTCCAGGGGCTGGACAAGGCCGAGACCGCCGCACGGCACGGCGAAGCGCAGGTGAAGATCTGGCGCCGGAGCTACGACATTCCGCCGCCGCCGCTGACGCCGGACGACCCGCGGCATCCCTCGCGCGATCGGCGGTACCGCGACCTGAAGCCCGAGGAGGTGCCGTTGACGGAGTCGCTCGAGGACACCGTGGCGCGCTTTCTGCCGTACTGGCACGAGTGGATGGCACCGGCGATCTCCTCGGGCAAGCGCGTTCTCATCGCCGCCCACGGGAACAGCCTCCGCGCGCTGGTGAAGTACCTGGACAACGTGTCCGACGAGGAGATCGTCGAACTGAACATCCCGACGGGCATCCCGCTCGTCTACGTGCTCAACGACGATCTGCAGCCGCTGCAGAAGCTCTATCTGGGCGATCCGGAAGCGGTGAGGAAGGCCACAGCGGCCGCGGCCAACCAGCCAAGGGGCTCCGACCCTTGATATCCCCGCGGAGCCCCTTGGCTGGTTCCGGTCTCTTCTGCCGCGCTCCGCGCGGCTTGGACCGCTATGCGGTCTGGCAACGAGTACGATATTCACGTTCCGGGCCGCTTAGCGGTCCATGGG
>JACQTK010000266.1 GCA_016210845.1 Acidobacteriota bacterium | reverse complement strand
GTGCCATCCCTATCCCCTGCGGCGGCTTGGCGTCATCACCTGAGGCAAGAGCCGGATGCGGGAAACCCGCTCGTCCGGATCTGTGGAGGGGGTGCTCAGTAATGGGCATTCCTACTCCGACTCTCATCGGGACATGGCTGTGTGGTAACTCCATGGTCCGATCGATGGGGCACTCGCATCAATTCGTTATCTGTTCATCCTCCGAAGGCTGCGGCCTGCCGCTCCGTGGGTGATCCAGACCCGCCCGCGACTCCACCGGCCTGCCGTATACTTCGCGCCTGTGCTCCGATCCCTTCTGGACCGCATGTTCAAGCAGCAGCCGACTTGCTGGAACAACACGCCTGAAGGTGATGTCGTGGAGCGGCATTGGCACACGGACTGTTTTGAGCGCCATAAGGCCAATGTTGAACGATGCCCTATGCCGGCCCATTCTTGACCCCTCCATTAAGTGCTACCATGTGTGGTAGCGTGTCGTGATGGCCAAGTACCGCCGTGGCGGGTACGTGTTCATCAGCTGGAAGGGCGACCACCCGCCACGGCACGTGCACGTCTACCGCGATGGGAAGTTGATCGTGAAATGGGACTTGGACAATCGAAAGCCGATGCAGGGCTCGGCTACGCGCCGAATCCTGGAACTGATTGCGGAGCTCGAAGCGGAGGGACTGCTGTGAAGATCCGATCCGTCATGCACAATAATCGAAAGAAGATCTTCGAGGTCTGCACGGCCAAGAAGAAACTCGTCTTCCCGTTCTCCAAGGCGGACCCGGCGCCGACGATCCAGGACCCGATCGCAGAGCTGTGCGTGGACGCCGAGGCCGGTCACGAGGCCTTCACCTACGTGCTCCACTCCGGCCGCACCGGGACTGTCCACATCGAACAGGTGCTTGAATACAACCAGGACCCGTCGTACCTCCGCGATCTCCTGCTCTACCGATTGACGCTCGAAGCGCAGAAGCGCATCGCCGAGAGCCAGCTATCGAAGCGCGAGATCGTGCGGCGGCTCGGGACCTCCGCCGCGCAACTCTATCGGCTGCTCGACCAGACCAACTACCGCAAGTCAGTCGATCAGGTGGTGGCCCTGCTTCAGGTGCTCAACTGCGAAGTTGATCTCGTTGTTCGATCGAAGACTGCTTAGCGAGCCGTGGTGAAAGAGCAGATCGCAATCGCCGCTGCGTGCATGTCGATTGGTCTCTTCGCATCGGCATGTGTCAGCGCGCCTGGGCCCGTGCGACTCCAGCTAGGGCGACCTGAGGGCGACCTACGGTCGTTCGCATTGGTGAACTCGCGACCGTCGAAGTCGCTTCCGAGCAACAATATTCGATTGGGGCCGCCGGTGATGCGCTGGTCTTCGTGGAGAAGCGTCAACGCAGCGACAAGACAGTGTTCGTTTACCGGGTAATTCATGTGGGGAAAGAAACGCTCGTGGCGACACCTACCGTGCCCAGCGGCCAGTGCGTGAGCTGCGTGACCGAACACTACTTCGTCGAAGTTGTACCTTAGAGCACCTTAGAGCGGCGATCATCCGGACGACAGCGGCAAGCGCTCGAGCAGTGCGGCGGCGCTGCACCGGTTCCTGGATCGCCACGCCGCGACGATGGCGCGGACGTGCTGAGATACGATCGAGCGTCAGCCGGCGAATCGGCGCCGCCGGTGGATCGCCAGGCGTCACAACCGGCTCAAATGGCGTCGGTTGCGAGCTCGGTCGGGGTCGTCGCGTGGGCGGGGCTGACCACGCCGCCCGGGCCCCGACTATGCTGTAATCCGAGCCCGACGTCCGACCATGATCACGCGGCACGGCACAGCGCTTCACCCGTCACGCCCCAGCATCGCCATCGTCGTGACGTACTTCGGCCCGCCGCCGTTGTGGCTGCCCGCGTTCCTGCTCTCGTGCCGCAGGAATCCGGACGTGCGCTGGATCATCTATACCGACGTCCAGGTCGCCGCCGACATTCCGCCGAACGTCACCTTCGCGCCCATGGACATCGCCGAGCTCGATCGGAGGGCCTCTGCGGTGCTCGGGACCAACATCGGGCTTCCGCGCTCGCTGCGGAAGATCTGCGACCTGAAGCCCACCTACGGGCTGCTGTTCGCCGACGACCTGAAGCCGGTCGACTTCTGGGCCCATTCGGATCTCGACATCGTCTGGGGCGACGTCCGCCGCTTCCTCAGCGACGACATCCTCGACCGCCACGACATCGTCTCGTCGCGGAAGGGCAGGCTCTCGGGCCATTTCACGCTGTTTCGGAATACCGCGGCGATCAACCGGACGTTCGAGCTGATCCCCGACGTGCGCACGGCGCTCGCTGCGCCGAAGCACGCGCATCTCGACGAGACCGCGATGACCATCTGCCTGCGCGAGCTGCTGGCCGGCCCCACGGGGCATGCGGCGCCGCGCGTGTGCTGGCGGCAGGCGCTGACGATGAGCGCCGACTATCAGCGGGCGCTCGGTGACGGCCCGTCCGACAACCTCTGGTGGCGGGACGGCAAGACGTTCGACGCCGAGGGCCGCGAGCTCATGTACCTCCACTTCCACAAGATGAAGCGGGACATGGACGGGATCAACTTCGGGTACGGGGACTCGCCGGCCGCCTTCGCGATCAACCGGAAGGGCTTCTTCGCGTGAGAACCGTTCGACTCAGTACTCCGCGACGTGGCCCCCCTTGCCGCCGCCCCAGAGCGCACGCCGATCGGGCGTCATCTGCGACAGCATGCGCCGGACCCCCGCTGAATCGGGGCCGAGACGGAACTGATAGAGGTAACGCTCGAAGGTGGGCGGCGCATCGGGAGGGATGGACGCGCCGTGCGCGCCCGTCGAGTTGAGGAACACCAGCAGCGTATTCGGCCGGAACGGCACCGACGTGACCAGCTCGCACCGCTGCTCGTCGATGTACAGCGGCTTGTCGTTCTCCGCCTCCGCATCGTCGCGAACGCGATAGAGCTGCGTGCCATAGGCGTCGTCATCGCCTTCGCGGGGCAAGTAGACGAGCCCCGTGATGAACGCCCACTTGGGATCCCGGTGCGGCCGGATCACGTAGCCCGCGCGGCGCAGCAGGATCCGCCCGTCCGAGGGGTTGAGCCGCTCGTCGCCCTCGTCCAGAAACGGCTCGAAGAAGGTCCGGACGTAGTCGCGCAGCGGATCGCGGAACTTCTCGTGCAGCGCTTCGCCCAGCGCGCCGCCGACGATGGCCTCGGCCATGAAGCGCCAGACGCGCCGGGAGTACGCCGGGCCGAAGCCGAAGGGCACCTTCAACTGTTGACGCGAGACCTCGCGGTCGGCGAAGAGGATCGACGGGGGAAGCGCGTCGACGAGCAGCCTGTAGGCCTCGGGCGGCAGCCAGGTATCGACCACGATGTGCGGGAACGGATCGTCATGGAGCGGGGCCGCCCGCACCGCGGCGCGGACGTGCGCACCGATGCGCTCGCGGTCCAGGCGGCGGTCCAGCCGCCGAAGGTCCTCCTCCTGCTCTCCGTTGAGCCGCTCGATCGTCGCGAGCTGCTCGGTGCGGATGCGGAGCGCCTCGATGGCCCTCGACAGCTCGCG
The DNA here is from genome assembly GCA_016210845.1 of Acidobacteriota bacterium. Lineage (GTDB taxonomy): Bacteria > Acidobacteriota > Vicinamibacteria > Vicinamibacterales > UBA2999 > JACQTK01. The sequence goes on along the minus strand of JACQTK010000266.1, from coordinate 44,948 downwards.
CGTGGCGTCGACGAGCTCGTCGACGCGCGCCAGCGTGCGGAAGAACGTGCGCGGACGCAGGAGATCGGCGGCGCTGGAGAGCCTGGCGAGGGTCTTGTGGAGCATCGACGGGATGTGCCGGCCCGAGGGCAGGGAAATATAGCATGGCGGCTCGGCGTGGTGCGACGAGCCGAGGGTCGCTCCCGACGAGCGCGCCGGGAGCGCGACCCTCGCGAGCGGTCGTCAAACTACGGCAGGAGGCGCACTGAGTCGGCACCGAGCACGGGCAGTCCGGAGAACGTTCGGCCTTCCAGCACCGCCACGGTGTCGCCGGAGACCAGGTTCAACGCGCCGGTGTCGAAGTGAACAACGAGGTCGTCGCGGCCGTCGCCATCCACGTCCTCCGTGCCGGCCATCAGCGTGCCGTTGCGCTTCTGCGCGACGGGCGCTCCGGCCAGCGTGACCGTTTCCGGATCGACGGTGGTCGCGTCGAAGCCAGGCCTGCTGAAGATGGCCACGGCCACCGTACCGTTCTTCCGCAGGTTGATCGAGTTCGGGAAGGAGCCCGGCTTGATGTCGATGGCGACCGTACCTCTGTCGCCGGGACAGTTCAGGACGTAGATCCCCTCGTCCGAGGCCGCCGTTCGGGTCAGCGTGTAATGGCCGTCGGCATTGGCCGAGACGATGTACGTCCTCGGGCCGCCGCTGCCATTCGCAAACGGAACGACGATGGGGCTTCCGGGGCCGACAGGGGAGGTGGTCGGGCCCAGCAGCGGCGGAGGGCCGGCCACGGGGTCGAGCAGCGAGTACGTGACGATGGTGGCCTGATTCGGGACCCCCCCTGCGGCGAGGGCCGGATCGTCGACGGACAGATGGGCCGCGCCCGTCTCTCCGGATTGTGCGTTAATGGCCCACCGGTTCAGCCCCGATTCGTGGTACTCCAGCGTGGGACTGCCGTAGCCGATCTCCACGGTATTGGCCGCGGGCCCGAGCACCCCGACCTTGTAGTGGTGGCCGCCTTGCGGCGCGCCCGCGATGGACGCGGCGGCGATCGTCAGGTCGTAGGGCACGTTGGCCAGTGTCGGGACCGTCAAGACGGCGGACACGTCGCCGGTCGGTCCGCCGATGCCCGAGTGGGCGACGGCAACGCTGGAGGTCGATCCCGTTGGCTCGTGGCTGGCGGTTGCCGTAATCAAGCCCCCCACGTCGGACGGGCTGACGCTGGCCGCCGTGACGATCAACGTCACCGGACCGCCCGTTCGAGACAGGAACGTCCAGTGGTGCTCTTGCGCGTGTCCCGGGTTCCTCTCACCCGGATGGGACGGCACGAAGTCAGGGTCGAGCCCCGCAAAGTTGCCAAGCATGCAGGTTCGATAGCCAGGCGGTGGCAGGAGCGACGTCAGGGGATTGCTGAAGGGCGCCGGGCCCATGTCGGCAGCGCCGCTGCCGGTCGGACCGCCCGACCCGTGCCACGCCAGGGGGGAGCCCGCCAACCAGAGCGCGGCCAGCCCCATGCCGGCGGTCGCCAGACTGTGTCTGCGCGTTTGCGTCATCACGCACCTCCTTCGAAGTCGGCCCCGGCCCGGCCCACACTCCGAGGGGGCAAGGTGGCTCACACGTGTTCAGCGTGTCGAAAAAGACATGTATGCCACGACCCGTCTGGACCTGCAAGCGATTCGATGCGCCTGCGCATCGGTGCGCCCGGTCGCTTGAACGGGCCGCGCAACTTTGCTAGCCTCCGCGGGTGATGTTCCGCCGCCCGGGTCACGCGCAGGGTTCGCCTGCGGGTCCCGGCTCCCCCAACGGCGAGCCCGAACCAGAAGACCTCACGCCGAGGGTGCTGTCCTCACCGCCCAGGGAGTTGGGGAGCTGGAAGGAAATCGCCGACTACCTGGGGGTGGTCGAACGGACCGCGCAGAAATGGGAGGCGGAGCGCGGCCTGCCAATTCGCCGGCTCCCTGGGCCGAAAGGCCGCGTGTCGGCCGATCCAGGCGATCTCGACCGGTGGAAGGACGCCACGCTGCAAAGACCCGCGCGGCGCGGTGGGGTGTTCCTGAAGGCGTACGCCGTCGCCGCGACCGTGCTGCTCGTCGTACTCGGCAGCCTGCAATTGAGGGAGACGCTCGCCGAGTGGCGCCGCGGCCCGCCGGCGCGATTTCGTCTTGCCAACGACACGCTCGTTGTGACGGACCCAGATGGGCGAGAGATCTGGAGACACGCGTTTCCCGATCGGCTGGTCGGCCCGCGCTACTCCCCTGAGGCGCTCGGCGCCTTGACCACCGCCTGGATGGGCGACCTCGACGGCGACGCGCGCGTCGAGACGCTCTTTGCGTACCAGCCGGGCGACGGTGGCGGAGCGGCCGCCTTGATCGCCTTCTCGGAACGGGGCATGGAGCAGTGGCGATTCGTGCCGGGCGACCGGACGCGCGACGGACGGCCGATGCCGGCGCGGGCGCTCGTCAACGACTTCACGGTGATCGACATGGACCGGGACGGTCGCATGGAAGTGGTGCTGAGCGTCTTTCACGTGCCGCAGGCGCTCACCCAGGTGGCGGTGGTCGACGCCGGCGGAACCCTTCGGGCGGAGTACTGGCATCCGGGCCGATTCAGTCAGCTCGACACCCAGGACGTCGACGCCGACGGCGTTCCCGAAGTGCTCCTCGCCGGTGCGAGCGAACGCTACGGAGCCGCCTTGCTGGTTGTGCTCGATACACAGGGCCTGCTCGAGGCGCGGCCGCAGCCGGCGATTCCGCCCGATGGCTCCGCCGTCTACTCGCGCGTCGAGCGGGAGCTGGTGCTCTTTCCGCGCACGTGCGTGAACGAGGCGCTGGACGTCACCAATCGCGTGGCCTTTCTGGCATTCGACAATGGCGGGATTCAGGTGCGCGTGAACGAACGGCCGCGTGGGGCAGACGCCGCCATCATCTATGACCTCGACCTGGCCATGAACGTGCTGGCCGTCCACGTGACGGATTCCCTGCAGATCGCCCACCGCGAGCTCCGAGCGACCGGGCGGCTCGACCACGACCTCACCGACCCGGAGATTGCGGCACTGGCCGAAGGGATCCGGGTTCTCGAAACCGCGAGCGTCGCGTCGACCTCTGCGCCGTAGCCGCAGGCGACAGACCCGCGGGATATCGGCTGCCGACTACTGGACGGTAATCGGGCCGTTCAATGCCGGACGTTGCGATTGACGCCGCTCCGACAGCCTGCCGCCCAGCCGGGCCACCGCCGTCACGAGCGCGTGCGCGTCGACCGGCTTGGCCAGGTGCAGTTGAAACCCTGCCTGCAGCGCCTGCAGTCGATCTTCATTCCGAGCGAACGCCGTGAGGGCTGCGGCCGGAATCGAGGCCGCCGCCGACGGGTGCAGCGCCCGCAGCTTCCGAATCAGCGCATATCCATCCTCACCAGGCATGGCGATGTCGGCGAGCAACACGTCCACGTGCTCACGCTGCATCACGTCGAGCGCCTGCGGGGCCGACGCGGCGGTCAGCACCACCGCACTGTGCGCCTCGAGCTGCGCCGCTACGACCTGCCGACCGTGCTCGTCATCGTCGACGACGAGCACGGCAAGAGCCGACCTCCGGACACCATCTGGTTGCCCCAGATCAGCCGCCCGCTCCACGTGGGAGACACGGGGTGGACCTCCGTCGACGGCGCGGCCAGGAAGCGCGCCAGCTGCACGGCCCCTCTCGCATCGAGGAAGCCCGTGCCCTGCGTCAGCGGGTCGTAGCCCGGGTACACCTGCGCGGTGTACTGCAGGATGGCCTTGACCTGGTTCGGTGTCAGCGCCGGATTCGCCTGCAGCATCAACGCCACCGCGCCGCTCACCACCGGGGCGGCCATGCTGGTGCCGCTCAGGCTCAGATAGGGCAGGTACGACATCGGCCGCGTCCCGCTCAAGAGGTACGCCGACTTCGTCGTGTAGAACGCGCTGTCCGGATCGCTCAGCGACTCGATGCCGACGCCCGGTGCGACCAGATCCGGCTTGGCGGCGTGGTCAATGGCGCCGGGTCCGCGAGAGCTGAACGCGGCGATCGTGTCGTCGGCACGGTTGCCCGTGCCCATGTGACTCGACGCGCCGACCGTCAGCACCCACGGGGCGTTGCCAGGCGCCGTCACGCCGCCGTACGCGTCGCGGCCGTTTGCCTGGCGGCCGCGGTTTCCGCCGGCCGCCACCACCACGATTCCCGCCTCGACCGCGCGCTTGGCGGCGAGGGTCAGCGGATCGGTGTCGTACGACTCGTACACGCCGGCGGCCACCGACAGGTTCACGATGCGAATGTTGAGCGCGCCCCTGTTGGCGACCGCCTCGTCCAACGCGGCGACGACGTCGCTGATACGGCCGCGGCCCGACGCGTCGAGGGCCTTGAGCACGATCAGATGCACGCCGGGCGCGACGCCCGATCGCGCCCCTTCCGAGTCGAAGCCGTTGCCCGCGACGATCCCGGCGACGTGTGTGCCGTGGCCGTGGTCGTCGTACGCGGCCAGTTGGCCGTTGACGAGGTCCACGAAATGATGGACGCGCTGCGCGCCTCCGGAGGTCGTGAGATCGTCGTGCCAGGACGTGATGCCCGAATCGATGATCGCCACGCCGACACCGGACCCGTCGTACCCGAGCTCCTCTCGAACGGCCGACGCCCGGACCGTCGAGCCCGTGCGCTCCATGGCGCCAGCGAGGAGACGGTCGAGGGAGATGCGCGCGACGAGTGCACTGCCGGCAACTTCGACCAGCGCCGCGTTCGGGAGATCGACGACCTGAGCGTCGATGAGCAGGAGCGACCGACGAACCGTCCCTCCGGCGTCCTCGATGAGGGGAATCAGCAACTCCGGCGAGGCGCCGTCCGCCGCGCGCACGATCACTCGCGACCATCCGGCACCGTCCAGGAGCCGCTGCTGCGCGAGTGGGTCGATCTTCGCGAGGGGGTCGATCGTGACGAACGTCGTCGTGCCGAGCTGGGCGGCTGCCGGGCGGTCCCCCGCCGCCATGAGCAACACGGCAAGGACACACGGGACGAGCGGTGCCGCCCTGCGCATGCGAGCGGTTGAGCAACCGACGTGCCGCGCCGCGGCTGCGAGCGAGAGCTGTAACTACAAGAATGTCAAGATGTTACGGTGCACGAGCAGGTCAGGGCGTCGCGCCGCGATCAATGGATGAGCGGCCTCTGTAACAGCCGATCACAGTTCTGTTCAGCGATGAACGCGCTGTTCAGCGATGACGCGCGGAGGGAGCCGTCGCGGCGAACCGGCGCAGCGCCGTGAACGCGCGACGCATCTCGGCGTACGAATAGTTGGCGTTGCGGCCGCTCGGGTTCGGGAGGACGAACACGGCGGCGCCGCTGAGTCGCTCCTGCTGCAGCCCGAGCGCCACGGCACCTCGGCGCTCCGGAAACATCGCCCGGTACACGGTGACGCCCACGAGCGCGACGATGGCGGGCTTATGGCGCCGGATCTTCGCGCGCAGACGCGCGCGGCCGGCCGCGAATTCCTTCGCCTCCAGCGTGCCCACGCCAGGCGTCGGACGCGGCACGATGTTCGTGATCCCGTACCCCCACTCGGGCAGCCGATCGTCGTCCACGTACGAGATGGGCTCTGGCACGAGCTTCGACGCGTACAGCAGCTTCCAGAACCGATTGGAGAAGCCCGCGAAGTGATGGCCGGTCAGCGCCGACCGGACGCCCGGGTTGATGCCGACGAACAGCACCCGCACGCCCGGTTCGATGCGATCGCGAAGCGGCGGCAGCAGCGTCGATATAATTCGTGGCATGGGCCGCTGGCTGGTGAAAGAAGAGCCGGATCACTACGGCTACGATCGGCTCGAACGTGACCGGACGACGGTCTGGGCCGGCGTGAAGAACCCGCTGGCCCAGAAGCACCTCCGCTCGACCCGCAAGGGCGACCGCATCTTCTACTATCACACGGGCAAGGAGAAGGCGGTGGTGGCGATCGCACGGGCCACGCGCGATGCGTACCCCGATCCCGACGACGCCTCCGGCCGGCAGTTCGTCGTCGACCTGGCGCCCGAGCGCCGGCTGCCTCGCCCGGTCACGCTGGCCGAGATCAAAGCGAGCGGCGCGTTCGCGTCGTGCCCGCTGGTCCGCATGTCGCGGCTCTCGGTGATGCCGGTCACCGACGAGCAGTGGTCGCGCATCGAGAAGATGAGTCATTCGTAGTGTCTCCGACCAACTGGCCTTGCAGGGTGTGGAGTTGGGCGTTGGCCGGTGCGGTCCTGTCGGCCGCCGCCGTGCTCGGCGCGCAGGAGGCACAGCCGCCGATCCTGGTCTCACGGCAACTGGCCGCGCTCGAGCGTCTTGCGGTGGGCGACATCGTGGAGCTTGCCGCGGACGCGCGCGGTACCAACGCCCGCCCCTTCCGCATCGTGGGCATTTACGAGCCTACTCCCGATCCTATGCGGCTCGGCAGCGTGCCGCGTGAGGTTCGGCTGCACCTTCCAGACCTGCTGGCCTTGACGCGCGATCCCGCCGTGCCGGCGGGCTCGGAACATGTGGAAGCCATCAACGTGGCGCTGGCGGACCCAGGCGATGCGCAGCAGTTCGCGCGCGATGTGAACGCACGGCTGCCAGGCCTGGTTGCACGGCCCACCGGAGCCGCCGGGCCCGACAATCCGTTCATCGTCATCGAGCGGTTTCACCTCGCCATTGCCGTGGTCACGATCGTCGCGGCCACCGTCTTCCTGCTGGCGCTGACGATCATGCTGGTCGACGAGCGGCGGGAGACGGTAGGCGTGCTGCGCCTGATCGGCCTGCCGGTGCGGCGGATTCTCACGCAGGTGCTCGTCGAGGGCGTGCTGATCGCCAGCGCGGGCGCGCTCTTCGGGCTGGCGCTCGCGGCCGCGTCCCAGGGGCTGATCAACCGCTTCTTCCAGTGGCGCTACGACACCGCCCTGATCTTCGTCCGCGTCACGCCCGAGGTGGCCGCGACCTGTGTGGCGATAGCGGTGCCGCTCGGTGCGGCCGCCACCGTGGCGGCGTCGTGGGCGCTGCTGCGGCGGGGCGCCCTGAGGCTCGCCCGACGGTGACCGCCGGCCGACGCGCGCTTGCCTTCGCATGGCGCAGCCTGGTGCGCCAGCCCGCTCGTGCGACCCTCGGCATCCTGGGCGTGGCGGCCGTCGGCGCCCTGCTGTTCGACATGCTCCTCCTGTCAGAGGGTCTCGTGATCTCGATGCGCGGCCTGCTCGACCGGCTTGACTACGACGTGCGCGTCACGGCCACCGACGCGCTGCCGGGCACGGGACCGACGATCGACGGCGCGACCGGTGTGGCCGCCGCCGCGGCCGCGCTGCCGTCGGTCCGGTCGGTGACCACCCTGCGAATCGCCGATGCGGCGTTCGAGCGCGGCGGGCTGTCGACTCGAGGATCGCTGCAAGGCCTTGGAGGTACCTCGACCCGACGCCCCTGGACGCTCCTGCGCGGGCAGGACGTTGGCGGTGCAGGTGAGCTGGTCATCAACGAGGCCGGCGCGCGCCAGCTCGGACTCGGGCCGGGCAGCTCCGTGACGGTCCGCGCCTCGTGCTCCGATCAGCGAGAGGCCGCTCCGCCCGTCGCGTTTCGCGTGGCGGGCGTGGTCGCGTTCCCCTTCGACAGCCCGGAGCTGGTGACGGCAGCCACGACCGCCAACAGTCTGGCCGAGGCCTGCGCCGGCCTTGGCGCCGAGGCCGCCGACTTTCTCCTCGTCGCATCCAAAGGTGATCCGACGGCAACCGTCGCGGACATCGCCGCCCTTCCGTTCGCGCTGCGCGCCTTCACCAACGAGCAGGTGATCGGGCGGCTCGAAGAAGGGGGCTTCACGTACTTCCGCCAGATCTCCGCGGTGCTGACGACGGTCACGGTGTCGTTCGCGCTGCTGCTGATTACGGTCCTGCTGACCGTGTCGGTGAACCAGCGTCTGGGCGAGATCGCCGCCCTGCGCGCGCTCGGCTTCACGCGCGCGCGCGCCTCCGCCGACATCTTCGCCGAGTCCGCGCTGATCGTGGGACTCGGAGGCCTGCTCTCGCTGCCGCTCGGCGTCCTGCTGGCGGAGGGGCTCGACCGGATCCTCAAGCGGATGCCAGGCATTCCGGAGCAGCTGCACTTCTTCGTCTTCGAGCCGCAGGCGCTCGCCGTCCACGGCGCGCTGCTCGCCGCCACCGCCGTCCTGGCCGCCCTCTATCCGATGTGGATCGTGGCGCGGCTGCCGATTGCCGCCACGCTGCGCAACGAGGTGATCTCCTAGGCGATGGCCATCATCGACGCCAGCAACGTGAGCCGTGTGTTTCCCATGCCGGCCGGTCCCGTCACCGCCGTGCGCGGCGTGTCGCTGACGATTGCCGAGGCGGAGCACACGGCCATCAAAGGACCCTCGGGCTGCGGCAAGTCGCCGCTGCTGCACATGCTGGGCTGCGTCGACACGCCGTCGGCAGGCACGCTGCTGTTCGATGGACGCGACGTCTCGGCGCTGAGCGACCGCGAGAGGAGCCTGCTGCGGTTGCGGCAGATCGGCTTCGTGTTCCAGCGGTTCTTCCTGCTGCCCATGCTGACGGCGGCCGAGAACGTCGAGCTGCCGCAGGCGGAAGCGGGCGTGCCGCCAGGGGAGCGGCGGCGGCGCAGCCGGGAGCTCCTCGACTACGTGGGACTGGGCGCGCGGGCCGACCACCGCCCGTCGCAGCTCTCGGGCGGCGAGATGCAGCGCGTCGCCATCGCGCGCGCGCTGGCCAACCGCCCGCGGCTGCTGCTGGCCGACGAGCCGACGGGCGAGCTCGATGAGGCGACCGGCGAGCAGATCGCCGCGCTGCTCGATCGGGTCAACGCCGACGGCACCGCCCTGGTCATCGTCACGCACGACCACGAGCTCGCCAACCGCGCGCGGCGCGTCCTGACGATGAGGGATGGGCGCATCGAACGGGAGGACACTCGATGATCACGCGCCTTGCCGTGCGGTCGCTCGCCGCGCACCCCGTGCGCACGGCCGTGCTCGCGGCGGGGTTCGGCGTCGGCGTCGCGGTGATGGCCATCCTCCTCGGTGTGGCCGAAATCGTGCTGGAACAGTCGCGTGCGCCCGCGCTCGCGGGAGGCGGCGACGTGGTGATCCGCCTTTCGCCGCAGGTGCCCGCGCGTCTCGTGCTGGCGGGCACGCTGCAGGCCGACGCCCTGCGCCCGCGCGTCGCGGCGGCGTCGCCCTCGCACCGAGCGGCGCTCTATCTCACGCACCAAGGCCGCAGCACCCGTGTGGCCGCGCGCGGCGGCATTCCCAGCTTGGAGCAGGCCATCGGCGACGACGAGACAGCGGCCGTCGCGGCGTGGCGCGACGGTCCGGACGATGTGGCGTGGGTCCAGGACACGCCGGACAGGGTGCTCCGCCAGATCGATCGCTTTCACGCGGTGCCCACCGACACCGAATGGTCGTCGTCCTGGGCGGAATGGCTGTACTTCAACGGCCGCGCGGCGGCGGGACGCCTCTACCTGACGTTTCTCGTCGGCCCCGTGCTCGAGGGCCCTTCGACTGCGCTCAGGGCAGGCCCTTCGACTGCGCTCAGGGCAGGCCCTTCGACTGCGCTCGGGGCGGGCCTGCGCGCCGCGGACGTCCGGCTGCAGCTCGATCGCGGCGGCGAGGTCGAGTCGTTCGGCGAACGGGTGTCGATTTCGGAGGCGGACGTGCAGCGCGCGCCCGACCTGACGATCGGCGCCAGCTCGGTGCGGCTCGACGGTCTGCAGTACCGCATCCATCTGGACCTGCCCGGCGAGAACGGCCGGCGCGTACGCGGCGATCTGGTGCTCGATGCGTCGCCGGGCCGGCTCGTCCCGCCGATCGAGATCGCGGGGGCGCGCGGCTGGCGGACCGGCTACGTCGTGCCTGTCATGGACGGTGCACTGCATGGCACGTTGACCGTGGACGACGAGCCGATGGCTTTCGACGGCGGCCGTGGGTACCACGATCACAACTGGGGCTTCTGGGAGGGGGTGTCGTGGCAGTGGGGACAGGTGCAGCAAGGGGACCTGTCGTTCCTCTACGGACGCATCTTCCCCCCGCCCACCGCCGCGGATGTGGCGCGGATCCCCGGGCTCGTCGGCGTGGTGGGGCCCGACGGACCGCTCGGCTTTGCCACCAACGTCACCATCACGGAAACCGACGACGGCCGCGGCCAGCCGGTGGCGATTGCCATTCGCGCCCGCAGCGCGGCGCTCGACGTGGACATGGCCTTCGACGTCGAGTCGATCGTCACCACGCCCGCCGGTGGCGCGGTGGTGAGCGGCCTGGACTTCATCCAGCTCCGCGGCACCTACCGCGTGACCGGACGCGTGGGCGGGCGGACGTTGGCGCTCACCGCCCCGGGCAGCGCGGAAACGTTTCGGGGCCGTGACGCACGCCCACGCTGATGCGTGGGGCGTCGCGCATGCTGAAGCCTGCGCTCTCCAGGAGGACAACTTACTTGCACCTGTAGAGCGGGGGCTTCAGCCCCCGCGTGGAGCCGCCGCGTCACCGGCCGCATCAACCACGCGTCTCGCTGCGATCTGGGCCCGCCGCCGGCGGCGGTGGAGCGATTCGAGCGTCCGCTCGAGTGGAAGCCTCACCTGGTGAGCGTTCCATCCCCGCGCCAGGCGCGCGGCGACGGCCTCACGCCGGGTGATCTCGGTGCGGAAGCACTCGAAGCACAACGTCCGCGGCCGACCCGCCACCGGATGGTCATCGTCTCGAAAGCCGTACCGCGCTTCGCGGGCGTGGCATCCCGCGCACAGGATCCGTTGTGGGTGTCGTTCGAGGCCGCTCCGTCCGCGGCGCCACGTCCAGCGTTCGTCCAGCGCCAACTGCCCAGCCATGTCCCCTCCGTCCTGCGTGAAGGTTAGCAAGGGGCTATGACAGACTAGGTCACACATGGCCGCCGCGGACCTCGACGACCTGTTCAAGCTGCCCCTGGATCAGTTCACCGCTGCGCGCAACGCGCTGGCCGCCTCGCTGAAGAAGGCGGGCCGCGCAGAGGAGGCCGAGCGTGTCCGGGCGCTGCCGAAGCCGCCGATCTCGGCCTGGACGGTGAACCAGCTGTTCTGGCGCCATCGCACGGCGTTCGACCGGCTGATTGCCGCGGGCGAGCGGTTCCGCAGGGCTCAGGCCTCGCAGCTGGCAGGCAAGAAGGGGGACCTGCGCGCACCGCTCGAGGCGCGGCGCGAGGCGCTGAGCGAGCTGGCGACGCGCGCGGCCACCATCCTGCGCGAAGCGGGCTCTGGCGCCACGCCCGACACGATGCGCCGCATCACCACCACGCTGGAGGCGCTGGCGACGTACGGCGCGCATCCGGACGCGCCGCCAGCGGGGCGCCTCACCGACGACGTGCACGCGCCCGGCTTCGAGGCGCTGGCCGCGCTGATTCCCAGGGCGGGCCGCGGCGCGCGGGCCGCCGGTGCCCCGACGCGCGTGATTCCCTTTCGGCGGGCGCCGGCGCCACGCCCCGGGAAGGCGAAGAAGGCTACTGCCGAACAGCTGGCGCAGCAGCGTGAGGCGGAGCGCAAGGCGGCGCAGGCCGCGGCGGCGTCGCGGCTGCGCGACGCGGAGCGCACGCTGCGCAAGGCGCGGACGGCGGCCGGCCGGGCGGAGGCCGCGCTGAAGAAAGCGGCGGCGCGCGCCAAGGACGCCGATCGCGCGAAGGCCGAGCTGGAGCAGCGCGTCGAGAAGGCGGCGGCCGGCGCCGACGCGGCGCGACAGGAGGCGCGGCGCGTGGCCTCAGCGGCGGAAAGCGCGGCGCAGGAGCTGGAGGACGCCGAGCGCGCCGTCGAGCAGGCGCGCGCCGACCTGGAGACGATTCGCGGCGGCTAATCCACGAGGGACAGCCGGAACGCCGCCATCTCCTCGCCGTTGCGAACCAGGAGGACGTCGCCGACCAGCACTGGGTGGTTCCAGGTCTTGCCCTCGATCGCCGGGAAGCGCGCGAGCTCCGTGAACTGGTCGGGGGCCGCCTTTACCAGCGCCAGCTCACCCTGCTCCGACAGCACCAGCAGCACGTCCTGATCGGGCAACAGCACGAGCTGGCCGTGGCCGTAGCGTCCGCCCTTCCACGTGCGCGTGCCGTCTGCGAGGTCGATGCTCGCGAGGATGCTGCCGTCGAAGCCGAAGGCGTGGCCCTTGTGAACGACGAAGTCGTTGAAGTAGGGCTTCAACCCCCGCGACGTCCAGCGCTCCTCGACCGTCCACCCCTCGGGTCCGCGTGCGACCGCGAGGCGGCGGATGCCGGCCCCGGCCATTCCATCGCCTGCCGCGATCAGGACGTCACCGCCCACAGTCACCGCCGGCTGCACGATGCTCACGCCCGGCTGCCACGTGTGGTCCCAGAGCAGCGTGCCGTCAGCCGGCGCGACACTGATCGTTCGGCCTCCACGCAGCAGCACGATCTGGGGAGCCTGGTCGATCGTGACCAGATGTGGCGAGCTGTACCCACCGCCGCCTTCCGGGCCGAACCAGCGCGGGCTCCCGGTGGCGACGTCGTAGGCGACAAGCTCGCCGGCGACCGCGACGATGACGAGGTCGTCGATCACCAGCGGCGAGCTCGCGACGCCCCAGTCCGGAACCGCCTTGCCTGTGTCGGCCGCGGCATTACGCGACCAGAGAAGCACGCCGTCGTCGGCGTCCAGCGCGTTCACGATTCCGGTCCCTCCCATTGTGTAGAATGGGAGCATCATCCCCATCATGCCGTTCGCAATGGACTCGTGAACCACGCGCGATGTCGCGAGAAGCGCGACCACCATCAGGACGATCGCGCCCAGGCGTTCGGACCAGGGCGCCCGGCTGAAGAACACCCACCACACAACGACAGCCAACCCCCCGACCATTCCTCCAAGGATGCCGACGAGCGCGGCGCCGGGCACGATGAGAGGTCCGACGAAGCTGAGCAGCACGATGAGCGCCGCGGCGACCACGCCCGGCCACAGGCGAAGAGGCTTCCGGGACGTCGCGTCGTTGGCGTGGTTCGTCGTCATGGCACCTCTGCGAGCGCGGTTGCCCGAGACGCGCTGACGACGACGATGCGGCGAAGGGTTCGTCTCACGGGCAATTCAGGGCGCTTCGGCCTTAGACGGAGCCCCGCTCCAGGTTGTTCCTGGCTCCGGGTACGCAGGCCTTCTAATCCTCCCTGAGGCTCCCGACCCCCATGTCCCCCGACCAGCGGGGCGCTCCCGGCACCTGAATGCCGAAGTGATCCAGCATGCGCGCCACGGAGTGATCGACGATGTCGTCGATCGTCGTGGGGTGGTGATAGAAGGTCGGTACGGGCGGCAGGATCACCGCGCCCATCCGCGCCAGCTTCAGCATGTTCTCCAGGTGGATGGCGCTGAGCGGCGCCTCGCGGACGGCCAGCAGCAGCGTGCGCCGCTCCTTCAGCACGACGTCGGCGGCCCGGTGGATCAGGCTGTCGCCGTACCCGTGCGCGATGGCCGCGAGCGTCTTGGCGCTGCAGGGCGCCACGATCATGCCCGCCGTCTGGAACGAGCCGCTCGCGATGGCGGCGCCCATGTCGCTCGGCGCGTAGACCTCATGGGCGAGCGTCTCGACCTGCGCGCGCGAGTACGGCGTCTCGTGGAGCAGCGTCCGGCCGCCCCAGCGGCTGATCACGAGATGCGTCTCCACCCCCGCCTCGCGCAGCCGCTCCAGCAGGCGGATGCCGTAGATCACGCCGGTGGCTCCCGAGATCCCGACAATGAGACGCATCGATACAGGCTATCATCGACCTGGTGTTCAGGCGCCAGACATCCGGATCCGTCATCTGCACCTCGTGCGGCGTGCTCGTCGGCGTCAACGACGACCGCTGCTACAACTGCGGGCGGCGGAATCCCGGCCTCTGGGGCTTCGCCCCCGCGCTCCGTGCGCTCGGCCACGACATGGGCTTCGTCCCGTTCGTCATGGGCACGTGCGCGGTGCTCTACGTGCTGACGCTCGTCGGCTCGCGCGGCAACATCGGCATGGGCGGCGTGTTCTCGTTCTTCTCGCCGAGCCGTGAGGCGCTCTTCCTGTTCGGCGCCAGCGGCGCCGTGCCCGTGTTCGTCGCCGACCGCTGGTGGACGGTCCTCAGCGCGGGCTGGCTGCACGGCGGCGCGCTCCACATCCTGTTCAACATGCTGTGGGTGCGCCAGCTCGCGCCGGCCACCGCCGATCTCTACGGCCCGGGCCGCATGGTCATCATCTACACGGCGGCGGGGATCGTGGGGTTCGCGCTCAGCTCGTTTGCCGGCGCCTTCCTGCCGAACGTGTTCCTGCTGCGCGGCGGCCAGTTCACCGTCGGGGCGTCGGCGTCGATCTTCGGGCTGCTCGGCGCGCTCGTCTACTACGGCCGCCGCGGCGGCAGCCGGATCGTCGGCAGCGAGGCCTTGTCGTACGCCCTCATGCTCGGCCTGTTCGGCTTCCTGATGCCTGGCGTCGACAATTACGCGCACGCGGGCGGCTTCGGGGGCGGCTACCTGGCGGCACGGATGCTCGACCCGCTCAAGCCCGAACGGATCGATCACATCGCGATGGCGCTGGGCTGCCTCGGCCTCTCGCTGCTCGCCGTCGTGGTGTCGATCCTGCACGGATTGCAGTTCCTTGGGTAAGGCGGGTGGGGCGGGTAAGGCGGGTGGAAACGTAGGCGTCGATCCGGTCTGGGCGGAGTATTACCGCGATGAGATGGATGCCGCCTGGCTGTACCGCGCGCTCGCGCGCTCGGAATCCGACGCCACGCGGCGCTCGATCTTCGAGCGGCTCGCCACGGTGGAGGACGCACACGTGCAGCGCTGGCGGGCGCTCTTCGCGGCCCACGGCGGGTCGGTACCGGCGCACGCGCCGTCGCTCCGGACGCGCGCGCTCGCGTGGACGGCCCGGTGGTTCGGCTCGTCGGCGGTGCTGCCGATCATCGTGCGGCAGGAGTCGCGCGAGGTCGGATCGTACCTGCGGCTGGCGCGCCGCGCCAGGCACGGGTCGACGCACGAGACGGCCATGGCCATCGCCACCGAGTCGGCCGAGCACGCGCAGGATCTCTCCGACTCGATGGGCCGCGAGGGCGAGCCGTGGCACATCACGCTCGGGGCAGGCTACCTCCGGAGCGTCGTCTACGGCTTCAACGACGGCCTCACGGCCAACTTCGGGCTGGTGGCCGGCGTGATTGGCGCCGACGTCGGCCCGAACCTGGTCATCGTGACCGGCGTGGCCGGTGCGCTCGCCGACGCGCTGTCGATGGGATCGAGCGGCTACCTCGCGGCCAAGAGCCAGGCGGAGGTCGCGGCGCGGCAGGTCGCGATCGAGCAGGAAGAGCTGCGCCTGATGCCCGACCTGGAAGAGAAGGAGCTGGCGCTCATCCTCGAGGCGAAGGGGCTGGCGCCCGCGCGCGCCCGTGAGAGCGCCAAGGCCATGATGCGCGATCCGCAGCGGGCGCTGGCGACCAAGGTGCAGGAGGAGCTGGGCATCCAGCCGCCCGCGGTGACGCCGCTGGCCGACGGCGTGGTCACGGGGTCGGCGACCGCGGTGGGGGCGGGCATTCCGCTGCTGCCGTTCCTCCTGGCCGACGCGAGCACCGCCATCTGGGTGTCGCTGACGATCAGCATGCTGGCGCACTTCGGCATCGGCGCGGCGCGCAGCATCTTCACGGGCCGGAGCGTGTGGGCGAGCGGCCGCGACATGTTTCTCGTCGGCTTCGGCGTGGCGGCGGCGGGCTACCTGATCGGCGGCCTGCTGATGGCATGAATCTGGTCCGCAGCCTGATCGCGGTGATCGGCGGCGTGGCGCTGGTGTCGCTCGTCGTGGAGCCGCTCGAGTTCACGCTGGTCAATGCGGTGGCCGACGCCTCGATCGAGGACATGGCGGGCTATTTCGCGGTGCGGAACCGTCCTGGCATCCTGGCGGCCAAGCTCGTGTACAACTCTCTGGCGGCGGTGCTGGGCGGGTACATGGCCGCCAAGATTGCGGGAACGCGCGAGATGGCGCACGCGTCGGCGGCGGCGCTCCTGCAGACCGCCGCGCTCATCTGGGGCTTCACGCTGAGCGAGTACGCCCCGTTCACCCCGGCGTGGACGCGCGTGGCGCTGGTGGTGCTCACGGGTCCGGCAATGCTGGCGGGCGGGATGATCCGGGCGAAGGCGGCCTCGGGGGCTTCGACGGGGGGGACGTCGTGAGAATCGCATATCAGGGAGAGCCGGGCGCCTACAGCGAGGCGGCGGCGCTGCTGTACTCGCCACACACCGAGACGCTGCCGTGCAAGGCGTTCGACGAGGTGTTCGACGCGGTGGTGCAGAAGCGCGCCACGCACGGCATCGTGCCGATGGAGAACTCGATCGGCGGGACGATTCACCGCAACTACGACCTGCTCGTCGACCACGAGATTCCCATCACCGGCGAGGTCGAGCTCGACGTCGTCCATTGTCTGCAGGCGCTGCCCGGAACCAAGCTCGAGGACATCACGATCGTCTATTCGCACCCGCAGGCGCTGGCCCAGTGCGAGCGCTACCTCAAGGAGCTCGGCGTGACCGTGGAGGCCGTGTACGACACGGCAGGAGGGGCCAAGCTCGTGGCGGAGCAGCGGCTCAGAGGCGCGGCGGCGCTGGCGTCGCGCCGCGCGGCCGAGGTCTTCGGCCTCGAGGTGCTCCAGGAGGCGGTGCAGGACTACGAGTACAACATCACGCGGTTCTTCGTGATCGGCGGTGCGCTGCCGACCGATGGCAACAAGACGACGATCGTGTTCGCGCTGCCCAGCACGCCGGGGTCGCTGTTTCGGGCGCTGAGCGTCTTCGCGCTGCGCGACATCAATCTCAGCAAGCTCGAGAGCCGCCCGATCCGCGGGCGGCCGTGGGAGTACCTGTTCTACGTCGACATCGAGGCGCGCCGCGACGACCTGCCCTGCGCGCGCGCGCTGACGCAGCTCGGCGAGTTCGCGAAGTGGATTCGCGTGCTGGGCACCTACAAGGGGTGGGAGCGCGGGAAGGTGCAGCCTGGAGGGTAGCCACGAAGCACACGAAGACGATCAGCCACGAAGGACACGAAGGTCGCGAAGACAAAGACAAATATAGGCACTTCGGCCGCAGTTCAGCCACGACGTGGACGAAGCCAGCTCCCTCAGGCTCGCCACGTGCTTCCAGCCACCTTCACTGAATCCCTACCGTTCTGCGCGCGTGCCCCCTTCAATCACCTGGCCTGTCAGCGAATGGAGAAACGCCACGAGCGCGTGCCTCTCGTTTCGAGAGAGGCCAAGGGGACGAACAGCGGGATCGAGGTGTGGGTTCATCCGTCCTCCGCGATCGTAGAAGCGCACCACGGCGTCGAGCGTCCGCAGGCTGCCGTCGTGCATGTACGGCGGCGTGCGCGCGACCTCTCTCAGCGTCGGCGTCTTGAAGGCGCCGCGGTCGGCGTCCAGACCGCTCACGGCGAATCGGCCCGGATCGCGAAACCTCCGGCCCTCCCATGCGACGCCAGTGTTGTGGAACTGCTCGTCGCTGAGCGTCGGCCCCGCGTGACAGGTGCTGCAGCCGGCTCTCCCTCGGAAGAGCGTGAGGCCATGACGCTCCTGCGTCGACAGCGCATCGCGCTGACCGTGCAGGTAGTGGTCGAGACGAAGACGATGGACGCCGTCAAGGGATCGACACGGCGTTCTCCATCACCCACAGCGCTGCGAGCGCCATCCGGCCGGCCGTGAACACGAGCCGTCGTCCGTCGCGGGAGATGGCTGGAAAGGCGAGGCCATCCGCCGACAGAATGTGTTCCGGCGTTCCGCCTGTCACGGGCACACGCCAGAGCTGATCGCGCGCGCCAGTCGGCTCGTCGCGGAAGCTGCGGACGAAGTAGACGAACCGATCGTCGGGCGACCACTCGAGTCCCTCGCCCGACAGCGTCTCCCTGGCACGCTGCTCGATGCGAAACACCTCCCGGCGGCTGCTTCCGTCGAGAGCCATGACGAACACCGTCCTCGGGGCGCCGCTGGTCGCTATCGCCACCTGCCGCCCATTCCGCGAGAGCGCCAGCGAGAGCAGTGCCTCCTTCGAGCGGAACAGCTCCTCCTGCCGACGTGTGTCGATGTCATAGGCCATCAGCGAGTACTCGTGGGTCCCGGCGTCCGGCCGGAAATAGAAGACCGTCCGCCCGTTCGGGGAGATCGACGGGGGCTGAAACACGTACCCAGGCGTCCCGAGGCCCGCGGCCAGCGGTGCGACGGCTCCCGTCTCCGCATGGATGCGAGACAGCGTCCAGGTTCCTCCCTCGGCAGCGGTGAGCAGAATCGATTCGCCGTCAGGAAACCAGCGAAGCACGGGCCTGCGCCCGCTCAAGTGCAGCGTCGAGTGGAAGTCACGCTCTTCTCCGGTGTCGAGCGCGCGGACGACGACGGCCATGCTTCCGGGTCCCTCGAGCAACGGACCCCGGCGCGAGACGTACGCGAGGCGTCGGCCGTCCGGCGACAGCGCGCCGGCGAGATTCGAGCCTTCGAACCGGTGGGTGAGCCGTTCTGCCGACGCGGACAGCGTGCCCGTCCGTGGATCGAGTTCGGCCTCGTACACGTCCTGTGTTCCGGCCCTCACACCGTAGTGATAGGCGCCATCGGTCGAGTCGGCGGACACGATCGGCCACTGCCCGAAGTCTGCCGTCGCGAAGGAGCCTTTACCCGTGATGCGGCGGCTGACGCCGGTTGTCAGATCGCGTACGGCCACGTCGCCCGTCGTCCAGTCGATGAACGTGACAAAGCGGCCATCGGGAGTGGGCGTGCCGCTGACGTCGGCGGTGGGATCGGCCCACACTTCGCGGGCGACGAGACCGCGGTCCTGCGCGGCCGGCCCCTTCGGCGTACCCATCCATCCGTCGCCGCCGGCCAGCAGCATGACGACCGCGAGCGCGGCCACAGCGACCGTCCGCAGGCGGGGACGGGATGCCGATGCGACCGCCGGCGACCGTTCCGGCCTCCGGCCCGCCCGCCAGGAGTCGAGCTCGCTCGGGTAGGCGTACACGCTGCTGCGGGCCAGGTGCCGGTGACGGTGCACCGGCAGTCCTTCGGACGCCTCCCAGCGCCTGACCGTGCTGATGTCGCGGTTGAGATAGGCCGCGATGGCCTTCCAGGAGTCGAGCGGCGTTTCGGGTGAATCGGGTGATGGTTCCGGCATACGGCGCTCCTCGTCTTCGACGGGAGACTGCCGCACCTGCGCCGCCGGTGCAATAGGCATTAGCGGTCATGGCGGCGATAATGCGCTCGCAATGAACACTCGGTGGGACGTCGTCGGCGTGGGCGCCAACTCGGTGGACTACGTCTACCGCCTGCCGGCCTACCCGCAGCCCGACAGTCCGACCGCCAAGATGCGGATCGGCAGCCACCTCATTTCCTGCGGGGGACAGGTGGCGACGGCCCTCTGCACGTGCGCGGTCATGGGGCTGCGAACGACCTACATCGGCGCCCTCGGCAACGACGACAACGGCCGCCGCATGCATGACGAGCTGGCGCGCCGCGGCGTCGACACCGCCCACGTCGTCGTGCGCGACGCGATCAACCCGTTTGCCGTCATTCTTCTGGACGAGCAGCAGGGCGAACGGGTCGTCCTGTGGGAGAGGGACCCGACCCTGACCCTGCAGCCGGAGGAGATCGATCCCTCTGTCATCCGAGCGTCGCGGCTGGTTCATGTGGACGATGTGGACGTGGAAGCGTCGATCCGGGCGGCCACGCTTGCGCGGGAAAAGGGGATTCCCGTGACCAGCGACATCGAGCGGGTCACGGATCGGACCGAGGCGCTCATCCACCTGGTGACGGTGCCGATCTTCGCCGAGCGCGTGGTCGAGACGCTGACGGGAGAGCTCGACGTCGAGCAAGGGCTGCGCGCGCTGCGCCGCCGCCATGCGGGGCTGCTGTGCGTGACGCTGGGCCCCCGCGGGGCCATGGTGCTGGAGGACGACCGGCTCCACCACGAGCCGGCGCACCCGGTGGCCGCCATCGACACGACCGGGGCCGGCGACGTGTTCCGCGGCGCGTTCATCTACGCGCTGCTGCGGGGGGACCGTCCGCCGGACATCCTGCGCTTTGCCAACACGGCGGCGGCGATCAGCTGCACGCGGCTGGGGGCGATCGCAGGGGTGCCGATGTTACAGGAGGTGGAAGCCCTCGCAGGGAAGAGCACAAAGACGGTGTAGCCACGAAGCACACCAAGGCCTCTAAGGCGGGAGCACAAGGCGCCACGAAGAAAGGCCCAAAAACACTGGTCCGAGGACACAGCGCGGCATGTTTGGTTGCGGCTATGCCGCGCTGTGTCCTTTGTGGCTACGGACGTGTTTGTGTTCTTGACATCATCTCTTCAGCAGCAGGAACCCCAGCGGCGGCACCACGAGTGACAGGGACCAGTCCAGGCCGTGCATCGGCAGCGGCTCGGCGCCGACTCCGCCGCCGTTGCCCATGTTGCCGCCACCGTAGATCTCGCTGTCGCTGTTGAGCACCTCGCGGTACCACCCGCCATCGGGGACGCCGATCCGGTAGCCGGGCCGCGGCACCGGTGTGAAGTTGGCGACCATCACGGTGAAGTCCCCCGGGTCGCGGGCGCGGCGGATCATCGAGACGACGCTGTTTTCGTTGTCGTTGCAGTCGATCCACTGGAAGCCCGCCGGATCGAAGTCGATCTCGTGCAGCGAACGATCGCGCTGGTACGTGTGGTTGAGGTCCTGCACCCAGCGCCGCAGCGCGGCGTGCATCGGGTCGCCGAGCACGTGCCAGTCCAGGCTCGCGTCGTGGTTCCACTCCCGCCACTGGCCGAACTCGCTCCCCATGAACGTGAGCTTCTTGCCTGGATGGCCGAACGTGTAGCCGTAGAGCGTGCGCAGCGTCGCGAACTTCTGCCACACGTCGCCCGGCATCTTGTCGAGCATCGATCCCTTGCCGTGGACGACCTCGTCGTGCGAGAAGGGCAGGATGAAGTTCTCGGTAAAGGCGTACAGCATCGAGAACGTCACTTGCCCGTGATGCCACCGCCGGTGCACCGGATTCTCCCGGACGTACTGGAGCATGTCGTGCATCCAGCCCATGTTCCATTTGTAGCTGAAGCCGAGCCCGCCCACGTACACCGGGCGGCTGACCGCCGGCCACGCCGTCGATTCCTCGGCGACCGTGATGCTGCCCGCCGCGCGGCCGTGCGTCAGCGTGTTGAGCTGCTGCAGGAACGCCACGGCCTCCAGGTTCTCGCGGCCGCCGTACTGGTTGGGAATCCACTCGCCCGGCGGACGCGAGTAGTCCAGATACAGCATCGACGCCACCGCGTCGACCCGAAGCCCGTCGACGTGGAACTCCTCGAGCCAGAAGAGCGCGTTGCTGAGCAGGAACGTCCGGACCTCGTTGCGCCCGTAGTTGAAGATCAGCGTGCCCCAGTCGCGGTGCTCGCCCTGGCGCGGATCGGCGTGCTCGTACAGGGCCGTCCCGTCGAACTCCGCCAGCCCGTGCTGGTCCCTGGGAAAGTGGCCGGGCACCCAGTCGAGGATCACGCCGAGGCCGTGGTGGTGGCACTGGTCGACGAAGTAGCGGAAGTCGTCGGGCGTACCGTGCCGGCTGGTCGGCGCGAAGAAGCCAATCACCTGGTAGCCCCAGGAGCCGGCGAAGGGGTGCTCCATGATCGGCATCAGCTCGATGTGCGTGTAGCCCATCTCACGCACGTAGGGCACGAGCGTGTCGGCCAGCTCCCGATAGGTGAGGAACCGGTAGCCGTCCTCGGGCACGCGGCGCCAGGAGCCCGAGTGGACCTCGTAGACCGACATCGGCCGTTCGCGCCAGGCGTCGAAGGAGGGCCGATCGCGCATCCAGTCGTGATCGCGCCACTGGTAGCCGCCGTCGGACCAGATGACCGAGGCCGTCTTGGGCGGCACCTCGAACCGCCTCGCATACGGATCGGCCTTGTGCAGGAGATGCCCGGCCGTCGTCCGCACCTCGAACTTGTAGCACTCGCCGTCCGTCAGATCGGGAATGAAGATCTCCCAGATGCCTGACGGCTCCAGCCGCCGCATCACGTGCGCCCGGCCGTCCCAGCGGTTGAAGTCGCCGATGACGCTGACGCGCTGGGCATTGGGCGCCCAGACCGCGAAGTGGACGCCCGGGGTTGCTTCGACCGTGGCCCGATGCGCGCCCAGCTTCTCCCAGGCGTGGTAGTGCGTGCCCTCGCCGAGCAGGTGCAGGTCGAAGTCGGTGAGCACCTGGCCGAAGCGATACGGATCGGTGACGTCGCGCGCGACGCCGCCCTCGCGCACGCGGTACCAGTAGGCGCACTCCTGCGGGCGGCGCCCGTCCCAGGGCACGGTGGCCTCGAACAGTCCCTCGGGACGGACGCGCTGCATGCCGAAGACGCGGTCCGGCGTGACCAGAAGCACCTCGGTCGCCGCCGGCTGCATCGTGCGAAGGACGAGCGCGGGGCGCCCGTCCACCACGACTCGGTGACGGCCGAGGACGCCGAACGGATCGTCGTGCGTGCCCGTCGCGACTGCGTCGAGCGTCTCGTCTACCGCCGTTCGGTGGCCGACACTCATAAGAGAGGATTGTAACGCCGCGCGGTGGTATCCTCTTGAGCTCGTACCCCTTCACTGCCGCTGCACGGAAGGAGCCGTCGTTGCCCGGAGTCTACGCACAGTTCGTCACGAGCGAAGGCACGTTCACCGTCCGTCTGTTC
This sequence comes from Acidobacteriota bacterium, assembly GCA_016210845.1. Taxonomy (GTDB): domain Bacteria; phylum Acidobacteriota; class Vicinamibacteria; order Vicinamibacterales; family UBA2999; genus JACQTK01. The sequence continues at coordinate 22,359 of JACQTK010000266.1, read as the reverse complement.
GACCAGGAAGCCCCCCGAACGGTCGAGAACTTCGTCGGTCTCGCCGAGGGGACCAAGGAGTGGATGGATCCGCGGACGAACCAGAAAGTGAAGAAGCCGTACTACGACGGGGTGATCTTCCACCGTGTGATCGACGGCTTCATGATTCAGGGCGGGGATCCGCTCGGGCAAGGCATCGGCGGGCCCGGCTATACGTTTGCGGATGAGTTCCACCCCAAGCTCCGCCATCACAAGCCGGGCATCCTGTCGATGGCCAACCGGGGCCCCAACACGAACGGCGGCCAGTTCTTCATCACGCTCGCGCCGACGCCGCACCTCGACGACCGCCATTCCGTCTTCGGCGAGGTTGTCGACGGCATGGACGTCGTTAGCAAGATCGGCCGCACGCCGACCAAGGACCGGGACCGTCCAGTCAAGGACGTCGTCATCGAGACGGTCACCATCGAGCGGCGCCCGGCCTGAACACGTCAGTGCCTCGTACTTCGTGCGTGGTCCTTCGTCCTGCTGCGCGGCTCGCGTCGGTGTCGCGTTTCTGGTCACCGCCACCGCCGCTACACGGCAGCGCGGCAAAGCTCGTCGGGGCGATCCGCTGTACGAAGCGCCTTTCCCACCTTATAAGAGATACGGCTCAGCGTGGCACGCATCGTGTAGCGATGGCGTCTCAGCAAGGGAAAGCATTCGATGTGGCACCCCATGTCCACCGCTGAGACGGAACGCGACACCCCGATGCCCCGCCGTGGTGCCATCCTCGTCATCGAGGATCGAGACGACGTGCGGCAGGGGCTGGCGCAGCTGCTGGAACTGCACGGCTTCCTCGTGGCGGACGCACGCACCGGCGAGGACGCGCTCCAGCTGCTCACCTCGGATCCGGAAGGGTTTGCCCTCGTGCTGCTCGACCTGATGCTCCCGGGCTCACTGAGCGGCCGCGACCTCCGCATGCGGCAGCTCGCCGATCCATCGCTCGCAGTGCTGCCCACCATCGTGGTCACCGCGTCGGATCTGAGCCAGCCCGAGCGCGTCGCCCTGCGCCCCGACGCATGGCTCGACAAGCCGTTCCGGTTCGACGACCTGCTGGAGCTGGTGAAGCGCTACGTCGTGTCCGAGGGGAGCGCCCTGCAGGCGGAATGATTCCGGCCTGCCCCTAGTTGCGCCCAGGCACGCACCAGAGGCATCCTAGGGGGGCCGTGATGGCCCCTTTCCTTGCCGTCCTCGTTCTCGCCGTCGCCGCCCACCCGTCCGGCGCGCTGAGCGAAGCCGAAGGGCAGGACGCCCCCGAGCGGAGCCGTCCGCCGGCGAGCGCGCGCCGCATCACGACCGATCACCTGCGGGTGACGACGTATGTGACCGAGGAGGTGGCAGCCCCGGGCTCGCTGTTCTCGGTTGTGCTCGATATCAGCCCGCGCGAGCGCATGCACGTCTACGCCCCTGGCGCCGAGGGCTACAAGATCATCACGCTGACGCTCGAGCCCAATCCGCTCGTGGTGCCGCGCCGCTTGCAGTACCCTCCCTCGGAAACCTACTTCTTCGAGCCGCTCAACGAGCGCGTGCCCGTCTTTCAGAAGCCGTTCACGCTGACGCAGGCGATGGCGGTGAGTACGGCGCCCGAGCACCGCGCGGCGCTGGCGAAGGCGGAAAGCGTGACCATCAAGGGAACGCTCGACTATCAGGCCTGCGACGATCGCATCTGTTTCGTGCCGCAGTCCGTGCCCGTGTCGTACACGGTGAAGCTGCGGCCGGTGGAACCCGAACGCTCCAGGTAGGGCGGGCCCTTGCGGCCTGGAGGCACTGCCATGCGCCGAATCTCTCTCGCCTTGGTCGCAGTCGCCCTTCTCGTGGCGGGCATGACCGTCGTCGCGCAGTCGGACATCGTGGCCGACGTGCGCGCCGCCATCGCGGCCAAGGATTTCGCGCGCGGACAGGCGGTGGTCGACGACTACCGGTCGGCGCGCGGTGCGACGCCGGAAATGATCGAGGCCCTGTCGTGGCTTGCACGAGGCACGTTCGCAGCGGGACTGCTCGACCAGGCCGCTCAGTACTCGGTCGACACCTACGAGCTGGCCGTGGCCGCCCTGCGGACCCGCCGTCTCGAAGACGACGTCCACCTGCGGACGGCGCTCGGCGCCGCCATCGAGACCGATGCGCTGGTGCGGGCCGCGCGCGGCGACAGGTCTTCGGCCGTGTACTTCCTCGAGCGCGAGCTGGAGACGTATCGCGACAGCCCGATCCACAAGCGGCTTCAGAAGAACCTCAACCTGCTGACGCTCGAGGGGCGGCCCGCGCCTGCCCTTGACGCGCGCGAGTACCTCGGGCCGCCGGTTCCCGCGCTCGATCGGCTCAAGGGCAACGTCGTGCTCCTGTTCTTCTGGGCGCACTGGTGCCCGGACTGCAAGGCGCAGGGGCCGATCATCGAGCGGCTGCTCGCCAAGTACCGTCTGCAGAGGCTGCGCGTGGTGGCCCCGACCCAGCGCTTCGGGTACATCGTCTCGGGACAGGACGCGCCCCCCGACGCCGAGCTGCGGCACATCGTCTCGGTCCGAGACGAGTACTACGGGTTCCTCCGCAACGAGCCCGTCCCCGTCAGCGACGCCAACCACAAGCGCTACGGCGTGAGCTCGACGCCCACGCTCGCCCTGGTGGATCGACAGGGGATTGTCCGGCTCTACCGCCCTGGGCGGATGACGGAAGAGGAGCTCGAAGCCGCCATTCGCAAGCTGCTCTGAGCGCAGATACTCCCTTGACGGCGCGTCGGCGTCCCTTCCTCCTTGCGTGCGCGATCGCAGTTGCGGCCATGGGCGGCTGTACCCGCCGTGCGTCGGAACCGGCGTCCGCCAGCACCGCGAACGTCGTGCCCGTAGGTGGGCAGATCGTCGAGGCTGGCAGCCTCCGCGCGGTGATCCAGGCCACCGGCGTGATCACCCCGGCGCCCGGCGCGGAGTTCCTGGCCGTGGCGCCCGAGCCTGCGCGCGTGGCGGAGATCACGCGAGCGGCTGGCGATCCGGTGGCGAGCGGCGACCTGCTCGTGCGCTTCGACATTCCAGGGGCCGCCGACGCGGTGTCGCGGCAGCGTGCGGAGGTGGCGCGGCTGCAGGTGCTCGTCGAGAGCACGAGGGTATCGCAGGCGCGTACGCGCGAGCTGTTCGAGCGGGGAATCGTGTCGCGCAGGGAGATGGAGGACGCGGACCGCGAGCTCGCGGTGGCGCAGGCCGACGCGGCGAGCGCTCGGGCGGCCCAGGCCGCGGCCGAGGCTGCCGTCGGGCGGTCGCTCGTCCGCGCGCCGTTCAGCGGCATCGTCGTGAGCCGCCTGCACGAGCCAGGGGATCTCGTCGACGGGACGGCCGCCGATCCGGTGCTGCGCGTGATCGATCCCGGACGGATTGAAGTGACGGCGACGATTCGCGCTGCGGACGCCTCGCGCGTGCTGCCCGGTGCGAGCGCCCGCCTGGCGGCCGCCGCCGGCACCATGCCCATCGGTCTCACGGTGGCGTCGAGCGCATCATCGGCAGGCCCGGGAGCCTCGGATGTCCAGATCCGATTGGCATTTCCGGAGCCGGCGGCACTGGCCGTGGACACGCCGGTGGAGGTGGATATCGATGCGGAGGAACGCACGAACGTGGTGCTGATTCCCGCTGAAGCGGTGCTGGGCGAGGGCGGCGAGACGTCCGTGTTCGTGGCGTCCGGCAACCGGGCCGAGCGACGCCTCGTCACCCTCGGGCTCGCTGACGAGGCGCGCGTGGAAATCACCTCGGGCCTGGAGCCCGGAGACATGCTCATCACGCGCGGCCACGTGAACCTCGAGGATGGCGCGCTGATCACGGTGGATACGGGCGCCCGGTAGCCCTCCCCGGGCCAGGGTAGTAATATCCACCCGCCGAGAACCCTCCAGCGAAGGAGCAGCGATGAAAGCCAGACGCCTGACAGCCTTGTTCGTGGTGTGTCTCGGGGTCGCCGCGCTTCCGCCCATCGTCCAGGCGCAGGCTATCAACAGACGCAGTACAAGGGACAGGAGATCGGCAACCTGACGGGCTCGATCTACTGGGCGCGACAGGACGACTACCTTTCGGTGTTCATGGTCACCTCCGAAGGCATCGTCCTGGTGGAGCCGATCGGCACGGAGATGGCCGCCTGGCTCAAGGGCGAGCTGGCGTCGCGCTTCAAGGTGCCCGTGCGCTACGTCAGCTACAGCCATCACCACTGGGACCATGCCTCGGGCGGAGCCGTGTACGCGGACACCGCGCGGTTCATCGGTCACGAGAACATGCTCGAGAACATCGCGATGCCGCCCGCCGACGCGGCGCTGCCGATGAACGTGCGGATGCAGGACGCCAACGGCAACGGCCGGATCGAGCAGGCGGAGGCGCAGGGCAACCTGCAGCGGCTGTTCGCCCTCCACGACGTGGACAAGGACGGCGCCCTGAGCGGCGCCGAGGTCACGCGTGGCCCGCTGGCCAACGTGCACCCGCCCGACCTCACGTACACGGACCGTCTCACGATCACCCTCGGCGGCAACCGCGTGGAAATCATCTCCAGGCCGATTCCCCATGACGATGACAACACGCTCGTGCGGTTCGTGGACGGGACCAACGTCCTGTTCGCGTCGGACTGGATTACCGTGCGGCGGCTCCCCTTCGGCGCGATCACCCCCGCGGAAACCGAACTCGTGCGTGCGGTGGAGGCGATGGATTTCGAGCACTTCGTGTGCAGCCACGGGATACTGGGCAGAAGGCCGACGTGGCGGCCAACATCCGCTATCGCGAGGAGCTCGGGGCGGAGGTGGCCAAGGCGATCGCCGCGGGCCAGACGCTCGAGCAGGTGCAGGCCAGCGTGACGTGGATGCCTACAAGGATTGGGAGTTCTACGCGCAGCAGCGTCCGGCCAACGTGGCCGGCTTCTACCGGGCGCTGAGCGCCCGACGGTAGCGTCGCCTCAGTCGAGGGTCAGCCGGTAGATCCTGGCGGCGAGGACTCGCCGATCGCCGTTGTGCTGCTGCTCGTCGGGCACGAACGAGTGCGACGATCGGATCTTCAGCTCGCCCCATGGCGCCCCGCTGGATCCCGGCAGCTCCCGCTCGATCCGGAAGCGGGGAGTGTGCACGTCGACGGAGGCGAGCGGGCGTCCGTTCCACTCCATCGACAGCACGAGCGGCAGCTCGTAGTATTCCGCTGGAATCCATCCCTCGATCGTCAGGCGTCCTCGGGGAGCGGGGAGGTACGCGGTGGCCACTGCGACAGGGGCGATCCAGCGAAACAGCTCCGAGTCGTCGTCTCGCTCGGCCACGTAGAACCCGTGAGACGGCCGGATGAACGCGCTGTCCTCGGGGGCGAGCCAGACGTCGGTAAACACGGCGGGGGCGGTGGTTCCGAGAGAGGCCGGAAGATAGCCGGCGGCACCGGGAAGCGGATCCAGCAGCGTGCGTGCGGTGAAGTGCTGGCCGACCCTCCACTTCGACTGCCGGCGATCGCGAACGGTCAGGGAGACGTCGGCAGTGACGGCGTCCCTGAGGAAGCCCGAGACGACGAACGCGCTCCGCCGCCGAGAGGCGCGAACGCGCAGCCGTGGTTGCTCGTTCAGAACCTTCTCGAGTGGACCGGCCTCAGCCGTCACCAGGAGCCCGCTTTCCGAAAACCAGTTCGGCGCGTCCAGCCGAAGCAGCTCGACCCACCCCGGGCGCTCGCCCCGCATGAAGGGTCTGACCGGATCCGGCCAGCGCCAGCGTCCGAGGCGCTCCCGTCGCGGATGGCCGAACGCCAGCAGCGTGGTTCGCCCCCGCTGATTGAGGAACAGGATCGGCTTCGGGTCGCGCTGCTGCCAGTACGTCATCAACGTCTGCCAGGCGCCCTGGGCCGGCATCAGCACCTGGTGCTTCCGCACCATGGGCAAATACCGTTCGAACACGTAGTGGCCGGTGACGACAGAACCGGAAGCCGCATCCAGGCGCTCCAACGCGGCGAGCGCCTGAAAGGGCGGGCTCGGCGTGGCGTGATACGCCGCCAGCGCAGGCATCGTCGTCATCGCCGCGACGACGATGGCCCCGACGGCGGCGGCCGGCAGCAGGAACTGAACGCGACGCGCGCTGCGCAGAAGCGGCACCGTCGCCAGGAAGGCCACCAGCGGAAGCGTCGGGATCGCGTAGCGGAGATGCTGCGTGGCCTGGGCGGCGTAGTGGTACAGCCCGTATGGAAGGAACAGGAGCAACAGCAGTCCCAGGAGCCGCCGGTCCGTGCGCGCGAGGATTGCGGTGCCCGTCGCCGCCAGCACCAGCACGATGGCGCCGAAGCCGATGGCCTGCCATGGCGCGAGCCAGACGTCCACCGCCGCGCGCACCGCGCGCCGAATCGAAAAATCGGTCACGAGGGGCTCGGCGGGCAGCGCGCTGCGCATCATCGTGGAAAAGCTGTCGAGGAAGGGCGCCATTCCTCCAGACAGCACCAGCATCGGCACGAGCCATAGCGCCACTGCCGCCGCAAAGCAGAGCCCCGTCGCGGCGGCCGCGCGGGCGGATCGTCGATGCCACGCGCCGTAGAGCAGTAACGGGCCGACGAGCCACAGGGTCTGCGCGCGCACGCCGACGCCGAGTCCAGCGATCGCGGCTCCGGCCAGCCACAGCACACGTGACCGGCGGAGCGCCCCGTCGTCGAGGAGCGCCGTCACCAGAAGACACTGCGCGGCGGTCACGAAGAAGAAGCCGCTCAGGTCGCTCATCGGCCGCACGCTGTTGAACCAGAAGACGGGGTTGAACAGCGTCAGGACGCAGGCGAGGACGGCTCCCGGCCTGGACGTCAGGCGCCGCATGAGCCAGTAGAGGGGGACGCCCGACAAGGCACTGAAGAGCGCGGAGACGACGGCCAGGCCGGCCGCGTGCGACTGGAACCAGGGATGGATCAGTCGTGCCAGGAAGATGTAGACGGGATACCCCGGGGGATGCGGCTGATGGTGAACGGGGTCGTACTTGTGTACCCCGAGGTCGAAGTTCACGCTGTCGACATCGTCGAGCGTGGGCGGCAGAAATGGCAGTCGAAGGGCCAGCAGCGCCGCCACCGCCAGGAGCAGCACCAGCCATTCGACGCGGTGTTCCCAGGGCACGCGCCTTGGCGAGGCGTGCAGCTCCCGGGCGCACGTCGGGTGAGCCATGGGGGAGTCTTCGGTTGCTCAAAACGGAAGAATGAGCGCTGGAAAGCCGGGCGCAGTCTAGCACCAAGGCGCCAGAGAAGACAATGAGGTGAGTGAGGGGGAGGCCTGGGTCGTAGAAGCGGACCTTCAGGTCCGCCTACACCGCGTCGGACAGCGACGTGAAGTTGAAGTTCCGGACGCGGAGCGCGGGCATCATGCGGCCGGCCGCCGTGGGCTCCGGCCGCCCGATGTCCTCCAGCCGGTTCAGCATCAGCAGGGGGCTCTCGTTCCACCGGAAGTTCTTCAGCGCGCGGGTGATTCTGCCCTTTTCGATCAGGAACGCGCCGTCGCGCGTCAGGCCGGTGTACAGCACCGTGCGTGCGTCGAGCGAGCGGATGTAGAAGAAGTGCGTCACGAGCACGCCGCTCTCGCACTCGGCAATCAGCTGCTCGGTGCTCTTGGTGCCGCCCGCCAGCGTGAGGCCGCCGAGCAGCGCCTGGGCGCCCGTGGGCTGTGCTTGCTGCTTCTGGGCCCAGAAGCGGGTGTACGAGAGGTTCTTCAGGACGCCTCTCTCGATCCAGACGATGCGCCGTACCGGGAGGCCCTCGGCGTCGAACGGCGCGCCGCGCAGGTCCGGATCGGCGGGATCCGAGTAGAGCGTCACGCGCTCGTCGGCCACCTTCTCGCCGATGCGCGTGCCGCCGCCCGGCTTCGAGAAGGCGCTGCGCCCTTCGTCGGCGTTGCGCGCATTCAGCGCGCCGCCGAGCAGCGGGACCAGATCGGTGACGGCCTGCGGCTCGAGCATCGCGGTATACATCCCAGGCTCGATTGGCTGGGGGTTGCGGCTGGCGACCGCCTTCTGCGCCGCGATACGGCCGATCGCCGCGGGATCGATCGTGCCCCAGTCGCGCGATCCCGCCCGCGCCCAGCCGCTGCCCGTGCCGTCCGGCGTCCGCGCGGTGATCGAGAGGTCCGCGTCGGTGGTGCGGTGATAGGCAAACAGGCCGTGGCTCGTGGCCACGGCCGTGGCCCGCGCGGTGGCGTCGAGGAACCCCGCGACGAAGAGGGCGCCGGCCTCTTTGCCCGCCTGCACGGCCGCCTCGACGGCGCGGCGAACGGCTGCCGCACGCCGCTCGGCATCGAGATCGGCCGTAGGCTCGGCGAACGCGTCGACGCTGCCGTAGGTCTGCGGCCGGAGCTCGGGCATCAGCTCAGGGTCATCGGGCGAGAGGCGCGCCAGCTGCACGGCCAGCGCGATCGTCCGCTTCAGCGATGCGTCATCGAGGACGTTGGTGGATGCCGAGGCACGCCGCCTGCCGATGGTCACGGTCACGCTGACGGACGTGTCCGTGGTTCCGCCCGAGGTCGTTATGCTGGCGTCGGCAAAGCGCGTGTTGCCGCGCCATTCGCTGGTGATGTTGACGCGCGTCTGGTCGGCCATGCTCGCGGCGAGCACGCGGTCGGCGAGCGCGCGTGCCTGCTCGCGCGACAGCAGGCCCCACGGATCCCGCGCCTCGGCGGCCTGCGCCCTCATGCCGTGCGTCTCGTGTTGAGGACCGTGACGTTGCGGAACCGTGCGGGCGGACAGCCGTGGCTCACCGAGCTGATCTGGGCCGGCTCGCCCTTCCCGTCGTTGAACGAGCCGCCCATCCAGTAGGACGACGTGCCGCCAACCAGGTCCATCGAGCTCCAGAACAGGGGCGTGTTGGCCTGGTACGCGACGTCCCGCAGCATCCCGACGATCTTGCCGCCGCGCACCTCGTAGAACGCCTGACCCGAGAACTGGAAGTTGTAGCGCTGGTGGTCGATCGACCACGATCCGCGGTTCCTGATCAGGATGCCGCGCTGGGTGTCGGCGACGATGTCGCCGGTGGTGAGGTCGCGTTCGCCTGGCAGCAACGAGATGTTCGGCATGCGCTGGAACTGGACGGTCTTCCACGAGTCGGCGAACGAGCAGCCGTGCGACCGCTTCACGCCCGTCAGATGCTGAACGAGGGCCACCTGCTCGCGCGTGGTCTGGTAGTCCTTGAAGACGCCGCGCTCGATGATGAGCCACTGGTCCGCGGGCACGCCCTCGTCATCCCAGGCGACACGCGACAGCGAGCCCTCCTGCGTGCGGTCGGCCTGCACGTTCATGATCTCGGGACCGTAGCGGAGCCGACCGATCATCTTCTCGGGCGGCGCGACGAAGCTGGTGCCCGCGTAGTTGGCCTCCTCGCCGGACGCGCGGTCCAGCTCGGTGGGATGGCCGATCGACTCGTGGATGGTGAGCCACAGGTTGGTGGGTTCGAGAATGAGATCCCACTCGCCCGCGTCCACCGTGCGGGCGGTCAGCTTTTCGGCGGCGAGCGACGCCCATCGCTCGGCGTGGCCTGGCATGTTCAGCGACTCGACGTACTCCCAGCCCTGGCCGCGAGGCGCCAGCTCCTCCTCGTACACTTGAAAGTCACCGCTGGCCACGGCGGTGGCGGAGAAGCTCGGTCCCACCCGGATGAGCGTCTGCGTGATGCTGGTGCCCTCCGAGGTGACCAGCGTCTTGATCTCCCGCAGCAAGGCCAGCCCCGTGCTGACGAACCGCACGGTCGGCACCTTGAGCGCCGCCTCATCGGCGGCCAGCAGCAGGGCGATCTTCTCCTCGAGCGGCACGTCGAGCGGGTCGCGCTGCACGGGCGTCATCCAGGTGCCCTGCACGGGTGTGACGGGGGCCAGCTCCACCCGCCGCTTCTGCACGGCGCGCGCGGCGCGCGACAGCACGGCGGCCTCGCGGGCGGCCTGCTGCACGCCCGCGCGGGTCATCGTACTGGTCGCGGCGAAGCCCCAGCAGCCCTCCACGAGCGTGCGCACGCCGAGCCCGTACGACTCGCTGTCGCTGACGCTGCTCACCTGGCGCTCGCGCGTGCTGATGGACTGGTTGCGATAGCGGCCGATGCGGACGTCCGCGTACGCGGCGCCCGCGTCGCGCGCCACGTTCAACGCCTCCATGGCGAGCTCGAGCGCGAAGGGATCCGCGCCTGGCGCCGTCAGCGTCTGCGCCGAGGGATCGAACGCGAGGCGGCCGTATGCCGCCAGGGAGGCCGCGGCGGTGGCCGTGGCCTTGAGAAAGTCGCGGCGGGAAGCGGACATGCGGGGGCCCTGTCGGGGGAACCCTACCGAATAGCCGAGGAGGAGTCAAACACGGGGCGCGGCGACGCCGTGCCCCCACGTGTCTGGGCTCAGGCGAGCGCCGCGCCGTATTCCGCGGACCCGGCCATGCCCTGGATGGTCATCGCCACGCCGAACTGGCCGGTGTCGACCCACTCCTGCTTCACGAGACACCACCAGTCGACGGCGAGGCCGCGCAGGACGTACTCGTGCTAACGATGAAGAGGCGGGCGCCGAACGTCGTGGCGCGACGCAGACGGAGACGTAAGAGTCAACGAGGCTGGGGCTGGCGCGTCACGCGATCGAGGTAGTGCGTGAGCTGCTCGTAGCTCTTGGGCTTGAAGAAGACCTGCGCCTTGTGGCGCGCGATGAGCGCCTGTTCCTCCGGCGTGAGGACGACGCCCGTCAGAATCACGGCCGGCACGTGCCGAAGGTTCGCGTCCTCGCGCATGTGCGCGAGCAGCTCCAAGCCCGACCGGTCGGGCATGCGCACGTCGAGGATCACAGCGCTGATGTGCCGCTGGTCGAGCAGAGGCAGAGCCTCGTCGACGCTCGTGGCGGTCTCGACTCGGTAGCCCTTCGAGCCGAGGAATCGCGTCAGCGTGCGCAGAATCTGCGGCTGGTCGTCCACCACCAGCACCGTCCGGGCTTCGTACCGGTCATCGGGTTCGGCCAAGCACGGATTGTAACCTCAGAACGCCACACTTGGCGCGGATCCCAGCAGCAGCGCTTCATGCGCGCTGCGCCGCGCCGCCGAGCGTGGCAGTCGAGCTGCTACACCTCATGAGATCGGTTGAAATCTATACTTAGCGCTAAGTATAATTCGGCCATGCACGCGTCTGAGATGGCCAAAGCATTGGGGCGTCGGGGCGGACGAGCTCGCAGCAGGCGGTTATCCGCGGCTGAGAAGAAGCGCATCGCGTCGCTGGGAGGCCGGGCTCGATCCCAGTCACTTCGGGCAGCCCGCCGTATTGCCGACAACTTCCGATATGCCGCCGCGGTTCGCGAGCTGCGCGGGCAGCCGACCACCGTCAGGCGCGTGCGATCGTTCGCCGGCCCGTTGCCTGGGATCTATCCCACGGGATCGTGACATGCCGGATCCCGGGGATCATCTCCAGGAGGTCAGCGACATCGTCCGGGGTCTCCGCGCGCTCGGCCTCGATCCTGTGCTCGTGGGAGGGATGGCCCTTGTGGTGCTGGGATCCCGCAGAGTGACGCGCGACTTCGATTTCGTGATACCCCATCCGGGAGACCGCCTGGCGCCGACGATCGGTCTCTTCTATGACCATGGGCTCGAGCTCGTCTCGCGTCTGAACGACGCGGGCGACGTGGTCTCGACGATCGCCAACCGCACGGTTGCGGCCGCCCGGCTTCGTCTCGACGCGCCGAAGAGCGCGTACTTCTTCAACGCGGAGACGGACCTTCGCGTCGATCTTCTGTTCGACTTCCCCATCCCTGCGGCGACGCTCGCCGAGCATGCGACGCGAATCAAGATTCGCACGCACGCGTTCGACATCGCGTCCGAGCAGGATCTCCTGCGGCTCAAGAGGATCGCTCGAGCGGCACGTTCAGCCCAAGGCGATGCCGAGGACATCGCGTTTCTCGAGTCACGCCACAAGAAGTCCACGTAAGAGGATTGGTGGGACGGGCGGCGTGCGGCGTGCCTGAATTCAGCGTAGGGCCGACGATCGAATCACCAGAATTTCCAGAAACACTCGAAATCCGGCCTCCAGGTACAAAACAGGTACAGTCGGCTCTTAGGATTACTGGCCTACGCAGGGGCCTCGATCCCAAGAGACCGTGCGGCGGCTCCCCTTCGGCGCGATCACCCCCGCGGAAACCGACCTCGTGCGGGCGGTGGAGGCGATGGATTTCGAGCACTTCGTGTGCAGCCACGGGATGCTGGGCAGCAAGGCCGACGTAACGGCCAACATCCGCTATCGCGAGGAGCTCCGGGGGGCGGTTGCCAAGGCGATCGCCGCAGGCCAGACGCTCGAGCAGGTGCAGGCCAGCGTGACGATGGACGCCTACAAGGACTGGGAGTTCTACGCGCAGCACGTCCGGCCAACGTGGCCAGCTCGGGCTCGGCCACTGCTTTCCGCATCGGTGGCATCTGGTACCTGACCCAGACCTCACCGAAATCGTGCTGCGAAAACTCGCCCGGCAACCCCTCGAACCGGACCAGCGGGGTGACCGTGCGGACGCGCAGCGTCTGTGCCAATGCGTAGACGGCGCTCTTGCCACCCGTATAGCCGGCCTCCCACCTGCCGACGTGCGCGCTCGGCGTCATTGTCAACGGTCGTGACCGCGTCCTCCGCGGCGATGCGGCGCGCGGTCTTCTCGGACACGCCGCTGAGTGCCGCGATCTCCGGCCACGTGTGCTTCGCGCGGCGCAGGACCTGAATCTCGTGTCGCTTGAGCATGTCGATCATCCTTTCCCTCGTCGGAAGCCGAATGTCCGACGATTTTCTGACCCGGTAGGGCTACCGACAGGTGGTCAGAATTTCCGGAAAGGATCTGGTCAGAATTTTCGGAACCCGCAGAGCCTAACATGATGAAACGCTGCGGTCCCTCGTTTCGCTCGCAGGTCGCGTCGAAACGCGTCCTCGAAGAGCTCGGGATGCTCGGTTGCGAGCTTTTCATACATGGCCTTGATAGACGCGCGGAACGTCCGCGGCACGCGATCCTTCGCGCCCTTGGGTCGTCCCTTCGGATTACCCGATTGGCCTTTCCGGAATTGATGTTCGCGTGGCATGTTCACAACCGCTCAATGAGTGGCGCGCGGCAGCGATCGGGGGACCGCCAAATCTCCACCGCGCTCGGCGCCGGCCGCGGCATCAGCTGCAATGCCGCGCGTTCCTCCATCGTCGCGTACTTCGTCCCCGACTTCACCGAGATAAACGGAATCGACGTCGCATCCCACGCGACAAGGTCCGCGGGCTCCTTCGAGCCCGCCGCGCGGCACACCCAAAAGCCGGCCGCCTCGAGCAGTCAAATTTCAACAGCTGCCGGGACATCGCCGTACCACCGGCGGCAGCTTGCACGGGCTGAAGGAGGTGTAATGCCTCTCACATGTGACGGTCCCAGATCGGCTCACCGCCCGAGCGAAAGATCACCAGGTTGCCGTCGTTTTGCAGCAGCAGAAAGCCATTCGTGTTGTCGACTGTGCCTGACGCCCAGACTGGCCGTCCGTCGGGGTCGTACACGACGAAATTGCCGTCGAGCTGGAGAATCGCTCGCCCCGGACCCGTGCCTGCCGTGTTGGTCGTCCAAAGGACCGTACCAGTGCCGTCGTCATAGAGCACCAAGTTGCCGTCGCCTTGATAGGAGAGGCGGAACCGACCGCTCTCGGAGCGGATGAACGCACCGGGCAGTATGACCTCACCAGGCAGGAGATGTTGCACAACCACGTCGGCCCGGCTGTCTCTGTAGCGCGCGACGACGGGCGCCATTTCGAGAAAGGTGCGTGCGATGTCCGCGTCACATGGGGGGTTATTCGTATTGCCTGCGACGCACGTGACATTGGTGCCGATCGGAACGCCGGTCCGATGGCCATCGCGCGTGACCTCCGGGTTGGCGTAGCCGAGCATGCGCGCGCATTGCGTGCTCGTATCGCGACAGAGATTGAAATAGGACATGATGTCAAGAAACCGGCCCTCCAGACTGACGTGGCCCTTCGAGTACTGGAAAGCACCGGGCCTCGCCGTCTCGTACCAATCGTGCTGCGCCCCCAGGTTATGGCCGATCTCGTGAGCGAATAAACCGCCGCCGGACAGGCAGCTCCGCTTCGCAACTGAAAAGCCGCTTTCGCCGCCACGCCGAGAACGGGGGTGATTGATGAACGCGCGGCCGCAGTACCCATCCATTCGCTCGGTAATGAGGGCTACCAGGTCCGCGCCGTAGCGGTCGCGCAGGCCGGGGACCTCGTCGAAAAAACCGTCGTTCGGGTCCCGTAGCTGCTGGAGGTACTGCGTGGAGTCGCCAGTTTCGGCGCCCTCTACGGTGGCGGTGTGCACCAAGCGAAGCCGCACGCCGAGGCCCGTGCTGCGAAGCGCCTGATTGGTTTCCGCCACGTTCAGGTTGACCTTTGCCAAGGCTTGAAGCGTATTACCGAACCCGTTCCATGCGTCGCGCGTGTAGGCAACGAGAACGTCTCGATCTGTTGCACAAGGTAGCTGCCGTTCTGGTGCCGCTCGATACGGAAGAAACCGAACGGCGCATAAATGTGCCCCATGAGCTCGCCCCGCACCAGCACGAACACCACGCTACTTACGGGGTAACCCTCCAGGACGCCGATCCACGACATGCCGTCCGCGGTGGGTTCGAGGCGCTCACGGAGCGCGCGGAACGAGACATCGGCAAACAGGTCGAGTTGCAGTACGCGTGATTGATCGGGGTCGGTCAACAGCGCAGGCGACGTCACCTCGAGGCGCTGCTGCCGAACGACCTCGACACTTGTCACGGGCGGGGTGGCCAGTGGCGAACGGCGAACGAACGGCGAGGCCTGTTGAGCAAGCGCGACGTGGCCGCACAACACCGTGAGGATCACGAGTAGAGAACGAGACGGCGACATCATCATGACTCTGTCCCTCCTGGGAGATACGCAGACGCCCCCCCACGTGGAATCGTGCGCAACAGCTCAGAGCCCAGTACAAGCCCGTTTGCGGCTCGGCGTGCAAAAGCGAAAAGCTCGAAATGCCCGTACCACGTAGCAGAGTTTCACTGCGCGTTGCGTGGCGAATGAACGCGAGCCACAAAGGTCGGCGCGCAGAACCGCAAACCGAACACTTTGTGACGCGGAGGGCGTTTCGAGTGAAGAGAAGTAGACACCAAAACGTGGCCCGGCGCAAACCACGAATCGAAGCGGCGGTTGCGGCCGCGAGCGTGGACGGCGCAAGCGAGGCCGATGTACACGGCAAACAACATCCGCCATGAACACCGCGATCGCCTTCGGGGTCTGGCGAGCGGAGGCATCGGCGCGATGCATCGGCTGGCGGCGCGGCGCACGATGGGTCGGAAAGCAGACGGGTGTTTGTCCGCCGCGACGGTGGGCAAAAGATGCCTTGGACTAACCTTCAGCCCCCCGCGTGCGACACACGCGCACGTTGACGCATGCGCTCTCCAGGCGAGAACGTGTCAAACGGGCGTAGGGGCACGGCGACGCCGTGCCCCTGCGAAACGGCGGCCCTCAGGCGAGCGCCGATCCGTACTCCGGCGATTCGGCCATGCCCTGGATGGTCATCGCCACGCCGAACTGGCCAGTCTCGACCCACTCCTGCTTCACGAGACACCACCAGTCGACGGCGAGGCCGCGCAGCACGTACTCGTACGGGAGCCACCCGTACCCCGATCGGCCCCAGCCGGCGCCCCACGAGTTGCGAATCAGCAGCGCGCCCTTCGTGGTCACGCTGCCTGCATTGCCGTTCCGGATGACCTTCGCATCGTCGTAGCCCGCGGCCACCACGGCGTGGCCGCCCACGATGCTCTCACCGCCCGTCGGGAAGGGAATCTCGCCGGTGGTGTCGGCCTGGCCGATGGAGCTGTACACGGTGAAGCCGAACATCGAAGGGAGCCCCGCCGCGAGATTGGTCTTGATCCGGTCGAGGAGCACGTCGCGTCCCGTGGACGGCGGATCGAGGCGGAAGTACTAACGAGGCTCTGGAAGTTCTGCGCGAAGGCATAGCAGAACGCGCTGGGCTCCTTGTCGTAGTCGGCGGTCACGTAGCGCCAGTACTCCTCCGGCGGCACGCCGAAGAGCGCGAGCGCGCCCATCGTCGTCCGCAGGAAGGCACCCGTATCGCCGGTCCAGTGCAGCAGGTTGCGTGTGGCCTTGTACCGCCTTGTACAGGAACAGCCGCGACCGGTTCACGTGGCGCCCGAAGGCGCGCCGCTCGTAGTACTCGACGAGGCCGATGCCCGCCTGCGCCGTGCACGATCCGATCTCGCCTTGATCTTCGACGGGCGACATCCAGGGTCGAAGATCGACGAGGGGGGACGGCGCCCCGATGGGGCCATCGAGCGTGCCGATCCTGGTGAGCATGGTTCGGATCGACGCGTCCGTGCCCGTTCGCTGCGCCCGCGCGGGCGCCTCGTCCTGATCGATCGTGAAGTCCCGGAAGTCGGGGAGGTCGCGCAACCATCCCATAGCTCTGGTAAATCCGTTCTGTCCCATGATGTCCTCCTGTGTCGCGTGAGATGCGTACGTCTCCGCGCACACAGGCGTACTAACGATGAAGAGGTGGGCGCCGAACGGCGTCGGGGCGTGACGCAGACGGAGACGCTACCAGCGATTCCTGACGGCTTCAGCCGCCGGTCCTTCACCCTCCGTTGGCTCGTCATTGAGCCTGAGGGGCGAATCGAACTCGATGGCGATGTGGTACCGGAGCAGACCGTCGTGCCCCACGACCGCCACCTCACTGCGGACCACGCGGCCAGCGACAAGGCCAGGCGTGAATTCTCCCTCGAAGAGGACGGTCGCGCGTGATCCCACGACCATCCGTGCACTGGACTCGGCCAGCAGCCCGGTGGCCGAAATGTTGACGAGCGTCGCCTTGCTGCGCTGCGGGAGGAACCGCAGCCCCGTGATGCCGGGCACCCCGGTGGCGGGCCGCCGCAGGGGAGCAGGGGGCCGATCCACCTTTACGTACGCGCACCTTTCCCGGTCAGCTGTTGAACGAGCAGCGTGGAATCGATCGCGGTGCTCAGGGCAGATTTCAGCTCGGCGAGGGCCACGGCCAACGCGTCCCGGTCACCGCGCGTCGCGTCGAGCGCCGCCTGGAGCTGGTCACGTTCGGCCGTGAGCCGATCGACGCGTGCTTGGAGCTGCTGGACGCTCGCCGTCGCCTCGCGGAGCGCGTCCTGAGCCGATCGGCGCAGGTCTTCCTGCTCCCGCAGCGACGCCTGCAGGCGACGGGCCGTGGACACGTCGCGCCCCGCAACGAGCAGGGAATCGATCCCGTCGGGATGTGCGGGCAGCGCGACGGCCTGGAGGATGACGGCGCGGCGCACGCCCCCAAGGTCGCGCATCTCGCACTCGACGGACGCCGAGCCGGCCTCCCAGACACGACCGGCGAAATCGGCCCAGACCGTGGCAGCGTCGCCGTGGATCCGGTCGATGAGCGTCGTGCCGAGCGCCTGTGCCAGCCCACGCGCCCCGAGCAGGCCAAGCGCCGCGTCATTGACGGCGAGCAACGTGCCATCAAGCCCGACGCGCATGAGGCATGAGGGTTGTCGATCGAGGAGGGCGTGCAGTCGATCGACCTCGACGGCCAGATCGACGTCCGATGCCGTGGCGCGTTGTTGCACAACCGTCATCTGGTGACGGGATTATCGGCACGGTGACGCCCCGGCACGAGTGTGCGCGCTGACACACTTGCACACTGAATTACGGAGCAGGATCTCCCGCGTCTCGAGCCGATCGCCCGGGCGGCGCATTCGGTCCCGGGCGACGCCGAGGACATCGAGTGCTTCGAGGCACGCCTGAAGAAATCCACGTGAGCGCGAAGGCAGCTGTGCTATACGATCGTCGGCTGGAGAGACAGAATCTCGTGGGCAGAGTTCAAGAGGCAAAGGTCACATGATGTCCGCGTATTTCGCGTTCAGCCGCACGCTGGCGGTCGCAGCGCTCGTCCTGGGCGCCGCGCAGCACGCCTCGGCGCAGATCAACCTGGTGGGCTACTGGAATCCCCTCTACGACGAGGACTGGCTGGAGCGGATTCCCGGTCCCGACATTGGCGACTTTCTCGGCCTCCCCATCACCGGCGCCGCGCGCCTGCGCGCGAACGCGTGGGACTCGGGCCTCCTCACGCTGCCCGAACACCAGTGCAAGCCGCACCCGTCGACCTATGGGTTCCGAGGCGTCGGACAGCTGCGCATCTGGGAGGAGCGCGATCCGGCGTCGCAGCAGCTCATCAAGCTCAACACCCACATCCAGTGGCAGGAACAGCGGCGGGAGATCTGGATGGACGGCCGCCCCCATCCGTCCGAGTTCGAGCCGCACACGTGGCAGGGGTTCTCCACCGGGCGCTTCGAAGGCGACGTCCTCGTGGTGCGGACCACGCACCTCAAGGCGGGCTGGATGCGGCGGAACGGGCTGCCGCTCAGCGACCGCGCGACGCTCACCGAGCGGTTCTTCCGCCATGACGATGTCCTCACGCACGTGATGATGATCGAGGACCCGGTCTACCTGACCGAACCCCTCATCAAGACCAACGGCTTCGTCCTGCTGCCGAACGGCTTCATGGAGCCGTATCCCTGCCGTCCGGCCGACGAGATCCCGCGCGCCAAAGGCGAGGTGCCGCATCATCAGCCCGGCACCAACCCCCACATCCGTGAGTTCGCCGAGAAGCACGGCCTCCCGTACGAGGCGACGCGGGGCGGCGCCGAGACCGCGCTGCCGGAGTTCATGCTCACGCTGCCGTCGCTGCCGAAGGCCACCCTGGCGCCGGCCTCGGAGCTTCCCGAAGGGGTGCGAGAGTGACCGCCCCTCGTCTCTCGCGGCGCACGATGGTGCTCGTCTCCCTGGTTGCGGCGGGCGCGCTGGCAGGGCTCGTGCCGGAGGCGCCAAGGGCCGCGGCACAGCAGCCGGACTTCGACGCCGTGAACGTCCGCTCCTTCCGCGTGCAGGAGAACGTGTACATGCTGGTGGGCGCGGGCGGCAACGTCACCGTGCAGATCGGCGCGGACGGCGTGCTCGTCGTCGACACGCAGTTCGCCCCGATGGCCGACAAGCTGCTCGCCGAGATCGCGCGCCTCTCTGGCAACAAGCCGATCCGCTACGTCATCAACACCCACGTTCACGGCGATCACGTCGGGGGCAACGAGCGGTTCCGGCGCGCAGGATCCGCCATCGTGGCCGGCAACGTCGCGTTCGAGATCGGCGGCAACGCCGGAGCGCTCATCATCGCGCACGAGAACGCGCAGCGCCGGATGGTGGACCCCGGGCCCGGGGCCGCTCCGGTGCCCGCGGCGGCGCTGCCGACCGACACGTTCTTCGATGACGAGGACGAGGTGTACTTCAACGGCGAGGCCGTGCGGCTGCTGCATCAGCCGGCCGCCCACACCGACGGCGACATCCTGGTGTTCTTCCGCAAGTCGGATGTGGTGAGCACCGGGGACCTCTACGTCAACACCGGCTATCCGTTCGTGGACGTCGCCCGCGGCGGCACCATCAACGGCATCGTCAACGCCCTGAATGCGATCATCGACCTCACCGTGCCACGCGACAAACAGGAGGGCGGCACGATGGTGGTGCCCGGCCACGGACGAATCGCCGACGAGGCGGACGTGGTCGAGTACCGCGACATGATCACGATCATCCGCGACCGGGTGCAGCTCATGATCGGCAAGGGGATGACGCTGCAGCAGGTCACGGATGCGGCGCCCACGGCCGATTACGACGGCCGCTACGGCGCGACGTCGGGGTTCTGGACCACGGAGATGTTCGTCGAAGCCGTGTTTCGCACGCTGGGAGGCCAGTCGTGAGCGTGTCGATGACGAAGCAGACTCTCCTCGGTTGCGTGCTCGCGGCCGTGGTGCTGGCCTCGGGAGCGCATGCCGCCGCGCAAGGTCCGCCCGCCGCGCCCTCGGGTCCACCGCCGTCGCCGCAGGCCTCGGCGCCCATCGACCTGACCGGCACGTGGGTGTCCATCGTCAACGAGGACTGGCGCTGGCGGATGGTCACGGCCCCGGTCGGTGACTTCCCCGGCATTCCGCTCAACGAGCAGGGACGCACGGTGGCGATGGCCTGGGACCCGAAGACCGACGGCTCGTGCCTGGCCTTCGGGGCGGCGGCGATCATGCGGATGCCCACGCGCGTGCGCCTGGCCTGGGAGAACGAGCGGACGCTGAGGCTCGAGACCGACAACGGCCGCCAGACGCGCCGCTTCCTCTTCGACGCGCCCGCCGCGCGAGGGCCCCGGTCGCTGCAGGGGCACTCGGTGGCCGCGTGGCAGCGGACGCTGCCGCCGTCCAACCCGTTCGGCATCAACCTGCCTGGCGGTCCGCCGCCGGGCCCGGGCGGCGGGCTGAAGGTGGTGACCACGAACCTCCGGCCGGGCTGGCTGCGGCGCAATGGGGTGCCCTACAGCGACCGCGCGGTGGTGACCGAGTACTTCGACCGCTTCCCGTCGCCGGACGGGACCGAGTGGATGGCCGTGACGACGATCGTCGAGGATCCCGCCTATCTGACGGCCCGGTTCATCACCAGCTCGCACTTCCGCCGCGAGCCGGATGACTCGAAATGGAACCCGCGCCCCTGCAGGGGCTGAATCCAGGCTGGCGGAGGGGTTGGATTCGTTCCGGCCGTCAGCCCGCGCGTGCAGCGCGGGTCGGAGCCCCAGCCAGGAGTCTTGATCCCGGCGAGCACGCGGCCAGGATCGAACACGTCGAACGCATTGAAACGGGAACCTGGGAAGTTGGTGACGGCGGGGTTCTGTGGGCCGAGGGGAGCTAAAAGCCGAGGTCTTCTGGCTTCACCCGCTCGATCTTGCCGTCACGCTCAACGACCACGGGCTTATCGTCTTTCTTGTGACGAAGCATTGCCTCCCGAACGCCCTTGGAAAGGGCGCCGTCGACAGTTTGCCTGTCTTCTCGCATGACGCGAGTGATGTCCTTACGCGCTCGGCTCTTCATTCGGTCCCTTGCCGCTTGATCGTCTCCCAGACGTCCTTATCGTAGACCCCGATGGTCTCGGACGCCAAACCCTCCGCGATGCGCTTGGGCACCGGGCCAGAGTTGCTGTAGACCGCCCAGGTGGTCGCAAGAGGCTGGTACAGGTTAAAGAAGTTTCGAATGCCGGCCACATAGCGGCGGCGAACCACTTCGTCGGCGACATAGTGTCCACCCATCCCGACGCGATCGGCGACGCGCGCAATCGCCAGGTCGGCCGACGATAACCAGATGAAGAAGAGATGCATGTCGTATCCGGACAGCCTCAGCCCACGGGGCTCACATCAACAGGAGCTCGCTTGTCTCAGGGTAGGAACTACGGCCTTCTGCAGCCGCGGCTCCCCCCTGTGGACGGGTTTCCTATTCCACACGAACCGAGTTCCCGAGCCCCAGGTCATCCAGAATCTGTCGGAGTTCAGTTGCCAGCGTGGTCGCAGCGCCATCGCTGACGACAACCGTGAACTCCACGCCGATGCGCAAGTCGGAGCAGCTCCTCAGCTTCGGCAAGATCTTCGTACCTAGGCGGTTCCACACCTCGGGAGGAACGGTGCCGACGACGCGCACGGTCCGTGTCGCCGCTGGAGCGGGAGTCGATGTCTGAGGCTCGCTCGCTGTGGGAGTTTCGGGCGGCGGTGTGGGCGCAGGTGTGGCAGAGGGGGCGGGCGAGATCGAAGGCCGCACGCCCGCCTTAAGGGCTGCTGCAGAGCCCTTCCGGACCAGGAAGACTTCGGCGTCGAAGGTGACCTCGTCAGCCGACACCGGCTCCTCGAACCAAGTGCGCTCGAAGCCACCATCCGGGCGCTGCCCGGACGCCAGACCGAAATCCCCGCGCCCGACGAACTCGACGATCTTGTTCCGAAGCACCGCATCCGGATCCACGAGCCGAGTCAACGACCCGTTGAGGAAGCTCTGGCGCAAGCTGGCCAGCGGCCAGGCACCGACATCCTTGAGAGCCGGGGGCCAGTTGCGATCCAGGTAGCCGGCACCCACAGACTCGTTGAGCAGCGCTTCGGACTTGAGCGTGGCGAGGACCCGCCCGCACAGGGTCTCGCCGCTCGACGAGTGCCCCGCGCCCAGGTCGATCACTTTCAGTCCATCCGTCTCCTGCCCGTCCGCAACCACCGCGAACCGGTAGTCGCCCCAGACCTCGTCCTTCGCCGCCTCGTCTGCATCCTTCACCTTCGACTGCAGATCCGCGCGGTCGTTGCGATCGAACTCGCCGCCGAGCGTGCCCTCGGCCACCTCGCGTGCCACACGCTTCCATGCCAACCCGATCTCAACCTTGTCCCGGAGAGCCCGTCCAGGCTTCTTGAGACACCAGACGAGCGCCCCGGGGTAAAGCCGCGGCGACTTCCCGCGGTTTCGCGTCCAGTCCCCGAGCTGCGTCCGCAGCGTCCCGGTTCCCGTCCACTCCAGCTCGGGATCGGCGACGACGAGCGTGAG
>JACQTK010000015.1 GCA_016210845.1 Acidobacteriota bacterium | reverse complement strand
CGCGACGACCGCGAGGCGCACATGCGCGTCGCTGTCGACGAAGCGGCTGCATCCGCATGTACTGAGGCACTATGCCGGGTCCTCGACTATGCCGAGCGACGGGAGGTTCGGGTCCGAGTCAGGCCGAAATTGCGCGTGAAAAGCGAACACTCGAGTCGGCATCGCTCGGCATAGTTTCTTGTTTCACAAACCATTCAGGAAGCCAAGCAGCTTATCCCCAGGCCGATAGCGACTGAATCGGCTGCCGTTCAACGGCTCCGTTTTCGCGAGCGCCCGCTCCTTCATGGTCAGGGTGGCCTCGAGATAGATCTGCGTGGTGTCCATCGATTCATGCCCGAGCCACAGTGCGATCACTCGAACGTGCGCGCCCGGGCCGACGGTGACATCGTTGCGCGTGAGCGCCGTCAGTTCGGATAGGCGAAGTCCTGTTTGGACGGCCACCAAGAGCAACCCATGATCGCGACGGCCAAAATGGGCGCAACGCCCCGCGTTGATAGTGGTACGGCATGGTGCGGGCGGCGCGGACAAGGCGACGAATCTCCTCATCCGAATACAGGTAGGGTCGCGCCCGCTTCGGACGATAGGGCAGCAAGCCGTCCGGCGGAATCTCAGTCCGGGGATCGAAGGCGCGGCGATAGCGGGCGAAAATCCGCACCATGCTCAGGCGACGCGCCCATTCCGCCGGTTGCACCGTCTGGGGTTGTTGCGCCCACGCCAGCGCCAACCGTGTCGTGATGGTGGTGGTCCGGTGCTGCTCCATGAACGCGACGAACTGGAGTAACAACCGGCCGGTCTCGCGGAGGTGAAATCCTAAATCGCGCCGCATGGTGAGATACGCTCGGACCGCTGCTCGGAGTGTGGTCATCGCGCACCTCCTGGCCACGGCAACGCGAGCGTCCGTAAGGCGTCGAGGTCCACCTTCGCGTAGATGGTCGTCGTCTCGGGACTCCGATGCCGCAGGACCTCGCCGATTTCCGTCAGCGAGGCTCCGCGCCGCAACATCTGCGTCGCCAAGCCGTGGCGGAATTGATGCGCGCCCTTGGTCGGAGCATTGACACCCGCTCGCTCGAGGGCGTCTCGGACGACGCAGGCGATGGCACTCGGCCCGGCAAACCCGCAGAACGGGGCGTGCGCCCGCAAGAACACACGGCGGCAGGCACTGCGGGGTCGTCCATGTCGGAGGTACGCGGCAATCGCCGCACCGACGTCGGCCGGTACGGGGAGTGCGGCCCGGGCACCGCGTTTTCCTCGGACGGTGACCTGTCCGCCTTCCCAATTCAGATCGTCCAGCTCGAGAAACGCCACTTCGCTCGCCCGCAATCCCCGACGCGCGAGTAACAGCAGGATCGCGTAATCGCGACGTCCCCTGGCGGTCTGCCGATTGATGGAGGCCAGCAACTGACGGACCGCGGCTGCGGGAATCGCCCGTGGGATCGATGGCATCGACCAATTGGCGACGGAGGGAACGGCGGCCATCAAATCGTGTGTGATGTCTCCTCTATAGCGGACATAGTGCAGGAAGGCCCGCAAGGCGGTGGTCAGCTGCTTCGCGCGTTTCACGTGCAACCGCGAGGCCCGCCGCTGGACGAAGCGCACGACATCGCCGGCACACAGGCGGGCGAACGTGACGTGGCCCCGGCCGAATCGGTCGGCCAGGAACTCGCGCGCGAACGTCACGTAGTAGGTGATGGTCGCCTCAGCCAGCATGCGCTCGACGCGCAGGTAGGTTTCGAACGCGTGTGCCTCCCGCTCGACTGGGGACTGTGGACGCGATGGGACCCTCTTCGAGTGGATGACGCCGTCGTGGCGCAAAAAGTCAACGAAGTGGCGCAGCGCGGCGGTATCCCCTCGGTGGATCTGGACGCGGCGAGCGCGCGATCGCAGATATCGAGCCGAATGCTCGTCGGATATACGGCGGATGGTGATGGCCTGCTGTCCCAGCCAGCGGCTAAAACAAGCCGCGAGCAGAACGTGCCGATACCTCGAAGCCCACGCGTATCCCTGGGCGCGGGCCCATTGAGCAAACGCAGGGATGTGCGCCGACAGTGGACCGTCCAGCGGCTGCGACAGCACCACGTCGTCATTGACGATGCACTTCATAGCGGCTCCTTTCCTTCGATCACCGGACTGATCGGAAGGAGCCAACTATGCCGAATCAGCGTGGGATTACAGGCTGGGAATCAACGATCAAACGGAAATACTCGGCATAGTCCGGAATGCGGCATAGTGGCGGAGTCGGTGCACGCCGCTGACGGTCAGCTGCGCGCGTGTGGCGGCCCGTGTGACGTGGTCCGCGACCATGTCCTGCGTCAGGCCCGTGCCGTCACCCTGGCAGACGACGCGCGGCGACCGCAGGTGCCGATGCTCACGTAGCGCAGTTGCCAGTCGAGCTGTCAACGGCACGTATCGAAGCCGTCCGCCCTTCGGAGCCGTGACGTGGGCCTCGCCACTCCGACCGCTGCACGCAGAGTTGCCGCTTGCCGAGATCGACGTCGCTCCACTCGAGCGCGATGATCTCGCCGCATCGCAAGCCTGCCTCCCCACCCAACAGCACGATGAGGTACGCGTTCACGTCCAGGGTCTTCGACACGATCCCGCTCGGCTTCTGCCGGTTCGCTCGCGCGTGTCCGTCGAGGAACCTGGGCGCGAACTGTTCGAGTGTGGGCACCTCCTTCTTCGGTTCGGGCAGGCCGTGCTGCAGCACGTGCCGCTCACGGTCCTCGCCCCAGCGCTGGGCCGCGGTCTTCGACGAGACCGGCGCCTTGCTCCGCTCCCGCCACCCGTTCGGCAGCCGGATGGTGATGTCCACCTCCCAGCCGCCGCGTCGATACGCTCGTACTTTCACGCTCATCGCCATCACTCTTGAGGGCGATGGCGCGCGCTTCTGGTCCAGCCAGTGTACCAACTCGTCGGCTCGCAGCAGAACACGGCGACGAATCCTGATCACGCCGGGCAGCTGACGACGCTCGATCATGGCGTAGATCGCGCGTCTGGTCGTCCGCAGCAGGTCGGCGGCTTCGTCAACGGTCAGGAGCATCGGCAGCATGCGTTGCTGCCAGCCAGTGTCTCGCCGCAATTGACCATCACCATCCGGCGCGTCTGGTGTGATGTTCGGTCGTGCCCTCATCACGCACCCTCCATGCGCACGTGATGGATGTCCGATTGATGCTGATCGAACATTCCGAGCACGTCGTGCTCGAATGGACGTGCCGTCGGAGCTTCCTAGCGCCGTCGGTCACGTGCCCCGCAGGCTCCTGCCGTGCGGGGAGGGTGTCTGTGACACCGGCGAGACGCTCGCAGAATAGCGCCCCCTCGAAACGGTCGTCACGCTCCGCCTCCCCTCCCTTTCGCCTTCTTGCCTGCGCGGCGGAGACTGCGCGGCGAAGAACGCCCAGCCTGGTGAGCTGTCTGCAAACAACAGCAACAGCGCAAGATGCTTGGCCGGGCCCTTTCTGCTGCCCTTGATCGTCGCGTCCTGCTTTGGGCGCTGGAAGCGTAGGTCAGAGGGGGAACGCTCGTGCGAGGGTGCGTTCCCCCTCCCTTTCCCCCTCAATCGCGTTGCTGAGTTCGATTCAGGCCACTCGCCCCCATTGAGTGGAAGGCTCGTCGATAATCGAGTTCCGACATCCTCTCAGGCCTCATGGTCGACGTGATCGAATCTCTCCGGCGGCACTTCGGGCACGCCTCGTTTCGCCCTGGCCAGGAGGACGTCGTGCGGGCCGTGCTCGAGGGCCGCGATGTGCTTGGAGTGATGCCAACCGGCTCCGGTAAGTCGCTGGGTTTTCAGTTGCCGGCGGTGCTGCGGCCGGGCATCACCGTCGTGGTCTCGCCGCTCATTGCGCTGATGAAGGATCAGGTGGACGATCTGACGGGGCGCGGCATCCGGGCCGCGGCCGTCCATTCCCTGGCCTCGCGCGAGGCGCGCCGCGCCGCCCTGGATGCGGCGCGCGCTGGGACGCTGCAGCTCCTGTACGTCGCTCCGGAGCGGTTCGCGTCGCCGGCCTTCCTGCGCCTGCTCGAGCAGCTTGACGTGGCGCGCTTCGTCGTCGACGAGGCGCACTGCGTCTCGGAGTGGGGCCACGATTTCCGGCCGGACTACCGCCGTCTGCGCGAGGCGGCGGCGTCGTGTCGCCGGGCCGACGGGCAGCCAGGCCGTCCACCCATGGCCGCGTTCACCGCGACCGCCACGCCGGAGGTGCGCGCCGACATTGTCCAGCTGCTCGGGCTGGCCACTCCTCGTGTCATCGTTGCCGGGTTCGATCGGCCCAACATTCATCCGGCGGTCCGTCCGGTCTCGGGTGAAGCCGAGAAGCAGCGCCTGCTGCCGGACCCGGTCCGCGGTCGCCGCGCGCTCGTCTACACGGCGACGCGCGCCCGCGCCGAGACCGCCGCCGCGGTGCTGCAGGCCGCCGGAATCGACGCGGCCGCCTACCACGGCGGGATGGCCGACGCCGCGCGCACGCGCGTGCAGGACCGCTTCGCGTCGGGCGCGGTGCAGGTCGTGTGTGCCACGAACGCGTTCGGGATGGGTATCGATCGCCCGGATATCGACGCGGTGATTCACGCGGATCTCCCCGGGTCGATCGAGGCGTACTACCAGGAGATCGGGCGGGCCGGGCGCGACGGCCGTCCGGCCGCGGCGACCCTGCTCTGGACGTATGCCGACGTACGCACCCGCGAATCTTGATCGACCACACGCGCGAGGACGATGTGCGGCGGGCTCGCGTGGCGATCGATCGGGAGGAGCGCGAGCGGTGAAAGACCCTCGAGCACACGAAGCTGCGCCGGATGATTGCGTACGCGGAGACCGCCGCCTGCCTGCGCGCGACGATCCTGCGCTACTTCGGCGATCCTGCGGCGCGCGAGCCGTGCGGCGCATGCGGCACCTGCGATCGCCGCGAACGGCTCGGCGAGGACGATCGGCTGCTGCTGCGGAAAATCCTCTCGGGAATTGCGCGCGCGCCGAGGCCGTACGGACGACGGCGGATCGCGGCCATGCTGGTTGGGCACACCGAGGGACTGCCCGAGGATCTGACGCGGGTGTCGACCACCGGGCTGCTCCGCGACTGCGAGCCGCGGCTGATCGAGCGGTGGATCGAGTCAGCGTGCGCCGCCGGCCTGATCGCCGTGTCTGAGGACCAGTGCCGCACTCTCACGTTGACGGCGGTCGGCCGAGCGGTGATGGCAGGGCGGATCGAGGAGGTCCAGATGCTCGTGCCGACGGCCGCACGGCCGCGATCCGCGACGCGCCGTCGAGGGCGTCCTCGGCGGCGATAACCGCTCCCGCTACCGACAGGTGACCGCTCACTGGGCATGCGGGAGACGCCCGTGCCGGTTGTAGATTCTGCGAGGGGCACCGCGATCACGGTACGCAGAAACTGCGTACCTGACGGGTTGTCCCGGCGCGGATCCCGCGAAATTCCGCGCCAATCCGCACGCGGCCGCGGTGGCGCGCCGTTCGCGACAGCGGAGGCGTGCGTCCATCGTCCGCGTACGCGCCGCGAGCGCCCGCCGAGAGCGTGCTGTATCAGATCGTGCGGGATCACTTCGAGACCTTTTGCGCGGATGCGGCTCGCGCGCACGACGGGGACGGGCTCCCGCGATTCATCGAAGAGGAGTTTCGCGGGTTCCTGCGCTGCGGCGTCCTCGCGGGTGGGTTTGCGCGGTTTCACTGTGCCGGCTGTGGGCTGGATCGTCTCGTGCCGTTCTCTTGCAAGGGCCGCGCGGTGTGTCCGAGCTGCGGGGGCCGGCGCATGGCGGAGCGCGCCGCGCATCTGGTCGATCACGTCTTCCCTGTCGTCCCCGTACGGCAGTGGGTGTTGAGCCTCCCGCACCGGCTCCGATACGTGCTCGCCTGGGATCACGCGCTCTGCCGCGCGGTCACGGGTGTCTTCGTGCGCGCCGTGCTCGGGTCCCTCCGGCGTCGCGCGCGCCAGCAGGGCGCACTGGATGGCCGCCCTTCGACTCGAGCTCAGGGCGCCCCGAGCCGCGTCGCGGGGCGAGGCGGCGCGGTGGCCATCATCCAGCGCTTCGGCGCCGCGCTGAACTTGAACATCCACGTGCACGCGCTCGTACTGGACGGGGTGTATGTGCAGGATGGCGTGGCGCTGCGCTTTCACGCGTGCGATCCTATCGTCTCAGTGAAGTACGAAAGCAGCTCGAAACGCTTGCCGCTAAGGCCGCCGTTCGCGAAAAAGAAATCCTGGAGTTCTGGGTCGCCGGCGATCAGCGGCACAGGACGAGGTGCGCCGAGATGGACATAGATGCCGTTCGGAAGAGACTGGTCACGTCCCTTCTTCAGCGGGTCAAACGGTGAGACGTCTTCGGAGATGAGGGAGACCCGGTACTTCCCGTTCATGTTTCGGTACAGGTAAGCCCAGGGTCGCTTTAACAACGAGAAGTTCTGAGAGATAAGGTTGATGCTCCGGGCCAGGTGTTCGGCTGCCCGGCTCGTTTTGCCGGGCTGTGTGGCACCGTGGGCGCGGGTCTTGTTGCGAAGAGTTGCAAAGAGGCGGAACCACCGCCTCATGTCCGACTTGACCGGTACGTCCTCCGCCTCGATTCCCAGGTGCACGAAGGCGGCTTTCAGCGCAGACACGGCGTCGTATTGCCAGTCACCTGCCCGGCAAAGTCGGGTGAGCTCGGTTTGCTCCATGCGGGCTTCGAGAAGCAAGTGCTGCGAGGCGGGCCCGGTCAGAGCGTCCTCGATTGCCCGTCCCCATTCGCCGAGACCCTCGGCTCTAACAAGCTGATGCTCCAGGCGATAGCGGTGGCGATCCTTGTCGTCTCCGATTGCTGCCACGATGCCGAGAACGATGGTCTTCGTAAGAGCCTCTGCGGCCAGCAAGAGCGAAAAGAAGTACGTGAAGTCCGAATCGGACTTCGCAATTTCCGCTCGCTTGAGGACTTGCTCAATAGCTGCGTGTGTCATGCGTGAAAGTCGGATGGCTCCAGTACTGGTTGGCACAACTCCCCACACCCGCCAGCTCGACCGCCATGCTATACCTGACGGGTTCAGATACGTAACGATCAAGTCGCCCAGCGTTTACCGGGCCGAGCACCGGTGAGTCCGGGCCACTGGTGGGCGCACCTGGTGGGCGCACCTGGTGGGCGCAGTTCAAGTTCACCCGCATGAACATTGAGCCAACTATCCCGAAAAAAGAGATCGAGGAGCTGATGAACATCCGCGGCATCGGCGAGGCGAGGTTCCTGAAGCTGAAGTCGCTCGTGAGCGTGACGCCGCCGAGGACGGAGCGCGCGGCGGCGCAGGCCCAGTAGGCCACGCAGGGCGCGGCGGCACCGGGCTGCCGCGCTCCTCGTCGAACCTTTCCTGTTGCGGTTTCACCCTCGTCGAGCTGCTCTTCGTCAGCGGCTTCGTGGCCGTGATGGCGGCCCTCGCGATACCGCAGTCGTTCTCCGCGCTCGACGCGTCGCGTACGAAAGGTGCCACGCGGTACCTCGCGGGCCGGATGGCGCTCGCCCGCATGCAGGCCGTGGCCCGCTCCGCGTACGTGGCGTTGAAGTTCGATGGCACCGGTTCGGAGACGTCCGTTGCGATGTTCGTGGTCGGAAATCGCAACGGCGTACGGACCCGGGACATCACCGCCGGTATCGATCGTCAGATTGACGCGCCCGCGCGGCTGGCCGAGATGTTCCCGGGTGTCTCGATCGGCCTGTCGACGATCGCCGGGCGCGGAGAAGCCGTCCGCATTGGCTCGAGCCGGCTGCTCTCCTTCTCGCCGATCAGCACCGCCACGTCCGGCACCATTTACGTGCGCGGCCGCGATGGCACCCAGCTCGCCGTTCGCGTCGTGGGGTCCACCGGCCGTACGCGGCTGCTGCGGTATCTCCCGCGTACCGGCGAATGGATACCGTTCTGAGCCGATGGAGCGCCGCCGGACGGCGAGGCGCGAGCCGGTGCCGGACGAGCCGCTGTCGCGTGTGCGTCTTCGGACAGGGCGCGAGGTCGTCGTGGTCAACGTCTCGAACTCCGGCCTCCTCGTCGAAGGCGCCGCGCGACTGCTGCCGGGTACGCACGTTGACGTGCATGTGGTGACGAGAGACGGCCGCGTGCTCGTCCGAAGTCGTGTAACGCGTGCGTATGTGTGCGCGCTCGAAGCCGATGCCGTGCGCGATCGAGGCGCGCTTGCCTTTGAATGGACGGTGGATACGACGATAACTGAGCACCACACGTCTGCAGATGTCCCAGCACCACACCCGACGGCCCTGGCGTCGCGAGTTGCGCAAGAAGCACCAGAACCGTGGTCAGCAGGATCAGTGGACGCATGAGAGCACCCTCGTGAAGGAAGAGTCTTTCCATATCAGAACCGGAACAACCGGTTCACTTTGACGATCAGCGCCCGCGGCGCCGGCGCCAACAGCTGACAACCGCTCGTGTCCTGCTGTTCGTTGTAGACCACGAACAGCTCGCTGCCCGGCTGGTACTCCCATCGCAGCCGCGCGTTGACCGCCACTGTCTGCGCCGCCGAATTGTACTGAACCAGGCCGCTGGCGAACATGAGCGGTGAAATCGAATAGGTGACGCGCGATCCGGCAAGATGCGTGGAAAACGCCCCCTGCGGAACGTCGATCCAGTTCACCGAGTAGACGGCTCGACCGACAGACGCGAGCTCACATTCACCCGCCCTCGCCAAAAGTTCAGCGCGGTCCGATGCCCACCGTAAAATGCGCCGCGTTCGAGCGAGACGTTCGCCGACACCCGTCGCTGCTGGCTGACGTTGTACGACAGTCGTAACAGGTCGAAATCGTACGCGCCAACGGGAATGACGGCCTGCCCGCCCGGCCGAAACGGCACGGGAACGAATTCGAGGCCGCGGTTGGCGGCGACACCGAACCGGTCCCCACTCTGAAACTCGAGTCCGAAGTCGAGACCCGCGTCGCGATAGTCGACGCGCCGCTCCAGGTTCTCGATGTACGTCAGTAATCCGGTCCAGGAGTACCTGCGGATGGCGCGCACCTGGCTTGGCCGCGGGCTGAAGCGCGCCGCCACTAAGCTCCGGCGCATATCGTCGCGTCGGAGGAACCCGACCTCCGGATTGAAATCGTCGCCGACCATCAGATGCTCGAGCTGCAGGCCGTAGCGGTCTGCGTTGTAATCGAGCTGCGCGCGGCCACGCTCTACCCTGAATACATGCGCGTCATCGATCAAATGCGGCGGCAGCCGGCGCAATCGGCCCGATAAGCTCTAGCCTCCCACCGCTCTCAGGCGAGTGCGCGGCTGTACAGCGCGAGCAGGCGGCTCCACGCCCGCTCGGCCTGCGGCTCGTTGTACACCGCAGAATCCGGCGGGCACCAGCCGTGCGCGGCGCCGGCGTACACCTCGATCTCGGCCTGCAGCTTCGCATTCGCGAACGTTTCGCGCAGCACGTTCTTCTCGTTCGGCGCTCGCTCGTCGTCATTCTCCGCAATCGCGATCAGGAACTGCGCCTTCGACGTGGCTGCCTGCCGGTGGGGGCTGTCCGGCGCATCGGTCACTAGGCCGCCGCCATGGAACGACACGGCCGCGCCGATGCGATCCGGCACTGCGAATGCCGTACGGAATACGATCGGTCCACCCATGCAGTAGCCCTGCGTGCCGATCCGCCGGTTGCGGTCCACTGCCGGCTGGCTATCGAGCCACGCGACGAACGCACGCGCGTCGGTCACATGCGTCTGCGCGCTCAGCCCCTGCGCCAGCTTCAGCACCGTGTCGCGCACCGCCGGATCGTTGAATGTCGCGCCCGGCTGGACGACCGGTGCCCGGCGCTGCCGGTAGAACGGATTCACGACGAGCACCGAATAGCCTGACTCGGCGAGCCGGCGGCCCATCTGCCGGAACGCAGGACGAAGTCCCATGACGTCGGGCCACACGAGCACGCCCGCAGCGGCGCCGACCCGCGGATGGACGAAGTAGCAGTCGGCCATGCCGTCCGGCGTACGCACCTCGACGTCGTTCTCCGTCACGGCCACCGGATTCGGCACCTGCGGCAGCATCATCAGCATGCCCGCGCCCATCACGGCGCCAAACTCGCGCCGCGTCACCCCGCCGCGGGCCACGTACTTCTTCAGATCCTCGTCAAAATGATCTCGATCGCACATGTCGTCTCCTCACTGCACCGTCGGTGCGGCGTGATGAGCAGCATACACGCGCTGGCGCGGCGCTGTCAGGTCGGAGAAGATTTCTTGGGCGAGGCTTGGCGGGGGTAGAATGCCGACCCTAATTGATCGCGGGTGGCAACAAGAGCGCTCTTGAGGAGGCTCACATGTCAAGTCGAATTCTTGTGATGTCGGGTTTGAGGTGGGTGGTTCCCGCTTTGGTGGTTTTTGGCGTATCCGTCCAGGGGCCGGCCCTACGGGGTGCGACCGACCAAGCGCAGGCCGCGGCGGCACAGGCAGCACCGGCACCTGCCGCCAGGCCTGCTCCGACCCGGCAGCCGCTGTTCTTCAGCGAGGCGTGGAAGCAGACACCGCAGGGCGGAGAGCACCCCGCGGACAATAGCGCACTGAACAATGCACACCTCGAGCTGAAACTGTACGGGGCGCACAAGGTGTGTCATTCACCGGAGGAGAATGTAAAGCCGCCGTGCATTCAGATATCGGGCACCGGGCGTCCCAACGAGGCTCCAGTCAATCTGTGGACCGGGCTTGCGCAAGGGCCAATTGCCGCTACGCTCAGGGACCGGAACAACTACGTCGATATGAGGGGATGGGCCAAGATTCGATGGATCACCAGGGCCAATGGGTTCCACGCGCTTCGACCGGTCGTGAAGCTCGCAGACGGCACCGCGTGGGTGGCGGAACGGGCAGAAGCCAATCCGAACGACTTCGTCGAAACCGAATTCACGTTATCTGACCTCCGCTGGCTCAGGCTGGACCTCGACCGCGTGATCACAATCAACGCCGGCCGTGGCATCCCCTATTACGATCAGTGGCAGAAGCCGGATTTGAGCAGGGTTGACGAGATCGGATTCGCCGATCTGATCCCGGGCAGCGGCCATGGCGCTGGCGGATGGGTCAACCTCGCCAAGTTCGAAGTGTACGGCGCGCCAGTCAAGCGCTAGAGAGCGTCCGCTACGCCCGCAGCGCAAACGCCAACGGCCGTAACGGCGAACCAGTGGCACCTCGAAGCCGGATAGGAGCCCCGATGAACGCAAACTCGTAGAGCTTGTCGCGCGAGAGCTCCTCCAGGAAGACGCATTCCATCTGCGGCGTGCCGGTTTCGGTGAGGAAATGGCAATGACCGGGCAGCCAGATGTCGGGGTCGGAAGGCGGAGTCTGCTCGACCGCTTCGTTGTCGGCGCCGACACAGCAGATCTTGTGGCCGGTCAACCAGCGCGCGGTTTCAACGGTGACGCCGGGGCTGTTGCCGAACACCTTCGACCCGTCGGGCCAATACGCCATGCGTCCGGTCCTCAGGAGCGCAACGTCGCCTTCGCGGAGGGGCGTTCCCTGCGCTTTGACCGCGTCCTCGCAATCCTTCGCCGTGATGCCGTACGACGGGGGCAGGCACTCAACGTTCTTCAGCGCGGCAATGTCGAGGAGCACGCCGCGCGCGATGATGGGCGGCATCTGCTCGGCGCCGTTCCGCTGCCAGCTGCGGCTGCCGAGATGCTCCTCCGCATCGAACCCGTTGTACAGCTTCTGCCCGTACCCGAAATGACACAGCGAGTCGATGTGCGTACCGGTGTGCGTGTACATCAGGATGACATCGCCCGAATAGCCGCAGGTCTGGTTGATGCGCTTGCCCGCCTGATTCAGATTGTCGTTGACCGTGCCGCGCGGTGTGTGGCTCATCCACATCTGGTACGACGGGTCGCCCGCGAAGGTGAAGCTCGGCATCCCGTGAAAGAAGTCGACGCTCAGATCGTACATGCGGGTGGCGTCGATCTGCGCCATGATGGCTGCCCGCGACTCCGACGTAATCCGGTTGAGCGCGCCTTTTTGATCATCGGGGCCCCATGGGCTGCGCCCCACTGCGATCTGCCTCGCTGCGACACTCATTTCCTCTCTCCTGCCGGAAGCTCGAAGTCGCATACCGCGCGCGCCGAGAACATCGGCAGCAGCCGGTTCACGACCTCCTCATGGAACGGGTGATCCGAGTACTGCTGGAGCGCGTCCATCGAATCGAAGTCAGTGATCAGCGCGCCGTCCCAGAGATCGCCTGAGTTGCCCGGCAGCCCCTTGTGCTTGCCCCGGCTCCACAGGCGGACGCCTGGAATGTTCTTCGGAAGTTCGTCCAGGATCCGGAAAATCTCGTCCGGGTCCGCGCCCTTTGCGACCTTCCACATGAATACGTGCCGAATCATCCTTGCGCTCCTTCGGTGACCGCCGGACCACTCGCAGAGGAAGCTATATATCCTACTCTCCGGCCCGTGAACAAGGGCCGTCGCGGGGTGCGCCACCTCGCGAGGTTGGCTCACCGCTCCGCACGAATTTCGCAACTATGTGAGGGTGCTCGAGAACCGGTGGGTGCTTGCCGAGATCGAAGTGCTCCGGAGTCCGCTAGCGGGCCGGGCGGTGCTGCGCCGCGGCCCCCAGCGTCCAATCTTCAGTTCACGGCGAAGCAGTAGAGCAGGCCTGCCCCACCGGTGGTCACAAGGTCCGGCTGGCTGCACCCTCGGCTGGGATGCGACGAGTTCCACGACCCGTTGTTGCCGCCCTGCTTGTCGGAGTGACCGAGCTGCGCCGCCCCGGTGCTGTTGCTCGTCCAGTTGTTGCAGGTGTGATCCATGCCGTCGGTGTAGGCGCGTCCATCCGGCCGTGACCCCGTGAGCATGTCGTGCTGATTCGGCATGTCGCCCACGCCGTTGACGCGCTGGCCCTTCTCCGTGAGCGAGATCGCCTTGCCGAGCGCATTGCCGAGTCGTGCCTGCTCCAGCGTATCGCCGTGCAGCTCCTCGACGTTCTGAGCGACGCGCCGTTGTCCCCCATGCGCGAACCACGGACCCTTTCCGATGCGGTCGCGGGCATTCACGGCGTTGGGACCCTGCGTGCTGAGGTAAGCGCGCCAGGTCGCGTTGCCGCGTCCGGCAGCTGTGCCGAGGGGGAAGGCGGGGCGGGTCGGATAACGGCGATTCCGTTAACGACCTGGGCGTGAACGGGAACGGCCGCAAAAAGGGCCTTCATCGGTCCTATCGTTCTCCACCTGAATCTCGCCGAGTGCGACCTGCGGGAGCTGGTCTCACCGATCGCGCACATGATGGACCGTCTCTCCGACCGCCATCCCGTGGTTGTGGCGATGCCAGATGCGCCGATGACTGTTCGGTGCGATGCGGATCGTCTCCAACGCGTTATCGAAAACCTCCTAAACAATGCCATCAAGTACTCGCCCGATGGCGGCGCGGTCGAAGTGTCCATCGCCGCGGAAGACGGAGCCGCCGTGCTGCGCGTCCGGGATTACGGCATTGGTATTTCGCCCGAAGCGCTGCCTCGAATGTTCGAACGCTCGTATCGTGCTTCCGAGGCCGCGGCCACGGCTCCAGGGCTCGGCCTCGGCTTGAATATCGCCGCGCACGTCATCCACCGGCACGGCGGCACGATCCACGCGGAACCCGCCAACGGCGCTGGCACCGTTGTATCGATTCGTCTTCCTCTGGTGAGGCGTGGCTCGGATGTGGTGGCAACGGCCGGTGCGGCGCATTCTGCAACACGGTGATCCGCGTCCTACTCGCGTCAGATCAACCCGTTTTCCCGAGCGTAGTTGGTGAGCTCGATCCGCCCATTCACGTCGAGCTTTTCGTAGATATTGTGCATGTGCACTTTTACGGTGCCTTCGCTGATGGACAATCGATCCGCAATCGCGCGGTTCCGCAATCCGGCCGCCACCAAGCGCACGATCTCACGTTCACGGCTGCTCAGGAGGCGTGCCGCCTCACTGGCCCGCTTCTCCCGTGAGAGCAGCCGCCGCAATGCCCGCCCGCCGAGCCCTTGCTCGAGCCACTGCCCGCCGGCATGCACTTCGCGGATCGCATCGACGAGCAGTTGGGGCGCCATGTCCTTGAGCACCACGCCCTGCGCGCCCAGACGGATCGCCTCGAGGAGCTGATCGTCATCGACCACCGCCGTGAGCAGGATGATTCTCGTGCGCCGATCCTTGTCGCCCATCGCGCGCAGCAGCTCGAGTCCGCCGCCTCCAGGCATCAACAAATCGAGCACGAGCACGTCGGGGACTTGACTGCGCACGGCGCGGAGCGCCTCGTCTGCATTTCGACAGCGCGCCACGACCGTGATATCCGGCTCCAACCTGAACAGCTGCTCGAGACCGTCGAGTACGATCGGGTGATCGTCGGCCAGTGCAACGCGAATGGGGGGATCAGGCCGCAGCGTCGAAGGGGAGGATGACATTCAGCGACGCTCCAGCAGGACCCGATTCCAATACGATCGATCCCTTCATCGCGCGCACCCGCTCTCGAAGATTCTTTGGACCCAGATTCTGCTTCGCCAGCTCGTCCGCGGAATAACGCCCCGTGAAGGGGAATCCGCGGCCGTTATCCGCAATCGAGACCGTAATGGTCTCCGCGCCTGCCGGCGCAACCGTCACGCGCGCCAGCGAGGCGGACCCGTGTCGGGCCGCGTTCACCAGCGCCTCTCGAATGATGTGGTAGATATCGCGTCGCAGCGACACAGGAAGATCGTCGCTCCGGCCACCCAGCGAGAGTTCGACGCGCAGATCCCATTCGCGTTCCATGCGCTGCACCAGCTCATTCAGGCGCGTCTCGAGCGAGGCGCCGTCCGACGAAACGGCCGCGGGCTTGAGCTCCTGGATGAAGAAGCGCAGGTCGCGCTGCTCCGACGCGAGCATGCGCTGCACGTCTTCGAGCGCGGAGACTGCCGCCGCACGATCGCTGTCTATCATTCGCCGGATCGCCGCCAGCCGCAGCCCAAAGCCGGTAAACGATTGCAGCACGCCGTCGTGCAGATCGCGCGCCAGGCGAATCCGCTCTTCCGTGGCGGAGGCCTGACGCAACTGCTCGCTGAGATAGTAGGCGTCCAACCTCGCACCGATCACGCCGGCCACGATTTCCGCCAGCACCAGATCGTCCAGCGTCGAGTCGGCTTTATCCAACACGAACAGACGCCCGTCGAAGCTCTCACCCTGAATGGGTACGGAGAGTACGGTGCCTGGCGCGAATCGATGCGCGAACGCGGCGTTCAGTGGATCGCCCTCCCACGAGGCGAGCCGCAGGCCATTCGGCTCCTGGACGAGCGTGCGGCACGTTGGATTACGGCGGCAGATGAACGCGCGGTCGCGGATGTCGTCCTTGACCATCGTGGCGTCCGCAGGTTGGCGCTCGTGCGTCCAGCCGCCGCGATTCCAGACCGCCAGACGACGCCACGGCGTGTCGACCTCTGACCAGGAAAAGATCATCTGTGGCGCTTCCAACAGGGGTGCCGCGTACACGAGCAGATCCCGAACCAGCGCCTCGGTATCGTGGCGAACGGTCTCTGGCCAGGCGGCCAGCTGCGACATCTCGCGCACGGTTCGCCGGTCCTGCGTGCCGATGTACCCAAACAGCCCCGCCAAGACGAAGAGGTACACGCTTCGAATGATGAATCCCCGCAGGTCGAACTCCGGATCGTCGAGGACGATGCCGAAGTAGATGCCAAACGCGAAGAAGGCGGTAATCACGATCAGCGCCGTCCACATCGTCCCGCGCAACTGCCAGCGCAGCGTCGCGGCCAGCAGCGCGAACACGAAGTAGACCGTGAACGGGCTCGCCGGATCCGTGAAGAAGATGAACAACGAAAAGCAGAGGACGTCGACAGCGTGGGTGACCACAGGCCACAGGCGCGGCACCGCCCCAACCCGCCACAGGAGCGCCGCGACTGTCACGGCATACACCACGTAGCCCAGGAGCACGCCGTAGGCGGTCGCCGCGTACCGGATCGGCTCGTCCGGATCCAGCCAGACTGCGAACAGTGAAGCGATCGCCAGCACGACGCGCCCTGTGGCAATCAGGCGTTCCGGACGTATTCGCGGGGCGTACAGCGGCTCCGACACGGGCGAGAGCGTACCACGCAGCATGCGGTCCTTCCCTATGTCCAAGGATATAGCGCGCTGTACCCGGTGATGTATTCACGGCGCTGCCAGCGCGGACGTACCGTCGGAGGAAGAGTGTTCACTTCGAGGTAACGTCCATGATCACATTCACGAGATGGTCCATCGCGTTGCTGCTTGCCGCGCTTCTTCCGGCATTGGCGTCCGCGCAGACGTCGTCCGGGCGTGAACTCGACGCCGGCCCGGCGTCGGCGGCGACATTCCTGGGCGACACCGGCCTCTGGTTCGTCTCCGCGGCGGAGGTGCTGCCCGGCGGTGTGGTCAGTGCGGGGGTGCAGGCGGCGAGCGAAGCGCGCGGCGAGGGAGGCACGAAGGTCACCTACGGCGCGGTATCCGTTGCTGCCGGCATCGCCGATCGGGCGGAGCTCTTCGGCTCCTGGCAGGCGACGGCCGAGATCGACGGCCGACAGGGGCGCGGGGATCTGCTCACGGGCGCGAAGATCGGCCTGCTGTCGGAGCGTCGCGGTGCGCCGCTCGCGGTGGCGGTACGTGGCATCGTGAAGCTACCGACCGGCAACGATCGGTTGGGTATCAGCACCGGCGAAGCGGATGTGCTCACCGAGATCGTCGCCAGTCGGCGGTTTGGCCGCGCGGAGGTCACGGGATCGACCGGCTTCGTCTGGCGCGGCGATCCCGACGGCGTCGATCTGCCGAACGGGATTCGTTCCGGACTCGGCATCGCCGTGTTGGCGCATCCGTCGCTGCGCCTGTTCACCGAAGTGCACGGCGAGAGCTACCGGGAGAGCACGGCCGGGGCGCGCCTTGTGTCGGCGTTCGATACCGCGCCCACCGCCGCGGCGGGCCTGTCCTGGAACGTCGCCGGCGCCTTCACGGTCAGCGCAGGCGTCAATCGAGCCATTGGCGCCCGCCATGAACCGCGTGGCATCGGTGCAGCCGTCCGAATTGGCTATCGGCCTGGCGTGCGTCGGGCCGTGGTGTCGGCCGCGCCGCCACTGTCCCCTGACCCAACCACGCTCGAGCCACCCGCCCCCCCACCGCTGCCGCCCACGGCCGTCACGCCCGCGCCACCGGCGTCCGAGCCGCGCGTGCTCGCGTTCGACGACGTGCATTTCGACTTCGATCGCGACACCCTCCGGCCGGAGGCGATGCCGATCCTCGACCGCATCGTGTCGGCGCTGCAGGAGGATCCGCAGCTACGGCTCCGGATCGAAGGCCACACGTGCGAGATTGGCACGGCCGAGTACAACTTGGCGCTCGGCGAGCGTCGCGCGTCTACGGTCCGTGAGTACCTCGTCAGCCGCGGCATCACCGCCGATCGGCTCCAGACGGTGAGCTTCGGCGAAGAGCGCCCGAAGCACGATAACGGCACGGAGGCGACGCGCGCGCTGAACCGGCGCGCCGAGATGCATCCGCTGGTCCAGACGTTCTCCAGCCGCTGATGTGTCGCGCGGGTTCGGGACGACTGGACGGTGGCGCGTTCCCGTGACGGGCAGACGGAGCGCCGCGTCGCTGCTCGGGGTGCTGGCTGTGTTCGGCATCGCGGCGGCAGACATTGGCGCCAGACCCGGCGCTCAGGACCCGCAGGTGACGCTGGCTGCGCGCGCGGTGCAGCCAGGGGAGGTCGTCAGAGTTGACGTGACGTGTCGGTGCGAATCGGCGCCCCTTCGGGTTCGCACACCGGCTGGTGAGACCGCGTTGTTCGGCATATCTTCAGCGTCGGAGGCTGGCGCCACTCGCTGGCAGGGCTTGGTCGGCCTCGATCTGGAGACACAGGCAGGGGCCTATCCGCTCGCGGTATACGAGCCGGGGCGCGACGCACCCTCTCACACCCTCGACCTGCGCGTCGTCGCGAAGGTGTTTGCCACTCGACGACTGCGGGTGTCTCCTGGTTTCGTCGAGCCGCTACCCGCGGACCTCCCGCGAATCGAGCAAGAAGCGACCGCACTCGAGGCGCTCTTCAAGAGCGTCACCCCTCGGCTGTGGCATGGTCCATTCGTCACGCCAGTCGCGGCTCGCGCCACGAGTAATTTCGGCACGCGCTCGGTCTTCAACGGTCAGCCACGAGCGCCACACGCCGGCGTGGACTTCAGCAGCGCGGCTGGCGTCTCGGTCGTTGCGCCGGGGGCAGGACGCATCGTGTTCGCGGGCGAGTTGTTCTTCACTGGCAACACGGTCATCATCGATCACGGGTTAGGGCTGTTCTCGTTGCTGGCGCATCTGTCGGTCGTGACAGTGCGACAGAATGACATCGTCGAGCGCGGGATGTTGGTTGGGCGCGTCGGTGCCACCGGACGCGCGACAGGCCCACACCTCCACTGGGGAGTGCGCCTCAACGGCGCACGCGTCGATCCGCTGTCGCTCCTGTTTGCCACAGGGCGAGACG
The DNA here is from genome assembly GCA_016210845.1 of Acidobacteriota bacterium. Taxonomy (GTDB): domain Bacteria; phylum Acidobacteriota; class Vicinamibacteria; order Vicinamibacterales; family UBA2999; genus JACQTK01. Next base: position 6,326 of record JACQTK010000015.1, on the reverse strand, counting down.
AGCGTGAATCCTGAAACACTCTCAGCTGTTCTCGGCCTGTGGGGCTATCCCGCGCTTCTGTTGCTCCTGGTCCTGACCGGCGTCGGATCCCCAATTCCCGAGGATCTGTTGTTGCTCACGGCCGGTTACCTGGTGTTCAGCGACGTCTTCGCGTGGCCAGCTGCGTTGACCGTCAGTCTCCTTGGCGTGGTCACCAGTGATCTCATGCTGTATTCCGCGGGGAGGCACCTGGCGTGGCGCTCCACGCGGTGGTCCGAGGGCCGGCTGCTCTCCCGTGAACGCCTGCAACGGGTCACTGGATGGTTCGATCGCGTCGGCGATCACCTTGTGTTCATCGCACGCCTGGTCCCCGGCACGCGCGCGATGGTCTTTCTCGCCGCCGGTGTGCGCGCGGTGCCGGTGTGGCGGTTCCTCCGATACGACCTCGTCGGGGCGTGTCTCTGGGTACCAACCGCGTTGATCATCGGCCATGCGTCCGGCAGTCATCTCGGCGACCTCGAGTCCGCTCTCGCCTGGCTGGATCGAAGCAGCCCGCGGCTGATCGCGCTCGTGATGGCGCTGCTCCTGCTCTGGCTGTCATTCGGTCGAGAAGAATCGAAACTGTAGGACTCCGATTTTCGATCCGCGGGTACGTCCGTATATCGAACGACATAGCCGAATGTACCCCTCGGCATATTCACTCGCCTGATGCCCACTCGTTACTGTTCGTGCAGCGAGGCGCCATCCGTACGCACGCGATGGCGTCGGCCATTCGTCCGCGTGCGGACACCGAGAGGAATCTGAATGCGAGTCGTTCTGGCAGATTTGAAAGGCACTGATGGATTTGTCACGAAAGACACGGTCGTCGGCGGGTACGGATCGAGGCTGACGCCATTCACACGCGTGACGGCCGCCTGTTATGAGGTCAAACGTCGCTTCCTGCTCGCGCTGAGTCCACAGATGGGGCAGTTGGCCGCCATCGCGGCGCAGTTCGGGCATGAGGTCGTCGTTACGCGGGACGAGTGCGTGGACGGCGACGTGACGGTCGTGCTGTCGTCGTTGGTCGATTATCGCCACGAGACGGCGTGGGCGGACGCCATGCGCGCGCGCGGTGTTCGCACCGGCTTTGTCGGCCTGGCCGCGTCCAAGTTGCCCCACCTGTTTACGAATCACGCCGATTTCATCATCACCGGCGAGCCGGAAGAGGCATTCACACGGCTCGCCGGCGGCGAACGCCTGGACGGCCTCTGCGCCAGCCGCGAAGTGGCGGATCTCGACGCGCTGCCGTTTCCACGCTGGGATCTCCTGGCCCGGGCCGGCCGTCTTCCTGGGCTGGGTCTCCCATTGGTCATGCGCCCGCTGCATGGTGGGTATCCGATTCTCGCGAGCCGGAGCTGCCCGGAGTTCTGCACCTACTGTCCGATACGGATCCTCGCCAGCTATCGCACCCGATCGATTCAGAGCATCGTCGACGAGCTCGAACAGCTCTGCGACCGCTATGAACGCCCGCACGTCATCTTCAGGGATCCTCTCTTCAGTCAAGATCGCGACCGCTGCCTCGCCCTCAGCGACCAGATTGTGAGCCGCGGTCTGCGACTGACGTTCGAGTGCGAGACGCGGCTCGATCGACTGGACGAGCCGCTCATCGATCGCCTCTACGCCGCCGGGCTGCGCACCATCTGCTTCGGGGTGGAGTCGGTGTCCGCTGACACGCTGCGCAAAGTGGCGAGGCGGCCGATCCCGCCGCCCCATCAAGCGGCGATCGTCCGGCATTGCCGCCGTCGCCGCATCGCCACGGCGGCACAGTACGTCCTCGGCTTCGTCCAGGATGACTGGTCCTCGATCGCCGCCACCATCGACTACGCGATCGAGCTCGGTTCCACGTTCGCGCAGTTCAAGCTGCTCACGCCGTATCCGGGAACCCCACTCTGGAAGCAACTGGAGTCCCGTGTCTACGAGCGCGACTGGCAGAAGTTCGACGGCTTCACGCCGACGTTCACGCACCCGAACCTGACTGCGGACGAGCTGCGCTTCCTCCTTGGCGCGGCATACTCGCGCTTCTACATGCGGCCGTCGTTTCTCACGAACTATCTCGGCGTGAGCGGTGCCTGGGTGCGGGATGTCGTCGGCTCGTTGGACCGGCGGGTGTCGAGACGCCATGCGCGTGCCGAGATCGCAAAGATGTCGAAACCGGTGACCTGCTGAGCGCCCGTGGCGTCTTCCTTCGAGGCGTTGATCGCGCGTATCCGAGGCGAATACCGGGAAATGCCGGGACTTCGCCTCACGATCGCGCAGGCCTCTCGGCTGTGGCAACTCGATCCAGCCCTGTGCGCAGAGCTGCTCACGTCGCTCGAAGAGGAAGGCTTCCTGACGCGGACCGACGGCGCTGTCTTCACGCGACCGTCGCTTCACGGCCGGACCTCGCCCCACTCCTGATCGGTGCGGGGCACCTTCTCGCTGACGCCCCCTTTGTCAACGGTCGTCGAGACCGCATTCCACACGTCGTCGGCCGACGGGTCCACCACGGCGTCCATCAAGTCCTTGATCGTGGCCGTTGGGGCGTACACGACCTGGGATTGAGCGTCGTCGTGGCGTTGATCTCTCGACGCGCTCCCGATGACCACCGCTGCCGTGACCAGAACCAGCCCGCCAATCAATACCCACGCTCCACGTGCCATCCAAGCCTCCTCGTGAGATCGAGACCAACTCTCGTGCCACGTCGGCGGCGAGAGGCGATCGCGATTCCAGACGGTTTTCATGAGGTCAAAGGAGGGCCTTCAGCGCGCAACTGGCGTCGCGATGCGCAATTCCGCCGTGATGTGGCGAATTGGCGGTGTGACTTTGATGGCCGGCGGAAGAATTCGGGTGCAGCACGCGCTGCGGGCCCCGGTCTCCGGTTGCACCGAAGGCAGGGCGCGCGTCTTGCTGAGAAGTTATCGGTGCGTGGCGCTGCCAATGGGACAGACCGAGAGATGAACCTCGACATGACGTGGCTGTTTCTGTCGCTGATCCCGAGCGGTGTCGGATTCGTGCTGTTCGTCTACGGGAAGAAACAGGCGCGATGGCCGCAGCTCGTTGGCGGCCTTCTCTTCATGGTGTGTCCGTACTTCACGCCGAACGTGGCCTCGGTGATCGGTGTCGGGACGGCCCTCGGTGCTGTCCTGTATTTCCTGATCCGCGCCGGATGGTGAAGCGCTCTACGCTCCGTGTTCACACGGACGCGTCAGTGCGGCTTCAGGATCCGAACGAGTCGGTCGTAATCACCCCCGGTTGGCAATGTCGCCTTCGGGTTTGACAGCCCGTATAGGAACTGCCGCACCTGCGGAAGAAGCCACGCGCGAGGGTCCGCGTCCAGGGCTTCGCGCGCTTCGCGCGGCGCCTGGGGCGCCCCTGGACCCGGCCCCGGTGGCGCCTGGCGTCAGGCATTTATCGCCGGCCGCAGGCGGCCGGCCCTTCACAGCAGATCGATTTCCTTGACTCGCCAGGCGGCGTACGAGAGCGCTTCGCGGATATCCTGAGCTTCGAGGTAAGGGTACAACGCCAGGATCTCAGCAACGGAGCGTCCAGCAGCGACAAGACCGACAATCGTCCCGACGTGACGCGCAGGCCGCGGACGCACGGCTTGCCGCCCATGACCTCGGGATCGACCGTAATTCTTGTCAGAGACGCCATCAGAACGCTCGCGGCCACGATTGTCGCATCCTCGGGCGCACAGCGATCCGCCTGACCTCATGGCGGGTAGAATGAGCCTATGTCGAGCAAGGCGCTGGACGACCACATCGAGCTGACGCCGGACACTGCCGGCGGGAAGCCTCGTATCCGCGGTCGTCGCATCACGGTGCGTGACATCGCGATCTGGCATGAACGGCTCGGCAAGAGCGCGAAGGAGATCGCCGCCGACTACGACCTCGCTCTAGCTGACGTGTACGCGGCGCTCGCTTACTACTTTGACCACCGCGACGAGATCGACGCGAGAGCTGCCGAGGATCGCGCCTTTGCGGAAGCGATGCGCGTACGGACGCCTTCGAGGATTCCGCGAGAGAGGCTGAACAACAGTTCAGGAACCGATAGGTAGCATACGCACTTTGCCGCGGGCTTCATCTACCGTGACGAGCGCGCCTTTCTGCAGCTGCGGTTCGTAGCGCTGAATTGCGCTGACCACCACGCCCTCAAGGTGATCCGGGAGTACATCCTGCGCGCGCACCTGGACGACGCTGGGTCCGGATGCCCGCGTCAGCGCGAGTAGCGTTCCGAAGTCGAGATCGTGCGTGAACACTACGTGCAGGTGCTCGCGCGCCCAAGCCATGACCTCACGGTCCTTGGCACGCGGGTCGCAGACGGCGGACCAATGCACCGCCGGCCATCCGTGCTTCGCGAAGACGTCAACCCACGCCGGTGGCAGACTGACGTCAACGACGAGCTTGATCACTTGCTGAGCGGGACTTCTGTCTCTTCGACGCGCCAGGCCGCGTAGCACAGCGCCTCGCGGATGTCTTCCTCTTCGAGGTAGGGATATGCGGCGAGAATCTCAGATGCGGTCCGCCCGGCCGCCACGAGGCCGACAATCGTCCCCACGGTGACGCGTAGGCCGCGAATGCACGGCTTGCCGCCCATTACCTCGGGGTCAAACGTGATTCGCGTCAGCGGCGTCATGGCGAGGCTCCTGGGCTCCATTGTCGCACTGAAGCGACGGGACGGTGACCCGACGGGGCGTGTGGGGGTGCGGCGATCTCCCGACGGGAACTGAGCCCGTCGAGACCATGATCCGACGCTCGGATCGTCTCCAACATGTCTCCACGACGGACGTCGAATCGAGAGAATTCCAGTGGACGCGGGTGGAGAGGTCTGAAGTCCCTAACGCGCTGGTGATCTGAGGCTTACACCCAGAAGTCGCGCGTCATCACCAACTTAGAAAATCACCACGAAAGGGGTTCGAGTCCCGTCGACCCCGCCAAGCACGTCGCTCCGCTCGGCGCTTGCCGGGCTCGCCGTTCTCAGGCATGCAGCTGCCCCTTCGGGGCAGCTAGCCGGCACGAGTCCCGTCGAACCCGCCAACCCAAGCGCAATCAGAGACTTACATTGTTCGGGTGGCATTCGACGACCCAATCATCCGCCGGAAGACGGCTTTCGAACGACAGCCGTCATGAGGACGCGCCGCGCCACTGCCTCAGAACGCGGTCGACGTCCGGCCTCACACGATTGCGCGCGTCGGGCCGTGCGATCCCGCGGGCCATGAGCTCGTCGTAGCCGGTTTCCGTGTGGCGGACGTGCGCGGCGACCGCGAGGCGCACCGCCTCTTCATCCAGGCGTTTGGCGGCGGCCGACCGTCCGACGCGGCCGCTGTATTTCTGACACGCGTGCGTCGCGAGTTGCGCCGCACGATCCTGCGGGCAACGGGGGAACAGCTCGCGGATCCGTTCCGCGAAACGCGTCACGAACTCGGCGTCGATGTGCTCACGGCGTTCCGCCTCGCGTTCTCGGCGCCTGGCCCGGGCTTCAGCATCGTCCAGGCACTCGGCCTCAGCCCGCTCGAGCGCCGGCTCTTCGACCAGTAGGCCCTGACGTTCGTACCGCGTGCGCGCTCGACTCCATTTCAGCACCACGGCGGCCAACGTGGAGTGCTTGGCGGCACGCCGCGTGAGTGCAGCGTCCCCTGACGGCAGAAAGACGAGGTGATCGAGATCCGCGCACGTCAGGCAGAGGGCGCCACGGTCGCCTGCCAGAAGAATCCAGGCCTTGGAACCGAGGTCTTCGCCGCATTCGTCACAGTGTGACTCGCGGGTTGAGACGAAGATCCGTAGCCCACGGTGATGCGCAGACCGCGAATGCACGGCTTGCCTCCCATCACGTCCGGGTCGAGCGTAATTCTGGTCAGCGGCGTCACGTTGGTGTTCCTGCCCATTGTCGCACTATTGCGACGCGACGATCCGCGAGTGAACAATCAGTGAACAATTTGCTCCCGAACACCAGGAAACAGCACGTTCCTACCCAGGCTAAACCACTGAAGAACCAGCAAGATGCTATACCCGCGTTAAGCTACGAACCAGGAGGCCGCAAGTTCGAGTCCTGCAGGGCGCGCCAAACTTCTTCAACATCAATCACTTCCACGGTTGGGTTGCCCGCGATGAGCACCTGGTTGTTGCCGATCTGCGGCGTGAGACGCCAAGCTCCTTGAGCGACAAGAAGTTACCGACCTGCGCTGTCTATTCCGACGCCGCTGAGTTGAACAATTTTCGTCGCTACCTTCATCGATTTCCGGCTTTGACGTAGTCCGTCAATGACGTATGATCGGGAAGGGTGACGTTCGTCGAGACGAAGCTCTTCACGAAGCTGGTGCTGGCGTATCT
>JACQTK010000283.1 GCA_016210845.1 Acidobacteriota bacterium | reverse complement strand
TTCGATTCTATCCAAAAGGCCGGCTCGCTGCTCGGATCGGCGGGCGTCATCGTGCTCAACGACAGCGTCTGCATGGTCTGGCTGGCGATGAACCTGCTGCACTTCAACCGTCACGAGTCGTGCGGCAAGTGCACGCCGTGTCGCGAGGGGTGTGACTGGCTGTACAAGCTGCTCGCGCGGCTCGAGCGCGGCGAGGGGCAGCCCAAGGATCTCGACCTGCTCTTCGGCGTCTCCAGCAACATCGTCGGCAAGACGCTCTGCGCGTTCGGCGACGCGGCCGCCACGCCGGTGCTGTCGACGCTGAAGCTGTTCCGGGAGGAGTACGAGGCGCACGTGCGGGAGGGGCGGTGCACGCTCCCTGCGCCGTGGCGCTCGAGTCAACCCGCCTTGGCGGGCGCGCACTGATTATGAAGCCACGAAGCACACGACGGCGATCGGCCACAGAGGCCACGGAGGTCACAAAGGTCAAGAAGCCTCAGTGTTCTTCGTGTCCTCCGTGGCTGACCCGTCTTCGTGCCCTTCGTGGCTGAGACAGATGGATCTCAGGTTTCTGATTCAGCTCGGCATCATCGGCCTGACGTTCTTCATGCTGATCAACGCCTCGGCGCTGCTGGTGTACGCCGAGCGGAAGGTCATGGGGTTCATGCAGCAGCGGTACGGGCCGTACCTCGTCGGGCCGCACGGGCTGCTGCAGCCGCTGGCGGACATCCTCAAGCTGCTGATGAAGGAGGAGCTGCGGCCCCGGGGGGCGGACCGGTGGCTCTTCACGCTGGCGCCGATCCTCTCGGTGACGGCGGCCTTCGCCGCGTTCGCCGCCGTGCCCTGGGGCGCCGAGACCACCCTGTTCGGCCTGCTCGACGAGCCGGTCAAGCTCGGCGTGGCCGACATCAACGTCGGCGTGCTGGTCGTCTTCGCGATCACCTCGATGGGCGTCTACGGCATCGTGCTCGCCGGCTGGTCGTCCAACAGCAAGTACTCGCTGCTCGGCGGGCTCCGCTCGTCGGCCCAGATGATCAGCTACGAGCTGTCGTACGCCACGGCGCTCGCGGCCGTCATCCTGCTCGCGGGATCGCTGTCGCTGCGCGAGACGGTCGACGCGCAGGCGGGCTACTGGTTCGGCGTGATCCCGCGGTGGTACGTCTTCCTGCAGCCGCTCGGCTTCATCATCTACATGATCGCGGGCGTCGCCGAGACCAACCGTGCGCCCTTCGACTTTCCCGAAGCCGAACAGGAGCTGGTGGCCGGCTACAACACCGAGTACAGCTCGGTGCGGTTTGCGCTGTTCCCGCAGGCGGAATACATCAACATGACGACGATGGCCGCGGTGGCCACCGATCTCTACCTTGGCGGGTGGCACGGGCCGTTCCTCCCGCCCGAGTACGGGTGGATCTGGTTCCTGGTGAAGGTCGGCGCGATCCTGTTCGCCTACATCTGGGTGCGCTGGACCGTCCCGCGCTATCGCTACGACCAGTTGATGCGGTTCGGGTGGAAGTGGCTCTTCCCCGCGTCGGTCGTCAACCTGATCGTCACCGCCGCGCTGGTGCTGGCCCTCAATGCCTGAAACGCTGGTCTTCTACCTGCTCGCGGGGCTCGCCATCGGCGCGTCGGCGCTCGTCATCGGGCAGCGCAACCCGATGTACAGCGTGATGCTGCTGATCGCCTCGTTCGGGGCGCTCGCGGGCCTCTACATCCAGCTCGAGGCGCCGTTCGTCGCCGTGGCGCAGATCATCATCTACGCGGGCGCCATCATGGTGCTCTTCCTGTTCGTGGTCATGCTGCTCAACGCGCCGCAGGAGGATGCGGCCGAGTGGGATCGCCTGCATCCGCTCCGCCAGCCGGGCATCGCGCGCTTCGGGGCCATGCTGGGGCTGCTGCTCGTCGTGCAGCTCGCCTGGGCGCTCATCCGGGCCGCGGAGATCGGCGCGCCCGTCGGCAGCCGCAGCGACGCGGCCGCGGTGAGCTCGGTGCGGGAGGTCGGGCGGGTGCTCTTCACCGACTACATGTTCGCCTTCGAGGCCACCTCCATCCTGATCCTGGTGGCGATGGTCGGCGCCGTCGTGCTGGCGCGCAGGGAGGACGCGGGCGAGGCGGAAGGGGAGGAACGGTGATTCCGCTGAGCGACTACCTGATCGTGTCGGCGATCCTCTTCGCCATCGGCACCGCGGGCGTGTTCCTGCGGCGGAACCTGATCACGATCCTGCTGTCGGTGGAGATCATGCTGAACGCCGTCAACCTGACGTTCGTGGCCTTCGGCCGGTACCTCGGCAGCGTCGACGGCCAGATCATCGTGTTCTTCGTGATGACGGTCGCGGCGGCCGAGGCGGCCGTCGGGCTGGCCATCGTCATCGCCCTCTTCCGCCACCGCGAGTCGCTGAACCCCGAGGCCTTCACGGCGTTGAAATGGTGATGCTCGCGCTCGTTCCGCTGTTTCCGCTGCTCGGCTTCGTCATCAACGCGGCCCTCGGGCGCCGCCTGCCGAAGACCGTCTCGGGCAGCGTGGCCTCGGCCGTCATGGTGGCCTCCTTCGTCGTGTCCGTGATGATCGTCCTCGAGCTCGCCGCGATGCCCGCGGACCAGCGCGCGATCGAGCAGACGGTCTACACCTGGATCGCGTCGGGCGACTTCGTCCTCGACCTGACGTTCCGCGTCGATCCGCTCGCCGCCGTGATGATCCTCGTCGTCACGGGCATCGGCGCGCTGATTCACATCTACTCCACGGCGTACATGCACGACGAGAGCGTCGGCGAGTACGCGCGCTATTTCTCGTACCTCAACCTGTTCGCCGCGTTCATGCTGGTGCTGGTGCTCGGCGCCAACTTCCTGGTGCTCTTCGTCGGCTGGGAGGGCGTGGGGTTGTGCTCGTACCTGCTCATCGGCTTCTGGTTCCGGAAGCGATCGGCCGCCGACGCGGGCAAGAAGGCGTTCGTCGTCAACCGCATCGGCGACTACGCCTTCATCCTGGGCATGCTGTTCCTGTTCGCCCGCTTCGGCACGCTCGACTTTCGGCAGCTCGCCTCGACGGTCGCGGCGATGCCGCCCGAGGAGGGCGTGTTCGGGGCGCTCTCGATCGCGTCGCTGCTCCTCTTCATCGGGGCCACGGGCAAGTCCGCGCAGATTCCGCTCTACACCTGGCTGCCCGACGCCATGGAGGGTCCCACGCCCGTCTCCGCGCTCATCCACGCGGCGACGATGGTGACGGCCGGGGTGTACATGATTGGCCGCAACGCGGTGCTCTTCAGCCACGCCCCCGAGACGATGATGATCGTGGCGGTGGTTGGGGCGCTGACCGCCGTGATGGCCGGCACGATCGGGCTCGTGCAGAACGACATCAAGCGCGTGCTCGCGTATTCGACCGTGTCGCAGCTCGGCCTGATGTTCCTGGCGATGGGCGTCGGGGCGTTCGGCGCGGGCATCTTTCACCTGTACACGCACGCCTTCTTCAAGGCGCTGCTCTTCCTCGGCTCGGGGGCGGTGATTCACGCGCTGCACGGGGAGCAGGACATCCGCCAGATGGGCGGATTGCGGCGATACCTGCCGATCACCTACTGGACGTTCCTGATCGGCTCGCTGGCAATTGCGGGCGTCCCGTTCCTGTCGGGCTTCTTCAGCAAGGACGAGATCCTGTACGAGACGTTCCACGGCGGCCACACGCTGCTCTGGCTGATCGCGGCCGTCGCCTCGCTGCTCACGGCCGTCTACATGTTCCGCCTCGTGTTCTTGACCTTTCACGGGGACGGGCCGCACGCAGTCGGTGTGACCTCGCATGACGTCGGTGCGACCTCGCCTCGAGTCGGTGCAACCCCGAACGATGTCGGTGCAACCTCGCACGGACTCGGTGCTGCGCCGCATCTCCATGATGCGCCACCTGCCATGGCCCTGGTGCTGATCGTCTTGGCGGTCGGCTCGGTGCTGGCGGGCTACGTCGGCATCCCGCACGCGCTCGGCGGCCACAACGCGCTCGCCACGTGGCTCGCACCGTCGTTCGTGCCCGTCGGGGGCGAGATCGCGGGCGAGGCGGCCGCCGAGGAGACCGCGCTGGAGCTGACGCTCATGGGCGTCTCGAGCCTGATCGCCTTGGCGGGCATCGCGCTCGCCGCGTTCGTCTGGCTCACGCGCCGAGCGCTGGCAGCCGCGATCGCCCTCCGCTACCCGACCCTCTACCGACTGCTCCTGAACAAGTACTACGTCGACGAGATCTACGACGCGGCGGTCGTGCGCCCGATCCAGGCGCTCTCCCAGGAGGGGCTCTGGCGCGGGTTCGACGTCAAGGTCGTGGACGGCGCGGTCAACGGAACAGGCGCGATCGTCGACGCGAGCGCCACCCTGCTGCGGCGGCTGCAGACCGGATCGGTCCGCGCGTATGCGGGGTCGCTCTTCATCGGGGTCGTCGTGATCCTCGGCTATTACCTGTGGAGATGACGTGCCGCTGCTGACGCTTTCCTGGCTGCTGCCGCTGGCCGGCGCGATTGGCCTGCTGCTGGTGGGCAACGCCGACGGCCGGCGGAACGGGGCCATCCGCTGGCTCACGCTCGCGGTCTCGCTCGCGACGCTGGCTGTGACGGCGGCGGTGTGGGCGGGCTTCGACCCGGCGGTGGCCGAGTTCCAGTTCGTCGAGCGCGTGCCCTGGATTCCCGCGTTCGGCATCGACTACTCCCTCGGCGTGGACGGCATCAGCCTGCTGCTGGTGGTGCTCACGGCCTTCCTGACGCCGATCGCGCTGCTGTCGTCGTGGGGATCGATCGAGCGCAAGGTCAAGGAGTTCTCGATCTTCATGCTCGCGCTCGAGGCGGCGATGATCGGCGTGTTCGTCGCGCTCGACCTCTTCCTCTTCTACGTGTTCTGGGACGCGATGCTCGTCCCGATGTACTTCCTCATCGGCATCTGGGGCTACGACCGGCGCATCTACGCCGCGATCAAGTTCATGCTCTACACGATGGCGGGGAGCGTGCTGATGCTGGTCGCGATTCTCGGGCTCGCGTACCTCCACAGCGCGGCCACGGGGCGCTACAGCTTCGACCTGCTCGCGCTCTCCACCCTCGACATCGCGCCGCAGACGGAGATGTGGTTCTTCCTGGCGTTCACCGTGGCGTTCGCGATCAAGGTGCCGCTGTTCCCCTTCCACACGTGGCTGCCCGACGCGCACGTGGAAGCGCCGACCGCGGGCTCCGTGATCCTGGCCGGCGTGCTGCTGAAGATGGGCACGTACGGCCTGCTGCGGTTCTCGTTCCCGCTGTTCCCCGAGGCGGCGGCCTCGTTCGCGCCGTGGCTGGCGCTGCTGGCGGTCGTCGGCATCATCTACGGCGCACTGGTGGCCATGGTGCAGCCCGACATGAAGAAGCTGGTGGCCTACTCCTCGGTGAGCCATCTCGGCTTCGTCGTCCTGGGCATCTGCGCCATGAACGCCCAGGGGGTGCAGGGTGCCATCTATCTCATGCTGGCGCACGGCGTGAGCACGGGGGGACTGTTCCTGATGGTCGGGATGCTCTCGGACCGGCGGCACACGCGGCTGATTGGCGAGTACGGGGGGCTGAAGGCCGTGGTGCCCCGGCTCTCGGCGGCGTTCCTGATCATCACCCTGGCCTCGATCGGCCTGCCGATGCTGAACGGCTTCCCCGGCGAGTTCCTCATCATGCTCGGCGCCTTCCGCTGGGACCCGCGCTTCGTGGTGGCCGCGGGACTCGGCGTGATCCTGTCGGCGGTGTACATGCTGTGGATGGTTCAGCGCGTGTACTACGGCGAGGTCCGCCACGGGGAGAACGCCACGCTGCCCGATCTGCATCCGCGAGAATGGGCCAGCGTGCTGCCCATCTGCGCGATGGCCGTCGTCATGGGGGTCTTCCCGACCCTCTTCCTGAGGCCGATGGAAGCCTCCGTCGAGGCGCTCGTCCAGCAGATGCAGGCGACGCAGACGCTGAGGGCCATGGACAACCCCCACCCCCCGGCTCCACGAACCCCGACGCCTGGGAATTGGACCGCTATGCGGCCCGTAACGCGAATTCTGTACTCGTTGTCCCGACCGCATAGCGGTCCTAGCCGCGCGGAGCGCGGCCAGAAGCGCTGGCTGCCAGCCAAGGGCTCCGGCGGATATCAAGGGGCGGTGCCCCTTGGCTGGCTCATCGGGATTGGGAATTGAGATGTTCGACTCCACCTTCGACGCCGTCGTCCCGCTGCTCTGCGTGATTCTGGCCGCCCTCGCGGCGATGGGCGCCGAGGCGTTCCGCGCCCGCGGCGAGCGCATGCCGATTGGCGGCCTCGGGATCGTGGGCCTGGCTGGCGCGGGCGTGTCGTCGGTCCTGCTGTGGAACCGCAACGCCGCCAGCTTCGGCGTCATCCTCGCCGACAACTTCGGGCTCTTCGTCACGCTGGTGCTGGTCGTCGTCGGCGTGCTCACCATCATGTTCTCGTCGCAGGTCGTGCGGCGGGACGCGCTGCCCGCGGGCGAGTACTACGCGCTGGTCCTGTTCGCGATCGCGGGCATGATCATGATGGCCACGGCGAACGATCTGCTCGTGATCTTTCTGGCGCTCGAGATTCTGTCGGTCGCCGTGTACGTGCTCACGGGCATACGGCGCGACGATCAACGGGCCACCGAGGCGGCGTTCAAGTACTTTCTCCTGGGCGCCTTTTCGAGCGCCTTCTTCCTGTACGGCATTGCGTTCACGTACGGCGTGGCGGGCAGCACGCGGCTCGATCGGGTGGGCGCGTACCTGGCGGCGCAGTCGATGAGCGACAGCCCGCTGATCCTCATGGCGCTCGCGCTGCTGCTCGTCGGCTTCGCGTTCAAGATCTCCGCCGTGCCCTTCCACATGTGGACGCCCGACGCCTACGAGGGCGCGCCCGCCATCGTGACGGGCTTCATGTCCACCGGCGTGAAGGCCGCGGCCTTCGCCGCGTTCGCGCGCGTGTTCCTCTCGGCCTTCGAGCCGTTCAGCGCCGACTGGGCGCCGATCGTCTGGATCATCGCGGCTCTGACGATGATCCTGGGCACGGTGGTGGGGGTGGCGCAGAGCAATCTGAAGCGGATGCTGGCGTACTCGAGCATCGCGCACGGCGGCTACCTGCTGGTGGGCCTGGTGGCCGCGAACGAGGTCGGCAAGGCCGCCATCCTGTTCTACCTGCTCGCCTACGCCGTGACGAACCTGGCCGCCTTCGGCGTGATCGCGCTGCTCGGGTCGCGCGACCGGGGCAACGACGAGCTGCGCGACTACGCGGGCCTCTGGCACACGCGTCCGGCCCTGGCGGCGCTGATGACGGTGTGCCTGCTCTCGCTCGGCGGCCTGCCGCCGACCGTCGGCTTCATCGGGAAGTGGTACATCTTCAGCGCCGCCGTGAGCGCGGGCTACTACGGCCTCGCCATCATCGGTGTGCTCACGAGCGTCGTCTCGGTGTTCTTCTACCTCCGCGTCGTCGTCATGATGTACATGGCCGAGCGCGAGGTGGCCGCAGCCATGCCACCGCGCGTGACTGGCGTGAGCATGGCGGCCCTCGCCTTCGCCATCTTCGTGATCGTCTACCTGGGCGTCATGCCGACGCAGGTCCTCGACCTTGCCTCGGCGTCGATCGCGACGATTTTTTGATCGGATTGCACTTCTGTCGTCCGATCGCGCAGGCTGCCCTTCGACTATCGCTCAGGGCACCCCGAGCGGCGTCGAGGGGTGAAGCCTGCGCTCTACAGGCGACGCGCATGATCGTGTGTAGAGCGGCGGCGTCCGCCGCCGCGTCGGAGCCCTGTGTCAGAATGATCCGCGGTGGCCGAGTCCTCCGTCGACGTCGATCGCGAGCTGATGGTGCTCGAAGCAGAGCTCAAGCGGCTCGAGGCGGAGTACAACATGTTCTTCGCCGGCCGGCTGCCGCGCCCACCGTGGGAAACGCGCGGCCGCGTCGAGGCGATGGTCAAGCGCCTCGACCGGATGCACCTGGGCAACTACGGCGATCGATTTCGCTTCTCGACGATCCAGGCCCGCTACGCGACGTTCATCGACCTCTGGGACCGCGGGCTCCGCGCCCGCGAGGAGGGCAGGCCCGGACCCTTCGCGCAGCCGCGGCCTGCCGCGGAACGGCCGCAGCGCCCGCCCGATCGGATCCTCCATGTCACGACGTTCACCGATCCGCTGCGCGAGATGGAGAAGCTGCACGATTTGTACGACAGTCTGGCCGAGGCCCGGCGCGAGACCGGCCAGGACGCGATCCCGTTTCACAAGTTCGCGGAGTTGATCCGGACGCAGGTGAGCACCTTCAAGGAGAAGGGCAGCCAGGAGGTCGCCTTTCGGGTGGCGATGAAAGACGGCAAGGTGGCCTTCACGGCGCGCGCGATGCGAGGCATGAAGGCCAAGTGAAAAGTGAAAGCTGGTTGGAGCGCGGGTCCCACCGCGCATGGCGCGGTGGGGTGCCCAGGTCATGTGGTGGCTTCTAGGCTTTGGTCACGTTCCCGGCCTGCGGGCCCTTCGGACCGTCGACGATTTCGAACTCGACCGCCTGGCCCTCTTCGAGAGACCGGAAGCCGTTGCCGCTGATGGCGGAATAGTGGACGAACACGTCGCTGCCCCCCTCCCGCTCGATGAACCCGTAGCCCTTGGCGTTGTTGAACCACTTGACCTTGCCTGTAATACGCATCGTTCTTCTTCCTGCTTGCTGAGCGTACCGTCGCGAGGCGGCGGCACCGCTGGATCGTGTGCCGCCGAAGACTGCAGATGAGCTTTGGGGCACAAAAAAAGACCGCAAGTGCTTGCGCGGCCTCGACTGCTACGCTTCGGGAACGCCCCTCAACGCAGCGTTATCCTAAGCGGGCGCCCCGCGGGTGTCAAGCGCCGCCGCGGTCAAGGTGCCGTGTGTCAACGAGTTCCGGCGGTGGCGAACCGCCCCTACTAAACCTATGCGCAGAGCACTGCTGAGCGTCTCCGACAAGTCCGGCCTCGTCGAGCTGGGCCGCGGCCTGGCCGCCCGCGGCTTTGAGCTGGTATCCACCGGCGGCACCGCGCGCGCCCTCCAAGAGGCGCGTCTGCCCGTGATCGGCATCTCCGACGTCACGGGGTTCCCCGAAATGATGGATGGCCGCGTCAAGACGCTGCACCCGCGGGTGCACGGCGGCATTCTGGCGCGCCGCGGCCGCCCAGACGACCTCGCCGCCGCCGCCGAGCACGGCATCGCGATGATCGACCTCGTCGTCGTGAACCTCTATCCGTTCGTGAAGGCCGCCGCCAACCCCGACACCCCGTTCGACGCCCTGATCGAGGAGATCGACATCGGCGGGCCCAGCCTGGTGCGCGCCGCCGCCAAGAACTTCCAGGACGTGCTGGTGGTCGTCTCACCGGCCGACTATCCGGCCGTGCTGGAGCAGCTCGACCGCGCGGGGGGACCGACGCGCGAGTTCCGCTTCGAGCTGGCGCGGACGGCGTTCGCGCACACGGGGAGCTACGACACCGCGATCGCGTCGACATTGGCGACGGTCGCGGCAGGACCGGACGGATTTCACCGCCAGGCCGGCACGGGCCTGCCGCCGCTGCTGTCGATGGCGCTGCACAAGGTGCGGGATCTTCGGTACGGTGAGAACCCGCACCAGCGCGCCGCCCTCTATGAGGGATTCGGGATGGCGCCAGGATTCATGCCGCTTCAAGGCAAGGAGCTGTCGTACACGAACCTGCTCGACCTCGACGCGGCCGTACGGATGGTCATCGAGTTCACCGAGCCGGCCGCGGTCGTGATCAAGCACACGAACCCGTGCGGTGCCGCGACGGCGGCGGCCGCGGCGGAGGCGTACGTGCGGGCGCGCGACGCGGATCCCCTGGCCGCCTTCGGGGGTATCGTCGGATTGAATCGCCCGATCGACGCGGCCACCGCGGCGGCCATCACGTCGACGTTCATCGAGGCGGTGGCGGCGCCGTCCGTGGAGCCGGCCGCGCTGGAGATTCTGGCGAAGAAGGCGAACATGCGGGTCGTCGTCCCCGCGCGTGTCGTCGCCAACGGGGAGGCCCAGGCTCAGGAGGATCTCGAGCTGCGGTCGATCGTGGGCGGCGTGCTCGTGCAGGCGCGCGACGTCGTGCGCGAGGCGCACGCGCCGTGGCCCGGCGCCGACGGCCTGAAGGTCGTCACCCAGCGGCAGCCGACGCCCGAAGAGTGGCAGGCGCTGCGGTTCGCGTGGCGCCTGTGCGCGCACGTCAAGTCGAACACCGTCATCTTCACCGCCGCGGACCGAACGCTGGCGATCGGCGCGGGCCAGATGAGCCGCGTCGACGCCGTGAAGGTGGCGCGCATGAAGGCCGAGAGCGCCGGTCCCGATGCCCTGAAGGGATCGGTGGCCGCCTCCGACGCGTTCTTCCCCTTCCGCGACGGCCTCGATGCCGTAGCGGCCGCGGGTGCCACGGCGGTCGTCCAGCCTGGCGGCTCGGTGCGGGACCAGGAAGTGATAGCGGCCGCCGACGAGCACGGCCTGGCCATGGTGTTCACCAGCCGGCGGCACTTCCGGCACTGACGCGCCGGAGAGGAGAGATTCCCTGTCGCACGTAGAAGCGGACCTTTTGGAGGTCCGCCTGAAATCACCGATAGTACGCGCCCACGAGGGCAGCCACGACCGCGCCGAGGGTCACCACCTGGAGGCCCACCACCCACGTGAAGCGCCGGTCGAAATCGGCGCGTAAGGCGGCCATCTCGCCCCGAAGATCCGTACCCAGCGCGGCCATGTCGCTCCGCAGCGTGGCCATCTCGCCCCGGAGCTCTTTGGCCAGGGCCACCATGTCGCTGCGCAACGCGGCCATCTCCCCCCGCAGGCCGTCCATGCTGTGGCGCAGGTCGCTCATGTCGCTGTGGAGATGGTCCATCGTGCGGAGATGAGCGTCCGAGCGCTCTTCCAACCGCGTCACCCGCTCGTTGAGATCCGGCATCGTGCCGCCTCCCGAATCGGGCCGGTTGGCCCGATTCTACATCGTCAGAGATCGCACGAGGCGTGCCGCTCGGAAACCGGCGATTTTCCCGACGAAGCCGGCCCGAGTTGGACGTTTTTGCAGGGGTGCTCAGACGTGCGGTACGCAGTTTCGTCGTACAACCGGCGGAAGGTAAACTGCACCAGGCTGAACGTCGAGCAGCATTCCATTGGAGCGTGCAGATGAATCGCGTGATAGTCGCCGCCGTCGTGGCGCTGTCGGCCACGATCGGGGGGATCGCCCAGACGCCGTTTCCGACGAGATTCTCCGCGGCGCTGGCCGAGCGCGCCGAGGTGCAGGAGGCCCTCGCCTACATCGACCGGAACTTCGACCGGCACGTGGCGGAGTGGATTCGCATCACCGAGATCCCGTCGCCGTCCGGACAGGAGGCGCAGCGAGCCGCCTACGTGGGCGGAGAGCTCGAGAAGCTGGGGCTCGTCCCGCAGGTCGACGGGATTGGCAATCTCGTGGCGCGGCGGCCGGGCACCGGCGGCGGGCCCACGCTGGTGTATGCGGCGCACCTGGACACGGTGTTTCCCCTCGGGACGGACCTCACCGTACGGCGGCAGCCGGACGGAACGCTGCACGCGCCTGGCGTCTTCGACAACACCGCCTCGGTCACCAACATGCTGCAGGCGGCGCGGGCGCTGCATGCCGCGGGCATCCGCACCCGTGGCGACGTGATCTTCATCGGCACGGCTCAGGAAGAGATCGGCCTGAAGGGGATGTACTACTGGCTCGAGCGCAACAAGGGTGTCGCCGACATGCTGATCGCACTCGATGCCGCCCTCGGCCCGGTGAACTACGGGGCGCTGGGCATCTACTGGTCGCGCATGACGTTCACCGCGGCGGGCGCCCACACGAACAATTCGCGGGGGCGGCCGAACCCTGCGCGCGCGGCTGCGCAGTGCATCACCGGCATCTACACGGTGCCGCTGCCCGCGCCCGACGCCCCCGTGCCCGCCATCTACAACGTCGGCGGGTTGATGACGGCGGGCGACGTCGTGAATGCCATTCCAGCCGAGGTCACGTTCTCCGTCGATCTCCGTACGGTGGATCCGCAGCTGCTCGCCTCGCTGGATGCGGCGATTCTCGAGAAGTGCGAGTCCGCCGCGAGGGCGCATCAGGTGGACTTCGAGCGCGAGTGGATCCAGCGGTCCGAGGCGGGCGGCCGCCCGGAGGATCTGGCCGATCGGCGGCGGCACCCGCTCGTGCAGACGGCGGTCGACGTCCTGCGCCATCTCGGCGTGACGTTGCCGCCTGGCCGCGAAGCGATCGCCACGGGCTCGACCGATTCCAACGCGGGCGTCGTCCAGGGGATTCCGTCGATTGCCGTGGGCCGGTCGCGGGGCGGCGATCAGCACACGCTGCAGGAGTGGAGCGACATCGAGTCGGCGCAGATCGGGGCGAAGCAGATCGTGCTGCTGACCGCGGCGCTCGCCGAGCTGGCGGATTAGGACGCGGTTCGTCCGCGCTGATGCCGGCATCGCGCTGTGTACCGTCGCACGTCAGCCGGCGTTGGACCGCTATGCGGCCCCGAACGAGAATCTTGTACCCGTTGCCAGTCCGCATAGCGGTCCTAGGCGCGCGGAGCGCGCCAAGCAGATACTGGCAACCAGCCAAGGGCTCGATTCCATGAGCAAGGGGATATCAGGGGCGAGCCCTTGGCTGGTTGTGACGCTCACTCCAACTCGACAGTAGTCTCTGAATGCGGAAAGGCGACGAAGGATCAATGACACCGGAACTTGAGTCTCGCGCGAGCCGGGATGGTATGCGGGTTGCTTCGCGGTGACCCGTGACACGCATCAACCCACGATGGGTCAACGTCGTGTGGCTCTCAGCTGCCGTGGCGATGGTAGCCGGACTCGTGGCGTGCCCGAATTCTTCGTTTCAAAGCCTGCTGCCCACGCAACCCTCCGACATGCTGGCATTGCAGCCCGGGAGACAGGCGCCGGCACTACTCGAGCCGCTTGGCGATCCGGAACCCGGGGACGAAAGGGGGATCGTTCGCCGCAGGCGGGTTCACGTCCACACTGACTTGATTACAGCGGGCACGCCAGTGCCTGTCCTTCGCTTTTCACCGTTCCCCGACGTGGATCTTGGTCTGGAGTTCGATCGATCCGATCAGGGGAGCTCGGGCATCCTCTGGATTGGCCATATTGCGGGTCAGCCATCCGGGTCGACGATACTCGTCGTCGGCGAGAGCGCGATAGCGGGGACCGTCCGCGACGATGCGCGCCAGTGGCGCCTTCGCACGGGTCCAGAAGGCGATCAGTTCGTGGAAGAGCTGGATCTAGCGGAGTTCCCTCGAGACTAGCGGGCTGAACGCTGGGGCCCACCACCCATTCAATCGAACCGGCGCGTGAGCCTTTCAGTGTCGAGACGACACGTTCGACTGCGAACGGAGCCGTCCTGCGAGGCGGTCCCAGATGGGCCGCCCGTCGGTGCGATAGATCACCAGGTTGCCGTCGTTCTGGAGAACCAGGTACGCACCGCTGTTTCCAGGGGTATTCGACGCGAAGAGGGGCGCCCCGGCTGCATCGTAGATGACCAGGTTCCCATCGTTCTGCATCGTGACACTCCCGGGACGCGTGCCGCCCGTGTTGGACGCCCACGGGGCGTCGCGGGTCTGATCGTCGTACAGAACCAGATTGCCGTCGCCTTGATACACCAGTCGATAGCGGCCGGTTTCTTCGGATATCAGGAACTGATCGGTGCGGAGCGTCTCACCCGATCTGAGCCGATCGGTCGTGGTCTCTCTATAGTTCGCTACGACGCGCAGCATGTTGTTCAGGCTGGTGGCGAGGTCGGCGTCGCACTCGAGCGACGGGACCACTCCCGTACTGCAGTTGGTGCTGGTTCCGATGGCTACGCCGGTAGCGTGTCCGTCGTGCCGCAGCCGCGGATTCGCGTACTGCAGGAGCTGAGAGCACGTCGTCCGTCTATCTCTGCAGAGATCGTAATACGACATGACGTCGAGAAAGCGGCCGCCGAGACTGACATGGCCGTGCGAGTACGTGAACGCGCCGGCACTGGCTGTCACGTACCAGTCATGCATCGCGCCCATGTTGTGTCCCAGCTCGTGGGCAAACGTGCGTCCATTGGACACGCACTGAGTTGTCGTGATCGAGTATCCGTAACTCGGACTTCCCGAAGATCGCGGTACGTACGCAAAGCCGCAATACTCCCTCGATGGCTTGGTGATGAGAGCCACAAGGTCGGCCTTGTATTGATCGCGGAGCTGCGGCACGTCATCAAGGTGTCCGTCATCGGGCGTACGCAGACGCGAGAGGTCGACTTCGATACCTGCCTCGCTGTAGCCGACCTCGCGAGAGTGTACAAGCCGCAGCGCGGTGTTGACGCCTGTATTGCGAAACGCCTGGTTCGTTTCTGCAACGACCAGGTCGATCGCCGCGCGTACCTGGGACAAGCCGCCAAGCCCGTCAAGAGCCGCGCGCGTGTATACGACCATCACGTCGATCTGACTGCCCGTGTCGGCCCTTATCGTCACGTCTGGCCGAGACGATCCCTGCGGCCCGTCGTCCGGAACAACCACCACATCGTCCCGCGATTCCGGTCCGCCGGCGCTCTGATCGAGCTGCTGCACCAGATACGCTTCGTCCGAGCCGCGCTGGATGCGGAAGAATCCGAACGGAGCGTAGATGTGGCCCATCACGACGTTATCGACCAGCACGAAGACGGCGTCGCTCGTTGGATAGCCGTCGAGCCGGCCGATCCAGGACGTGCCGTAGAGCGTCGGCTCGACACGCTGCCGCACGGCGCGGAAGGATACGTCCGCGAAGAGGTCGAGCTGGAGCACGCCAGACCGCGCCGAATCCTTCAAGATTTCCGGCGCCGGTACGTCGATGTAGCCCTGCCGAATGACCGCCGGCTCGAGGGAAATCGGCGCCGGCCGCCCAGACAGGCGGGCAAATGAGGGCGGTTGCTGCGCAGATGGGATGCCGGAGCACAAAAGAAGTAGAAATATCGCGAAGACACCACCCCACAGGCGCAGCAGTCCCATGAAGTCCTCCTAGCTACCGGCGTGCGGGCTACGCCGACGGATAGCTCATCAGTTGTGGCCGGAGTCTAGCGTTGACCTGCCGTCGGATCAAGTGCGGGAAGCACCTGAACGAAGTCGCGCAAAGTGCGGCAAGAAATACTGGCAACCAGCCAAAGGGCTCTGCCGGGATGTCAAGGGGCGGCGCCCCTTGGATGGTGATCTGGGCGGCTGTCAGGCCTTGCCCCAGCCCGGTATTGCCGCCGCCTGCTTCACCCACGTCGCCATCCGCGCCTCGTCGAGATCGTCTTCGTGGATGTCGATCCAGCGTGCGTCCTTGCCCGTGCCTCCGGGTGGAACGGGCCGCAGCGACGTGCCTCGGAAGAAGGTCACCTTGACGTAGTGGGTGAAGACGTGGAACCCCAGGAACCAGCCCTTGGCCCTCGATGCCATAGAAGGGCGAGTTCCACCTCACGGCCTTGCGCACGTTGGGCACGTGGCGCACGATGAG
>JACQTK010000018.1 GCA_016210845.1 Acidobacteriota bacterium | reverse complement strand
GATCCACGAGTACAACGACATCGACCCACGGAAGGTCTTCGACTCGCTGGTGGCGGCGCTTGCCGACATCCCGGTCTACCTGCAGCGGATCGAGGCAGCGGTCGCACGCCCAGAGACGTAGGTCCCTGCACCGCAGACCAGCACCCTCACACGGCTGCCACCGGCTTGATATTGCGGTTCGTGCGAAAGACGTTGTCGGGATCCCACCGGGCCTTCACCTCGGCGAGCCGCTGCAGGCTCCCGCCGAGCGCGGCGGCGATGCGCTCCGGTCCTTCGTCTTCGGTCAGGAAGTTGACGTAGGTTCCGCCGGTCGAGAACGCCTTCATCTCGCGCCACGCCGTGCGCGCCCACTCGACGTTCGCCGCATCGTCTTCCGGCCGCTCCCACGAGCCCGCGAGGTTGAGCACGCAGCGCGCGTCGCGGTTCCCCACGGGGGAGTGGTCGTGGGGCAGCTCGTTCAGCGCCCCGCCGATCTGGAAGAAGATCACCGCCGAGTGGGGCGAACGAATCTTCGCCGCGTGCTCGATGGCCTTCTCGCAGAGCGCCGCCTCGATGCGCGGCAGGTACTCGCTCTTCCAGTAATACCGTCGGCCCTTGGGCTGCGTGGCGTCGAGCAGCGACTGCATCTGCACGTACGGCCGGCGGACGAGCACGTCGCCAACGGGCGATCCGAACGACTTGATGGGGGCGACGATCTTCTCGCCTTGCTCGGGATCTCCGCTGTAGCAGGCGAGAATGCCCACGATCGGCGTCCCGTGGACATCCTTCGGCAGCCAGGGTGCCGGCGGCGCGGGCCGCATGAGGGCGATGAGCGTGAGCTCGCGCGGCGCGTGCTCGACGAGCTCGCGATACAGCGCGAGCACCGCGGCCGCCTGGCTGGCGGGCCAGGCCACGATGCCGCCGACGACGTGCGGGCCGACGGCCTGGAGCGCGTAGTCGAAGCCGGTGACGATGCCGAAGTTGCCGCCGCCGCCGCGGAGGCCCCAGAACAGATCCGGGTGCTCGTCGTCGCTGGCCCGGACCAGGCGCCCCTCGGCCGTGACGACCTCCGCCGAGACGAGGGTATCGGAGGTCCAGCCCCAGCGCCGCGTCAGGTAGCCGAACCCGCCGCCCAGGGTGAGTCCCGCAATCCCGGTGAGCGAGACGAACCCGAGCGTGGATGCCAGCCCATGCACCTGTGTTTCGCGATCGACGTCGCCGAGGAGACACCCTCCCTGCGCGCGGGCGATCCGCGCCCGAGGGTCCACCCAGACGCCGCGCATCAGCGACAAGTCGAGCATCAGCGCGCCGTCGGCGGTGGCAAGCCCGGCGATGTTGTGGCCGCCGCCCTTGATGCAGAGCAGGAGCCCGTGCTCCCGCGCGAACCGGACGCACGCGATCGCATCCGACGTGCCGAGACCGCGCACGACCAGCGCCGGCCGCCGGTCGATCATGGCGTTCCAGACTGTTCGGGAATCTTCGTACCCCGCATCAACCGGCGCGAGGACCGGCCCTCGGATGCGCATCTTCAAATCGGCCAGCATGGCGGGGGTGATGTCGATCTCGCGACCGTCGAGCGTGGCAGCGTTCATAGGATGTCTCCTCCAGGCGCAAGCTCCGCATCGGCGTGCCCGCGCGTGCCGCCATTGTGCCGGAGTACTATGCCGCTTAAGAAAAGTGTTGATGACGTGAGAGAGCGTGTGGTCGAGATCCGCACTCCGCAGGGTGCACCTCAGCCATTGGTGACGTGGCAGCCCACTCTTGGTGCCGTTCCGGAGGCCAACGGGGTCCGCTTTCGCGTATGGGCGCCTGCCCGAGCGCAGGTCGAGCTGATTGTCGATCCGCAGGGCTCCGCGCCGCGGCGCCACCCGCTCGCGCCCGAAGACGACGGCCTCTTCACGGGTCTCTTCGGACGCGTACGGCCGGGCGATCTCTACGCATACGTGCTCGACGGGGAAGGGCCGTACCCCGATCCGGCCTCACGCTTTCAGCCGCTCGGCGTGCACGGACCGTCCGCAGTGGTCGATCCAGGAACGTTCGCCTGGTCGGATCACGGCTGGCGAGGCGTGCCGCTCGAACGGGCCGTGTTGTACGAGCTCCACGTCGGCACGTTCACGCCGTCGGGCACCTACGCTGGCGCCCTCGAGCGCCTGCCGCACCTCGTCGACCTGGGCGTCACGTCCATCGAGCTGATGCCCCTCGCGGACTTTCCGGGGTCGCGCAACTGGGGGTACGACGGCGTGAGCCTCTTTGCCCCGTCACGCGCGTACGGGACCCCCGACGACCTGCGGCGGCTGGTGGACGAGGCCCACCATCTCGGCCTGGGCGTGCTGGTCGACGTGGTGTACAACCACTTCGGTCCCGACGGCGCGTACAGCCCGCAGTTCAGCCCGTTCTACCTCTCCACCCGCCACCACAGCCCCTGGGGACCGGCCGTGAATCTGGACGGCGAGCGCGCCCAGCGGGTCCGCGACTTCTTCGTCGAGAACGCCTTGCACTGGCTGCACGAGTACCACGTCGACGGACTTCGACTCGACGCCACCCACTGGCTGATAGACGAGGGGCGGCCGCACTTCGTCGCCGAGCTCGCCGCACGCGTGCGCGCGTCGGTCGCCGGCCGCGCCACGCTGCTCATCGCCGAGGACGAGCGGAACCTGGCGGCGATCGTCCGGCCGGCCGAGGACGACGGCTGGGGGCTCGATGCCGTGTGGGCCGACGACTTCCACCACCAGGCGCGCGTGCTGTCGGCCGGCGATCGCGACGGCTACTACCGCGACTTTTCCGGCACGATGGCCGACCTGGCGACGACGCTCCGTCGCGGGTGGTTCTATTGCGGCCAGCACGCGTCGTACGCGGGCGGCCCGCGGGGCACCGATCCGGAGGGCGTGCCGCTCGAGCGGATGGTGATCTGCCTCCAGAACCACGATCAGATCGGCAACCGCCCGTTCGGCCGCCGCCTGAACCACCAGATCGAGCCCGCGCTGTTCCGGGCGCTCAGCGCGCTGCTCCTCTTCGCGCCGGAGACACCGCTCCTGTTCATGGGACAGGAGTGGGCCGCGAGCACGCCGTTTCTCTACTTCACGGACCATCACGCCGAACTGGGACGGCTGGTGACGCAGGGGCGGCGAGAGGAGTTCTCGCGCTTCGAGGCGTTTGCCGATCCCACGACGCGCGCGCTGATTCCCGATCCGCAGGCGGCGTCGACGTTCGAGGCCAGCCGCCTGCGGTGGAACGAGCGGACGCACGCGCCGCACGCAGGCGTGCTCGCGCTGTACCGCGCGCTGCTGCGGCTCCGCCGCGACGAGCCGTCGCTGCGTGCCGGTACGCCGTTCGATGTGGCCGCGATCGACGATGCAGGACTCGCGGCCGTGCGGGGCAGCGATGGCGATGCCCTGGTGCTGGCCGTGTGGCTGCGGGGATCGGGCGTCTACGACGCGGGCCGCCAGCGCTCGAGTTCGTACGGCGGCCGCTGGCGCGTGGTGCTGACCACCGAGGATACGGCCTTTCAGGAGTCACGCGTCGGGCCCGTGGACGTGCGTCCCAGCATCGAGTCGGAGGATCCCCTGCGGATCGCGTTCCGCCGCCCCTCGGCGGTGATGGCGAGGCGACGTTAGCCCCATGCCACGACCGGGCAGCGCGGGAGACCCGCTGTGGTACAAACGGGCGGTCATCTACGAGCTGCCGGTGAAGTCCTTCTACGACGCCAACGGCGACGGGATCGGCGACTTCCCCGGCCTGCTCGAGAAGCTCGACTACATCGAGGCGCTGGGCGTCACGTGCCTGTGGCTGCTGCCGTTCTTTCCCTCCCCGCTCCGAGACGACGGGTACGACATCTCGGACTACTGCAACGTTCATCCGAGCTACGGGACGCTCGACGATTTCAGGCGATTCCTCGACGCGGCGCACGAGCGACGCCTGCAGGTGGTCATCGAGCTGGTGCTCAACCACACCTCCGACCAGCATCCCTGGTTCCAGCGGGCGCGGCGGGCGCCGGCCGGCTCGGTCGAGCGCGACTACTACGTGTGGAGCGACGCCGAGGATCGGTACCGCGACGCGCGCATCATCTTCACCGACAGCGAGCGATCGAACTGGACGTGGGATCCGGTGGCGCAGGCGTACTTCTGGCACCGGTTCTTCCACCATCAGCCGGACCTCAACTACGACAACCCGACCGTGCTCCAGGAGGTGCTCCGGGTCATCGACTTCTGGCTGGATCTGGGCGTCGACGGCTTCCGGCTGGATGCGGTGCCGTACCTGATCGAGCGCGAAGGCACGCGGTGCGAGAACCTGCCCGAGACGCACGCGGTGCTCAAGGCCGTCCGGCGCCACGTCCAGGCGCGGGTGCCGCGCGGCATGCTGCTGGCCGAGGCCAACCAGTGGCCCGCTGACGTCCGCGCCTATTTCGCCGACGGCGACGAGTGCCAGATGGCCTACCACTTTCCGCTGATGCCGCGGATGTTCATGGGCCTGCACCTCGAGGACCGGCACCCGATCGTGGAGATCATGCAGCAGACGCCCGCGATTCCCGAGACGTGCCAGTGGGCGCTGTTCCTGCGCAACCACGACGAGCTGACGCTCGAGATGGTGACCGACGAGGAGCGCGACTACATGCACCTGGCGTACAGCGCCGACGCCCAGGCCCGCATCAACCTCGGGATCCGGCGGCGGCTGGCGCCGCTCGTCGGCAACAACCGGCGGCGCATCGAGCTGCGGAACAGCCTGCTCTTCTCGCTCCCGGGGACGCCCATCCTGTACTACGGTGACGAGATCGGCATGGGCGACAACACGTATCTCGGCGACCGGAACGGCGTTCGGACGCCCATGCAATGGACCGGCGATCGGAACGCCGATTTCTCGCGCGCCGATCCCGCGCGGCTGTACAGTCCGGTGATCATGGACCCGATCTACGGGTATCGCGGGATCAACGTCGAAGCGCAGGAGCGCGACGCCTCGTCGCTGCTGCAGTGGATGCGGAACCTGATCGGTTTGCGGAAGTTGTTTCCCGCGTTCGGCTCCGGCAGCCTGGAGTTCCTGGAGCCCGCGAACCGGAAGATCCTGGCCTACGTGCTCCGCTACGGCCCCGACGCCATCCTGTGCGTGGCCAATCTGTCCCGGTCGGTCCAGCCGGTGGAGCTGAGCCTGTCGGCGCTGGTCGGCCTCACGCCGGTGGAGATCCTCGGCTACACGGACTTTCCGGTGGTGAGCGAGCAGCCGTACTTCCTCACGCTGGGTCCCTATGGCTTCTACTGGTTCGAGCTCCAGCGCCGCGATGTCTGACGCCGCTCCGGCGACGGCCGACATCGTCGTCGGCCTCGTGGCTCACCAGGACGCCGAGAACATCGGCGTGGTGGCCAAGGCGGCGCGGCAGGGCCTCGACGGTCATTGTGCCGGCCTCGCCGGCCGGGTGGTGCTGGTCGACACCGGATTCGGCGAGGACAGCGCCGCGCGCGCGCGCGAGGCGCTGGGGGACGACGGCGATGTCCTGGAGACGTCGACGGCTCGGACACCCGCCGATCTGCTCGATCTGCCGTACCACGGGATTCCGGGGAAGGCGCGCGCGCTCTCTGCCATTCTGGCAAGGGCCCGGGAGCTGGGAGCGCGGGCGTGCGTGGTGCTCGACGCAGGGGTCGTCAGCGTCGAGCCGCAGTGGGTCGAGTGGTTGACGCGACCCATCATCGCGCACGACTTCGACCTCGTCTCGGCGTACTACTACCGCCACCCGTACGAGGGCGCGCTGACCAAGGGCCTGGTGTATCCCCTCGTGCGCGCGCTCTACGGCGCCCGCCTGCGCCAGCCGGCGGCCGCCGAATTCGCCTGCTCGGCCCGGCTCCTGGATCGCCTGCTGGACGAAGATCTCTGGGAGCGGGAAGGGGCGCACGCGGGGATCGACCTGTGGCTGGCCACTGCCGCGGCTTCGGGTGATTTCCGGCTGGCGGAAGCGGCGCTCGGCGTGAGAACGGGCCGCGCCCGCGGCGAGGCGCCGTTGGGCCTCGGCACCACGGTGACGCAGGTCGTCGGGGCCCTGTTCGGCGACCTTGGCAGCCGCGTCGAGCGATGGCAGCGCGTGCGAGGCTCGGTGCCCGTGCAGCAGTTCGGCGAGCCGCCCGACGCCGCACCCGCGCCTGGCGGCAGCGTCGATCCGGAGCGGCTGATCGAGCAGTTCCGGCTCGGGTACCGGGAGCTGCGCGATCTGTGGACATGGGTGCTGCCGCCGCGGACGATCGTGGATCTCGCGCGGCTGATCGACGTTCCCGTCTCGGGCTTCCGGCTCGAAGACGAGCTGTGGGCCCGCATCGTGTACGACTTCGCGCTCGGCTACCGGCTGCGCGTGCTGGCGCGCGACCACCTGTTGCGATCGCTCGTGCCCTTGTACCTCGGGTGGCTCGCGTCGTTCGTCTTGCAGGTGCGCGATCTCGGCCCGGCGGACGTGGACCTGCGGGTGGAGCGGCTGTGCGCCGCGTTCGAGGCGCAGAAGCCGTACCTGATCTCGAAGTGGCGCTGGCCCGAGCGGCTGCGGACGTGACAACCTCACGGGCCACGGAGACACGGAAGCACGGAGATGCATCCGGTACTCAACTCCGTGTCTCCGTGCCTCCGTGGCCTGTTGGGGTGAGGATGGGTTTCAGAGGAGCATAGCCATGATGCAGGAATTCGATCGGGCGCTGCGGCTGGCGGGGATGCGGATCGTCGACGGCGTGGCGAACTTCCTGCCTGGCGCGCTGGTGCTGCTGGTGCTGCTGGCGGGCGCGCTGGTGCTGGCGTGGCTGGTCCGCTACGCGCTGCTGCGCGCGCTGCGGGGGCTCGACTTCGACCGCCGCGCCGAGCAGCTCGGGATCCCG
>JACQTK010000264.1 GCA_016210845.1 Acidobacteriota bacterium | reverse complement strand
AGCAGGCAGCTGGCTGCAGGCAGCTGGCAGCAGGCAGCAGGCAGCAGGCAGCAGGCAGCAGGCAGCAGGCAGCAGGCAGCAGGTAGCAGGTAGCAGGCAGCAGGTAGCAGGTAGCAGGTAGCAGGTAGCAGGTAGCAGGTAGCAGGCCGCGGTCAGAAGAGCGGTTCTCCCTGCCTACTGCCTACTGCCTACTGCCTACTGCCTACTGACGAGCATCATGGACTTACGTTCGCGTCTCTCGACGCTCATCGCCGTCCGTGTCGTCGTCGGCACGCTGCTGCTCGGCTGGGCCATCCTCATCCAGCTCAACCGGCCAGGGACGTTTCCCATCGATCCGTTCTTCTTCCTGATCGGATCGACCTACGCCTTGAGCGTGGCATCGCTGGCGACGCTCCGGTTCGTCAACCGGCACCCGTGGCTGGCGGACGCCCAGCTGGCCGCCGATGCGATCCTCGTCTCGGGCTTCATCCAGGTCACCGGCGGGATCACGAGCTACTTCTCGTCGCTGTACGCCCTGCCGATCATCGCCGCGAGCACCATCCGCTTCCGGCGCGGCGCCTTGCAGGTGGCCGCGCTCAGCACCATCCTGTATCTCGCACTGGTCGCGGCGCAGTACCTCGATGTCTTCCCCTACCAGCCTGGGTCGTGGCTGAGCGGCCAGGCGGTCCCGCTGCCGCGACAGCAGTTCGCGCAGTACACGGTGGCGATCAACCTGTTCGGCTTCGTCGCCGTCGCGCTGCTCTCTGGCTCGCTGGCGGAAGGTCTGCGGTCGGCGGGCGCCCGGCTGGAGGACGCCTCGCACGAGATCGAGGATCTGCGCGCCTTCAACGAGCACGTCATCGACAGCCTCCTGAGCGGCCTGGTGACCACCGACGACACCCTCCGCGTGCTCACGTTCAACCGCGCCGCCGCGTCGATCACGGGGCTCTCGGCCGACCAGGCGATCGGTCAGGACGTCTGCGACGCGCTGCAGCTCCCCGCATCCGTGCGCGCGGGGCTCGGCGAGCTGGCTCAGGCGCGCAGCCTCCGCGCGGACGTGGAATATCGCGCGGGCGACGGACGGCTCCTCGATATCGGCCTCACGGCCACGACGATGGTGTTTCCCCATGGCAGGAGCGGGTACCTGTTCACGTTCCAGGACGTCACCGAGCTCAAGCGCCTGGAGCGCCACGCGCGCCTGCAGCAGCGGCTTGCCGCCGTCGGTGAGATGGCGGCCGGCATCGCGCACGAGATTCGCAATCCGCTCGCGTCGATGTCGGGATCCATTCAGGTGCTCCGTCAGGAGCTGCCGCTCAGCGAGGAGCAGGCGCAGCTCATGGACATCGTACTGCGCGAGTCCGAGCGCCTGAACGACACCATCCGATCCTTTCTGGCCTACGCGCGTCCTCAGCAGTTCGCCGTGGCGCGCCTCGACCTCGGCAAGGTCGTGCAGGACACGGCGCTGCTGCTCCGGAACAGCGCCGACGTGCGCGACGGCCACGTGGTCGACGTGGACGTGCCCGCCACGCCCGTGTGGTACGAGGCCGACGAGAACCAGATTCGCCAGATCGTCTGGAACCTGGCGACCAACGGTCTGCGCGCCATGCCCGCTGGCGGGCGATTGCGGCTCTCGGCCGCGTCCAACGCCGATGCGGCTGGCGAGGTCGTGCTCGGCGTCCAGGATCAAGGGCGCGGGATTCCGGCGGAGGAGCTCGACGGCATCTTCCAGCCGTTCCGCAGCTCCTTCGAGAAGGGCACCGGGCTCGGCTTGGCCATCGTGCACCGCATCGTGAGCGATTACGGGGGCGTCATCCAGGTGTCGTCGACCGTCGGCGTGGGGACCACCGTGCACGTCCACCTGCCGGTTCGCGCGGCGTCGGTCGAGGCCGCGGCAGACCGCCGCGTGCAGACGGGGGTCGCGCTGTGACGCAGTCCACCATGACCGCTCCGCTGCCTGCCGCCTCGGCAGCCAAGCCGCGGATCCTCGTGGCAGACGACGAGCCGTCGATGCGCGAGATGCTCCGCATCGTGCTCCGCCGCGAGGGGTACGAGGTGATCCTCGCGGAATCCGGCAGCGAGGCCATCGCCCGCCTGCAGCAGGAGCCAGTCGATCTCCTGCTCTCGGACATCCGGATGCCCGATGTGAGCGGCGTCGAGGTGCTGCGCGCCGCCAAGGAGATCAATCGAGACATCGTGGCGTTCATGATGACCGCGTTTGCCTCGACCGACTCGGCTGTCGAGGCCATGCGGCTCGGCGCGGTGGACTACTTCACGAAGCCGTTCAGCATGGACGAGCTGCGCCTGAAGGTGCGGCAGCACCTGGAGTCGCATCGGCTCAAGCAGGAAAACCTGCTGCTCAAGCGGGCGCTCAACACCCGTTACGAGTTCTCCAGCATCCTCGGACGAAGCGAGGCCATGCAGGCCGTGTTCGCCACCATTCGAACCGTGGCCAATACCAACAGCACCATTCTCGTGACGGGCGAGTCGGGCACGGGCAAGGAGCTCGTGGCCCGGGCCGTTCACTTCAACTCGCTGCGGCGCGACCGGCCGTTTGTCGCCGTCAACTGCGGGGCCGTGCCCGAAACGCTGCTCGAGTCGGAGCTGTTCGGCCACGTGCGCGGCGCCTTCACGGGCGCGCACACCACCAAGAAGGGGCTCATGGAGGTCGCGGAAGGCGGCACGGTGTTCCTCGACGAGATCGGCGAGATGACGCCGTCCATGCAGGTGAAGCTGCTGCGCGTCCTGCAGGATCGGCGATTCAGGCGCCTCGGCGGGACCGACGAGGTGCAGGCGGACATCCGTGTGATTGCGGCCACCAATCAGGACCTCCCGAAGCTGGTGGCCGAGGGGCGGTTCCGCGAAGACCTCTATTACCGGCTCAACGTGCTCTCCATCCCGATCCCGCCGCTGCGCGAGCGGGTGGAAGACATCCCGCTGCTGGCCGAGCACTTCCTGCGCCAGTTCGCCTCGCAGATGGGGAAGGGCGTGCGCACGATCTCGGCCGGGGCCATGCAGCTGCTGCAGGAGCATCCCTGGCGGGGCAACGTCCGCGAGCTGCAGAACGCCATCGAGCGGGCCGTAGCGCTGGAGCACACGGAATCGATTCTGCCCGAGAGCCTCCCCGACGACGTGCGTCGTGGGCGGTCGTCGATCGAGGCCTCGGCCGGCCGCACGGCTGAGCTTCCCGCCCTCGGCGAGGGCTTCGACCTGGAAGCCAGCGGCGAGCAGTTCTATCGCCACTACATTGCACTGGCACTCGAGCGCGCCGGTGGAGTACAAGTCAGGGCCGCGGAGCTGCTCGGCATGAGCTTCCGGTCGTTCCGCTACTACGTCAAGAAATACAACCTGCGTTGAGGACTTTCAACGGCTTCACGCTCGTCGAGCTGATGATCGCCATCGTCGTGGCGGGCGTGCTGATGACGATGGCGGCGTTCGCGCTCGTTCGCGCTCGCGCCTCGGCCAACGAGGTGTCGGCCCTCGCGTCGCTCAAAGCGGTCAACCAGGGGCAGCTCGCCTACAGCGCGGCCTGCGGGCGCGGGTTCTACGCGCCTTCGCTCACCGTGCTAGGGACGCCGCCGCAGGGCGCGACCGTGGGGTACCTCGATCCACAGCTGGCGACGGGGACGCTCGTTCAGCATAACGGCTACTTCCTCCGTATCGAGATGGGTGCCGGAGGGGCTGCGGGCCCGCTGACGGACTGCAACGGCACCACGCCCGTCACGGCGTACTACGCCACCGCCGTGCCGGTCGCCGCGGGCAACAGCGGAACGCGCGCGTTCGCCACGAACCAGGCGGGCGCCATCTGGCAGCGCGCCGACAGCGTCGCCCCTACGGAGCCATTCGGCCCGCCCGCTCAGATCGCAGAGTGACTTCGGCTATGCGCGATTGACTTATTGAGGAGGGCTGGTTAGCTGGCCTTTTGAAGAGCCAGGATCTTCCGGCGCACTGCCTGCGGAAAGTCAACGAAAGCGAACTGGTTCCTCGCGAACAGGTAGTCCTCGCCGCTTTCGTCGATGATCCGCACGAGATCGTCCTTCGCTGCTCGCGTGTCGGGCACCACCCGGTACACCTTGCCCAGGATCAGTGAGGCCTCGTTCCCGGTGTTCTCGAGGCACAGCGCGAATTCCTTGGTCTGCCGTTTCATGATTCGTCCAGGTAGGTCTTGATCTTGAAGTCTCGTTTGCCAATGCCGTGCGCTTCGTACCAGCCAAGGGCTCGCCCTTGATACCCCTTGCTCATGGAATCGAGCCCTTGGCTGGTTGCCAGTATCTGCTTGGCGCGCTCCGCGCGCCTAGGACCGCTATGCGGACTGGCAACGGGTACAAAATTCTCGTTCGGGGCCGCATAGCGGTCCAATGTAGCTCAACTCGACGAAGTTTGCCGTTGGCCAGCTGTACTGTGGCAACCCCCTTTCGCTTACGCCATCGGCCGGGACCATAGATCTTCCGCAGATATGAGCGAATCTTGACGCCACGACCCGATGCGATCGTCTCCGGTTGCTCGACCTCACCGACAATCTCGAACTTCACGAGGTGGATTCTGGGCGACAATCTCCAAGCGGGCAAGTCCAGCTAACGCCTAGAACACTACGGTAACAGTTCAGGGCCTCTGACAATTGGCACGATTTGGTACTTGTACTTTTTGTAGCGATTTCGTACGCTCTCGTCGATGGCGCCAGGGCGCACGAAGCGATCGCGACGCGACGAGCCGACGCGCGACACGTCTGACCGCCAGGAGCAAGAGATCGAGCGGCTGCGCGAGGAGAATGAGCGACTGCGCACACTGCTTGAGGAGTACGCGAAGCGTATCGCCGATCTCGAGCGCCAGCTCGCGCTCAAGCAGCAGAATTCCTCCATCACCTCGAAACCGCCGTCGTCTGATGGCCTCGCGGGTCAACAGCGGGAGCGGGGTCGTCGCACGAAGAGCCGACGCAAGGCCGGCGGGCAGCCGGGCCATCCGGGACGCCATCGGGAGCTGGTGCCGGTGGACCGTCTGGATGCGATCGTCGATCTCGCGCCGGCGGCGTGCCGCCACTGCGCGCGCCGCTTGCACGCGCGCCATACCGTCGGGGATCCGCGTCGGCATCAAGTCACGGAGTTGCCGCCGATCGCCGCGCACATCACCGAGTACCGCTGCCATCGCCGCCAGTGTCCGGACTGCGGCACGGTCACCCTGGCCCCGCTGCCCGGCGAGCACGCGAACCAGTTCGGGCCCCAGCTGACGGCCCTGATTGCGTATCTGACGGTCGTGTGCCGCATGCCCCGGCTGGTCGTCCAACGCTTTCTCGAAGGCGCGCTCCAGATTCCGATCAGTCTGGGCAGTACGCAGAACGCGTGGGAGGAAACCAGCGACGCCGTCGCGGCGCCCGTTGCGGACCTCGAAGGGGCCTTGCGACACGAAGTGGTCCTCAACATCGACGAAACGGGTCATCGGACGAACGGCGAGAAACGGTGGCTCTGGACGTTTGTGGCTCGCACGTTCGTGGTCTATCGCATTGCCGCGTCGCGCGGATCTGACGTCTTGCGGACCGTCTTGGGCGAGACGTTCGCCGGTATCCTGGGCAGTGACCGGTTGCCCGCGTATCTGAAATATGTCGTCGGCCAGCGCCAATTTTGCTGGGCGCACGTGACCCGCAACGTGCTCAGCGCGCTCGACCTCGCCACCACGCCCGCCGCGAAACGCTTCTGCCGAGAAGCGCTCGCGCTCGATCGCCGCCTCTTTCGACTCTGGCATCGCTTCCGCGGCGATCCGCGCGCGCGTGGCTCTCCGCTCACGCGCGCGGAACTGATCACCAAAGTGTTGCCGATTGAGAAGCGGCTCTTTGCCCTCGGCGAGCGGTATCTCGACGCGGCCAACGCCGACGTGCGTAATCTGGCACACGCGTTCTTTGTGCACAACCAGCATTTCTTCACCTTCGTGCACGAGGAGGGCGTGGAGCCCACCAACAATTCCGCCGAGCGCGCGCTCCGCACCGCGGTGCAATGGCGCTCATGCCGAGGTCGGCATGAGCGCCACTATCCCGAGTTCCGGACTATGCCGAGTGGTCGAATGACCGTCATGGCCGGCGCAGCGTTGCCCTGACGGTAGTCGGCATAGGTTTCAGGTCTCCTTCTGACAGACTGCCCGGTCGAGGAGGAGACGATGCACGGATTCTACAAAGATCCCCGAATCAGCGCGCGTTTACAAGTAGGTCCACTCGGGCCGCATCTCGCGTCCTACGCGAAACACCTGAAGGATCAGCGGTACGGCCGCGCCGCAGCACTCGAACGGATTCGACTCATCGCCGATTTCAGTGGGTGGTGCGATCAGCACGGCGTCCGCGCGCGCGAGGTCAGCGCGCAGCATACGGAGCAGTTCCTTCACGATCGCATGGAGCTCGGCTATCGGCGACGAGGATTCGAGACGTCTGCACTCGCGCACCTGCTGGTGCAGCTTGGTCAGCGGGCGATCACGGTCGAATCACCCGCGCCCCCGGTCTTGACGCCCGCAGCACGCCTTCAAGCGGAATTCGACCGCTACTTACAGCAGCAACGAGGTCTCATGCCCTCGACCAGGCGCGGCTATCTCTGGTTCGTCAGTCGATTCCTGACTGAACGGTTTGGAACGGACGCTGTGAAGCTGTCCGCACTCACGGCGGACAACGTCACGACATTTGTCCGCCAGCAGGCCGCGCGCTTTCAGCCGGCCACGAGTCAGGCGATGACGACGGCCCTGCGGGTCTTCTTCCGGTTTGCGCGACAGCGCGGAGACCTCACCGCGGACTTGGCCGCGGCCGTGCCGTCGGTCGCGCACTGGTCGTTAGCCGCCATCCCACAGGCGTTGACGTCCGAGCAGGTCGCGCGTGTCCTCGCCTCGTGCGACACGCAGACGGCGATCGGTCGACGTGACCTCGCCATTCTCTTGCTGCTCGCGCGGTACGGATTGCGCGGGGGCGAGGTCGCAGCCCTGACGTTGGACGACATCGATTGGGCCGCGGGACGACTGACCATCCGCGGGAAGGGCCGGCGCCTATCGCAGCTCCCGTTACTCAACGACGTGGGGACTGCACTCGCCACATACCTTCAGCAGGATCGCCCCACCGGCACCACGTGTCGGCATATCTTCATGCGAATGCCCGCGCCCGCCGGCGCGTTCAAAGCCCAGGGTGCTGTTGGCGACGTGGTCAGGCGTGCCTTGAAGCGGGCAGGAATCGCCGCCGTGCACAAGGGCTCGCATGTCTTGCGTCACAGCGTCGCGACGCAAATGCTGCGCCGCGGCGCATCGCTCGCGGAAATCGGTGAGCTCCTGCGACATCGGAATCCGCGGACGACGACCATCTATGCCAAAGTCGATCTGACGGCGTTACGGACCGTGGCCGCTGCCTGGCCGGGAGGTGCGCAATGAGTCCCCTCGCACAGGCAGCTCACGAGTATCTCGCCTTACGACGCGCGCTCGGGTACCGGTTGGACGCCGCCGGGCGGTACCTGCTCCGGTTTGTCACGTTCCTGGAAAATCAAGGTGCAACCCACATCACGGTTCCATTAGCGCTTCAATGGGCGAATGCGACCTCCTCGTCACGAAGCACGGCGTGGCCGGCGCTGCGCTTGAGCATGGTGCGTGGGTTCGCCCGCTATTGCCATGCGACCGATCCCCGAACCGAAATTCCCCCGGTCCACCTGCTGCCGTTTCGGCCGGCCCGCGCACGGCCGTATATCTACAGCGATGAGGAAATCAATCGCCTGTTGCTGGCGGCAGATCAATTACCATCCCGCTCCGGACTGCGCCCCCGGACGTATCGCTGTCTCTTGAGTTTGCTGATCGTCGCGGGACTCCGGATCAGTGAGGCGCGCCGCCTCTGTCCCGACGACATCGACTGGACAGAAGGGGTGCTGACAATCCGCGGCACGAAATTTGGGAAATCGCGCCTCGTCCCGCTCCACACCTCAAGCGTGACGGCCCTCGCTGACTACGGACGTCACCGCGACCAGTTCCTCGCGGGACGGACCGCCACCAGATTCTTCATCTCCGATCGCGGCACCCCGCTGAATTCGACGGTGATCAATCAGACGTTCTGTCGTGTGTCGCGACAGGCGGGACTGCGAGCGCCCGGGGCCGGCCACGGTCCACGGCTCCATGATTGTCGGCATCGGTTCGCGCTGAAGACCCTGGCGGCGTGGTATCGCAACGACGAAGATGTCGAGCAGCATCTCCCCATCTTGTCCACGTATCTGGGGCACGTGAGCGTGAGCGACACGTACTGGTATCTCACCGCTTGCCCGGAGCTCCTGGGTGAGGTTACACGGCGCCTCGAACGGCGATGGAAGGAGGTCCTATGAATCCTGCCGCCACGTTGGCCGCCTTCGTCGAACGCTTCTTCACGCAACGCCTGATGGCGCAGCGAAAAGTCAGTCCGCATACGATTCGTTCGTATCGGGACACATTCCGCCTCCTGCTGGCGTTTGCCCAGCAACGCCTCCACAAGGCGCCATCGGCACTGACGCTTGAAGACGTCGACGAACCATTGATTGCGGCGTTCCTTGATGATCTCGAACAGCGTCGACGGAACGGCGCGCGCAGCCGGAATCTTCGCCTCACCGCCCTCCGATCGTTTTTTCGCTACGTGTCCTACGAGGCGCCGACGCATGGCGGCCAGATTCAACGCGTGCTCGCGATGCCCGATAAGCGATTCGTCCGGAGGCTGATCACGTTTCTCACCCACCGGGAGATCGAGGCGTTGCTCGCAGCGCCAGACCTCCGCACATGGAACGGCCGTCGCGATCGAGCATTCTTGCTGGTTGCCGTGCAAACCGGCTTGCGCGTGTCCGAAATGACCGGGCTGCAACGGCACGACGTGCATCTCGACAGCGTCGCGCACGTGCAGTGCGTCGGGAAAGGACGGAAAGAACGCTGCACGCCGCTCACCCAGCACGCCGTGCGTGTGATGCGCGAGTGGATGCGCGAACCACAACGCGATCGGGCGGACATCCTGTTTCCCAACGCGCGGGGTCAGCGGCTGAGCACCGATGGCGTGCAGTATCTGCTCGACAAGCACATGAAAGTCGCTCGCCAGACCTGCGTCTCTCTACAGGGCAAACGCGTCACCCCGCACGTACTGAGGCACGCCGCCGCGATGGAGTTGCTGCAAGCGGGCGTCGATCGGTCGGTGATCGCGCTGTGGCTCGGTCACGAATCCGTGGACACGACCCAAATCTATCTCGATGCGGATCTCGCCCTGAAGGAAGAGGTGCTGGCGAAGACCACACCAATCACCGCGACGACCGGCACGTTTCGACCGGCTGACCAACTGCTGGCGTTCCTTGCCGGTCTGTAACGGACGCGGAACACTATGCCGAGTGCTTGCGTGTCCGACGGGGCAATCGGACCCACGTATTCAGACGGTATCGCGCGTTGCCGTGCAGCACTCGGCATAGTCCGGAACTCGGGATAGTGGAGGAAAATCATGTTCGGCACGCGGAGCGCGGAGGGCGAGCGCGCGGTCCAACGCCTGCTGACCATCGTACGGACGTGTCAGCTCCAGGAACTGAACGCGCTCATGTACCTTACCGCCGCGATCGCCGCCTATCGACGTCGTCAACCAGTCCCGTCATTGCTGCGACGGCGTCAGACCCCCTGAACTGTTACACACTACGAGACCCAGTCGGACGAAGAGGCCGTAGCGGAGGACGAAGCGGCCTACGAACTCACCCACACGGCGATGGAAATCCCCGTCCAGAGGTTCGGGAACTTCTCGCAAAGCGACAGGCCGGCTGATCGCTGGGACACGCGCGCCCCGGCCGTCACGCACACTGTGCGGCCGCGTCAAACTCATCTTCGCCAGTTTGAAAAATGAAGTGCTGTGTTTCCAATGAGTTGCAGGCGCTGAGTTTGTGTGGTGTCACGCCTCCCGGGCCGCGGGCGGGTCCGGAGCGGGCCGTCAGGCAGGGCGGACGGCCGGAGGGATGGCGACGCCGGTGGCCTGAAACACCTTCCCGAGCGTGCCCTTGATCTGACTCCGGATCACGTAGTCCTTCTCGTCGACGGTGATCGTCGTGTCCTGCAAGTGATCCAGATCGCGGATGATGTCGGCCCACTCGAACGTCCAGCCGTGCTGCTCGAGTCGCCGCTCGAGTTCCTCGCGAATCACCAGGGCCAAGAACGAGCAGAAGACATGACCGCGAATCGTCTCGTCCCTCTGGTGGTAAATCGGGCGCGTCTCCAGCAGCGACTTCATCGAGCGGAAGATCGCCTCGACCATAAAAGATGCTTGTACGCGAGCGCCGCGACGTCCATGGCCAGGCCGGTGTTCGTGCGCAGCACCCACTTGCCGTCGTACTGGGCATCGGCGGTGATCTTGGCGTCATCGATGGCGAACCGCGTGCCCTGCGTCTTCAGAAAGCGCCGAAAGCCCTTGTTCCCGACGAGCGATTTGTCGCCCTGGGCCAACGCCTTCTCCAGCGCGGCGACGATGGCCGCGCGGTCATGCTGATCCTTCTCCGCCTCGTCCGGATTGACACACACAATGTAGCGGCGGTCGTCGCGCCACACCTGTTT
>JACQTK010000029.1 GCA_016210845.1 Acidobacteriota bacterium | reverse complement strand
GGCGAGCGTCTTGTTGTGGGCCATCACCAGCGTGGGCCGGTTCACGGAGGCCATCACCTGCGCCATCGTGAACGTCTTGCCCGACCCGGTGACGCCGAGCAGCACCTGATGCGAGTCGCCGCGGTTCAACCCCTCGACCAGCTCGGGGATGGCGCGGATCTGGTCGCCGCGCACCTGGAAATCGCTGACGAGCGTGAAGCGGTCGTATACCGATGGCATGCAGCGCGGACCAGGCGGGCCTTCAGACCCGCCTAGAACAACAGGGCGGACGCGGGACGCCCAACACGCCATCGTACCACGTCCGGTGCGCTCAGCGTGCGTCTCGATAGGGCGCGAAGTAGCCCCTGCGGGAGAGGATGCGCGCGTCGCGGAGGTCGGGCCGCCGCAGCGAGATCTCCACCTTGCGCCACTGCCCGTTCTGCCTGGTGTTCGTCGACGCGTACCCGAGGCTGTACTGGGCGCGGATCTGCGCCAGGATGCGGTCGTAGGCCGCCTCCACGTCCTTCATCGTCGACGGGAAGAACGCCTGGCCCCCGGTCGCCTCCGCGATCTGCGCCAGCCGCGCGCGCTGCAGCATCCGCGTGGTGCTGGACTGGTGCTCGAGAAAGCCCACGGTGAAGATCGTGACGTCCGACGCGCGGATGAGCGTCATCACGTCGCCAAAGGCAATCGTGCTGCGCGTGTCGCCGCCGTCGGTGTAGACCACGAGAATCGTCCGGCCGTCCTCCTCCTGCGCGCCGTCGAGGTACACGCCCAGCGCGTCGTACATGGCCGTCCACCCGCCGGGCTGCCGCCCGCGGATCCGCTCCACCATCCGCGCGAAATCGCGCTGGCCGTACTTCGCCACGCGGACCTCGGTGTCGAAGTCCACGAGCGTGATGTCGACCGCGTCGGTGAGCGTGTTGAGAAAGCGGACCGCGGCCGTGCGGGCCAGCTTGATGTCCTCGCCCATGCTGCCGCTGGTGTCGAACAGCAGACCTACGTGGAGCTCGGGCGCGGACACGGCGTCGCCGCTTGCCGCGAAGAACCGGATCGTCTGCGGCTGGCCGTCCTCCACGATCTCGAAGTCCTCGGCGGTGAGATCGGCGATGTACGTGCCCCGCCGGTCGGTAACCGTCACGCCGAAGGTGACCAGGTCGACCCCCGCGCGAAAGACCGGCTGCTGCCCTTCGACCGGGCTCACCCCTCGACTTCGCTCGGGGTGACCCTGAGCTTGTCGAAGGGTCAGGGCATCCCGAGCCCGAGTCGAGGGATGGGCGTCGACCCCCAGGGCGACGGCCGCCGCAAGCGCCAGCGTGAGTCCCGACCTGGCCATGGTGCCCCCTCGAAAAGGTGGCTCGATCCTACACTGGGCGCCGCGGGGGCCGCCATCCGGTAAACCCTTGCTTCGCTAACCGTCGTATAATCAGTAGTTCGCGCCTATGAATCGCTCGCACACCGCACGGTGATGGTCCTCAGATGAGGGGCCTCGCCGTCTGCCAGACGGAGCTGGTCATCAGGATGCTCGACGAGATCCTGCTGCCCAGCTTCGAAGTCGACTTTCTCGTCGAGAGCAGGCCGATCGCCCGCCGCCTCCACGAGGCGGGCATGAACGTCACGGCGGGCGACCCCCGCCGCACCGACACCTACCTCAAAGCCGACATCACCCCTGGGACGTGCGTCATCGTCGAGGACGGCGGCCGACGCAGTCTGAAGAAAGTGCTGGAAGCGATTCGCGATGCGGGGGCGACGCTGGTCTACGTGCTCGGCGTCGGCATCTCGGACTTCCGCAAGCGGGAGGAGGAGCTGAAGGCGCAGTTCCCCGAGCTCTACTACCTGGCGCTGTCGGAGCTGTTCGGGGGGCCGCTGCTCACCGAGTTCAGCCGCTCGATCACCCGCCTGAAAGTCCATCAGTACCAGCGCTTCTTCAGCGACGCCGAGCGGGTGCTCATCCTGCTGCACAACGATCCCGATCCCGACGCGCTTGCCAGCGGGCTGGCGCTGCGCAACGTCCTGCGGCGCACCAAGCAGACCGCGATCATCGCGGCGCTGCAGGGCGTCACCCGGCCGGAGAACGTGCGGATGATGAACCTGCTCGACATCCACGTCGACGTCATCACCCCCGCGCAGGTGGCCGAGTACGAGCGCGTGGCGATGGTCGACGTGCAGCCGCACTACTTCGGCGACGCCATCAGCCACGTGGATCTCGTGATCGACCACCATCCCGAGCAGCCCGGCTACAGCGCGGTCTACAAGGACATCCGCCCGGATTACGGCTCC
Organism: Acidobacteriota bacterium; assembly: GCA_016210845.1. GTDB lineage: Bacteria > Acidobacteriota > Vicinamibacteria > Vicinamibacterales > UBA2999 > JACQTK01. The sequence continues at coordinate 32,905 of JACQTK010000029.1, read as the reverse complement.
ACCTCGACGATCCTGACGGAGCACCTGCGCGCGGTGGACGCCAACATCTCGGAGCGCACGGCCACGGCCATGCTCTACGCGATCAAGTCCGACACGCTGTTCTTCAACCGCCAGGCCAACCGCGTCGACATCGACGCGTTCTCGTATCTGTATCCGCTCGCCGACGCCGCGCTGATCAAGAAGATGGAGGGCGCGGAGATCACGATGGAGCGGCTGGAGTACGTGCTCAAGGCCAAGCAGCAGGGGCGGATCGCCGAGCAGGTGTTCTGCGCGTTCCTCGGCGCCTCCCCGCGCGAGGATTTCATTCCCTACGTCGCCGACTTCTACCTGCAGCTCGAGGACGTGAAATGGACGATCGTGTCGGGGATCGTCAACGACTCGCTCGTGATGTCGGTGCGCAACCTCGGCTACTCGCGCAACGCAGGCGAGTTCGTGCGCAAGTACTTCGCCGATATCGGCAGCGCGGGCGGCCATCGGGCGATGGCGAAGGCGGTGGTGCCGCTGCGCGCCTTCCGCGACAAGTTCGGCAACCTCCAGGCCGACGGCTTCACCGAGCGCGTGCTCGCCATGGCGCTCGAGTTCCTCCACGAGCACCAGCCCGCCGACAGGAAGCTCCTCAGGGCCTGAGCGCCCTTCCCGCCGGTCGTCCTGCGCCGCGGGGTCGAAGATCCGCCTGAGATCTGTCCTCCTCTGGCCGGCCCGCGCCAATAGCGGTAGACTGCGCGGTGCCCGAGGTGCTCCAACGCAAGCAGGGAGGATCCGATGAAGGGAAGAGCCAGCGTCTACGCAGCACTCGTCATGATTGGGGCGGTGGCCATCCTGGTGGGCGTCTATGGGATGCCGTCCGCCGGGCAAGCCCCCGCCGTACCCATCGATTCCGACGACATTGGAGGGGTCGTCACCGGTCCGGGCGGACCCGAGGCGGGCGTCTGGGTCATCGCCGAGACGTCGGACCTGCCAACCACGTTCGCCCGCATTGTCGTGACCGATGATGCCGGCCGCTACGTCCTGCCCGATCTGCCGAAGGCCACCTACTCCGTGTGGGTGCGCGGGTACGGCCTGGTCGACTCGTCTAGAGTGCAGGCGTCGCCCGGCGCGAGCCTCAATCTCACGGCTGTCGTCGCGCCCGATGCCCGCGCGGCGGCGCATTACTATCCGGCCGGCTACTGGTTCTCGCTCATGGAGGTGCCGGCCACGAGCGAGTTCCCGGGAACCGGCGCGGATGGCAACGGCATCAACCCCGATATGCGGAACCAGGCGATGTGGCTCCGCAGCCTCAAGTCGGGCGGCTGCTGGGCGTGCCACCAGCTCGGAAGCCTCGGCACGCGCGCGATTCCCGAGGCGCTGGGCACGTTCGCCTCGGGAGTGGCCGCCTGGGAGCGGCGCCTCCAGTCGGGCCAGGCCGGAGGCGGGATGGTCGGCGCGCTCAATCAGTTCGGCCGCGAGCGCATCCTGGAGGCCTTTGCGGACTGGACCGGCCGGATTGAGGCGGGCGAGGTGCCGCCCGCTCCGCCTCGCCCCCAGGGCGTGGAGCGCAACGTCGTGATCACGCTGTGGGACTGGGCCGACCCGAAAGCGTACCTGCACGACGTCGTCTCGACCGATCGGCGCAATCCCACGGTCAATGCCAGCGGCCCGCTCTACGGCGCGCTCGAGCTGAGCGCGGACTACGTCCCCGTGCTGGATCCCGCCAGCCACACCGCGAGCCGGGTGGAGCTGACCGTGCGTGATCCGAACACCCCGCGAACGAACCCGAACATGCCCGCGCCGTCGCCCTACTGGGGCGAGGAGGTCATCTGGACCAGCCGGAACAACGTGCACAACCCGATGATCGACGGACAGGGACGGGTCTGGATCACCTCCGCGGTGCGGCCGCCGGACAACCCTGAGTACTGCAAGGCCGGATCGGACCATCCGTCGGCCCGACTGACCCCGATCGATCGCGCCGGCCGGCATCTCGCCATCTACGATCCACGAACGAAGCAGATCACGCATATCAGCACCTGCTTCGGCACGCACCACCTGATGTTCGCGGAGGACGCCGACAATACGCTCTGGACGAGCGGCGGCGGCCAGGTGGTGGGCTGGCTGAACACGAAGATGTTCGACGAGACGGGCGATGAGCGGCGCTCGCAAGGGTGGACGGCGCTCGTCATGGATACCAGCGGCAACGGCCGACGGGACGAGTACACCGAGGCCAACGAGCCCATGGACCCGGCCAGGGACATGCGGAGGGCGGGCGCGTTCTATGCGGTATCGCCTGCCCCGGACGGCTCGGTGTGGGGCTCCCAGCTCGGATACCCTGGCGCGGTGATTCGGCTGGTGCCCGGGTCGAATCCGCCGCAGACGACGCTGGCGGAGGTCTACGAGCTGCCTCTGCGGGAGAACGGCGAGCCCGTGGAGGGCTTCTCGCCGCGCGGCATGGACGTGGACCGCAACGGCGTCGTGTGGGTGCCGCTGGCCAGCGGCCACATGGGGAGCTTCGACCGCCGCAAGTGCAAGGGGCCGCTCAACGGGCCCAAGGCCACCGGACAGCACTGCCCCGAGGGCTGGACGTTCTACGCCGAACCGCTCCCGCAGATGAAAGGCGTGACCGACTCAGGGAGCGCCGAGGGCGGCTACTACACGTGGGTGGATCAGTTCGACACGCTCGGGCTCGGCGCGAACGTGCCGATCAACACGGGCAACGCGTCGGAAGGGCTGCTGGCGCTGAGGGACGGCCGGTTCGTCGTGCTGCGCGTGCCGTATCCGATGGGCTTCTTCACCAAGTGGATGGACGGACGCATCGACGACCCGAATGCCGGCTGGAAGGGCCGGGGCATCTGGGCCACGGTGAGCACGCGCGCGCCGTTCCACATGGAAGGCGGCAAGGGGACGACGAGCAAGGTGGCGCACTTCCAGCTTCGGCCCGATCCGCTCGCGCGATAAGTCGAGCGCGGCTCCACGGCCGAGGGTCGCAGCAGACCCTCGGCCTCAGCCACTACACCCGGGCCGCCTGGAGGGCGGCCGCCACGCGGGCGGGCCTGAACGGCACGCGCCGGATGCGCACGCCAGTCGCGTCGAAGATCGCGTTGGCCACCGCGGCGATGAGCGGCTTGCACGCGGCCTCACCTGCGCCGTAATGCGGCAGATCGGGCCGGTTCGGGTTGGGGTCGCCGTTCACCAGCACGACGTCGATGGCCGCAGGCGTGTCGAGGTGCGTGAGGGTGGGCGACGTGCGCCAGTCGACGCTCGTCACCTTCTCGGTATCGAACGTCACTTCCTCGTAGAGGGCGCGGCTCAGCGAGTGCATCATCGCGCCTTCGAGCGTGCGGCGGAGCGCCTCGGGGTTGATCACCAGGCCGCAGTCGTGTGCGCAGACCAGCCGCCTCACCCACACGCGGCCGGTCCGGCGGTTCACCTCCACCTCCGCAATCTGCGCGACGATCGTCTGGTTGCGGAAGGCGTACGCGAAACCGCGGCCAGTCAGCGTGTCCCCTGACGCGCGCGGCCCCGGCGACGGGCGCGCCCTCCACCCGTACTCCTCCGCCGCCGCCTTGACGACGGCGATGGAGCGCGCGCGCCGGACGCCCGCATCGTCTCCCGTTCCCGCGGCGAGCAGACGCAGCCGGAACTCGACTGGGTCGGTCTTGGCGGCCGCCGCCAGCTCGTCGATGAACGATTCGCCCGCGAAGGTCACCTGCGGGCCGTTGGGATCGCGCAGGTTGCCCGTGCGCAGCGGCGTCTCCCACACCAGCGGCAGCGGCACCACGTGCATGGCCGCTCGCCGATTGGGCACGGCGTACATGTCCGAGGGTGCCGCCGCGCCGCCAGGCGCGGGCGTGGCCCGCCGCCGCCCGGTGAGCTGCGCCACGAGCACCGTGTCGTGCTCGTTGTAGCCGAGGTGGCCGTAATCGGCGGCGCGCGCCTCGTAGTCGAGCGCCATGAGGTTGCCCCGCGCATCGAGCCCCCCGCGCATCCTCACCAGGTACGCGGGACCCTTGGTATCCCACGCCGTCTCCTCGGCCCTCGACCACTGCACGCGCACCGGTCGTCCCAGCCGCTGCGCCAGATACGCCGCCTCGAATCCCGCATCGTCGGCGGCCGTGCGGCCGTACGCCTGGGGGCCGTGCATCCAGACGACGCGCACGCGGTCGCGCGGGATGTCGAGGAACCGGGCGACGCCGTCGCGAAGTCCGTACGACTTCATGTCGTTCGAGTAGATCGTCAGCTGCCCGTTCGACGGATCGGCCGTGGCGTGCGCGGGGCCGATGGCCGTGTGTCCCTGAAACGGCACCTCGTACTCCGCCTCGATGCGCGCCGCCGCGCCCGCGAGTCCCGCCTCGACGTCGCCCGTGGCCTGCGGGTCGACGCTCCGCGTCGGCGTCGTGCGGCGCATGTAGGTGAAAAGGTCATCGGAAGCCGGAAACGGCGCCGTGGCGGGGGCACGCCAGTCGACCTTCAGCCGGGTGGCAGCCGCGATCGCCTGCTCCTCGCGCTCGCAGACGACGGCCACGTAGTTCCGCTCGCGGACGATTCTCACCAGTCCGGGCACGTCTCGGACGGAGGATTCGTCGACACCGACGACCGTGGCCCCCGCAATCGGCGGCCTGACGTGCCTCGCGTGCACCATGCCAGGCAGCTTGACGTCGACGGCCCAGCGCGCTGACCCGTCCACTTTCGCGGGGATGTCGTCGCGGGGAGGCGAGGTACCCGCGTACTTCAACGCCTGCACCGGCTTGATCGGCGCCACGCCCGTGGTCTCGTTGATGGTCCGGCCCGTGAGCGTGACGTCGAACCGACGCCCGCCAATGAGATCACCGTACGTAAACCGCCGGCTCGGATCCGCGGTGACCCAGACGACGCCGTCGTTCACCGCAAGCTGGTCGGACGGCACGCCAAAGCGCTCCGCCGCCATGTCGAGCAGCACGCGCCGTGCCTCGGCGGCCACGCGGCGCATCGGCCACCCATCCACCTGGAGCGCATCGGATCCGCCCGATCCGCCCTGGTCGACGGTGACGTCCGTGATGCCCATGATGCAGGTGGTCCGATCGAACGCCATGTCGAGCTCGTCGGACATGATCTGGCGGAACGCGGTGCCCGTGCCCTGCCCCAGGTCCGTCTTGCCGACATAGAACGTGGCGGTGTTGTCCTGGTGGATCACGATCCAGGAGTCGAGCTGTCGGAAGTCGGGATCCGGATAGGGACCCGCGCCCTGCGCCAGGGCAGCCCGCCCGCCGGCGGCCGTCACGAGCGGGCCTGCGTGCGCCGCCGCGGCGACGCCGACCACGAGGCGGCCGGAGGTCTTGAGAAACTCGCGTCGCGAAGGGGCCGCGAACCTGTCGAGGAGGTCGTCGATCGTCATGGCCTGTCTCCCCGCCTGCCCTGGCCTATGCCGTCGCCGCCGCGTTCGCGGCGCGTCGCACGGCGGCCTGGATCCGGTAGTACGTGAAGCAGCGGCAGAGGACCGGGGCCATCGCCGCCCGGATCTGCTCGTCCGTCGGACGCGGGTTGCGCTGGAGCAGGGCGGCCGCCGTCAGCATCTGGCCGTTCTGGCAGTAGCCGCACGCGGGGACCTGCTCGTCGATCCAGGCCTGCTGCACCGGATGGAGACGGCCGTCCTTCGCCAGCCCTTCGAGCGTGGTGATCTCACCGCGGACGGCTGAGACGGGCGTCATGCACGACCTCGTCGCCGTGCCGTTGATGAGCACCGTGCATGCGCCGCACTGGCCCAGCCCGCAGCCGAAGCGCGGCCCATGCACGTCGAGATCGTTGCGCAGGACGTAGAGCAGCGGCGTCGCCGGATCGACGTCGACGGTACGCCTGCGTCCGTTCAGGTTCAAGGTCACGTCGGCCATACCGCCGATTATCCCCCCGGCCGCGGCGCCGTCAAGTCAATCTTCGGTGTCGCGCTCGAAGACCTGCGTGCTGCGGTACTTCATGCCAAACGGACCGACGCCCTCCGTGGTCATGGTCAGCATCGTGCGGTCGGGGGAGACGATCCAGCGGGCGGTCTCCATCTCGCCTTGCTGGCCCTTCGCCATGCGTTCGATGGTGTTCGCATCGACGCGCTTGAGCGATACCCTCACACCGGTTTCGGGAATGGTCGCCTCGGAGCCGTCGAATCCGACGGTGTAGGCCGCCCTGCGGATCGCATTTCCCACTCAATCAATTGGATGTCAAATTGACGAGCTTCGAGTGGGATGCAGGCGGAGGCGCGGCGTGGTCGAGCTCGCCCGAACTCGCTAACGCCGACGGCCCTTTCGGGCTCCCTTGCGGCCGCGTGCGCTCTTGCGGGCGGCCTTCCGCGCCGCCGGCCGGCGGGGGCCTGCGGCGGCGCGCTTGATGAGCGGCACGGCGCGGTCGGCCTCCTCGCGTGTGTCGAAGCCGATCACCGTGGTGTGCCGCGCGCCGCTGACCTGCCCGAGGAGGAAGTCGATGTTGATGCCCGCGTCGCCCAGCGCCTTGGCCATCGCGTGGCCCAGGCCCGGCCGGTTGTCCCCTTCGACGAGGAGCGCGGCGAGCGTCGCCGCCTGCAGTCCGGCGGACTGCGCCGCGGCCGCCGCGCGCCCCGCCACGGGCGCCACCTCGATCGCCGCCCGCCCGCGATCCCCGGGCAGGCGATACCCCATCACGACCTGAAGGTTGGCCCTCGCCGCCGCCAGTGGCTCGAGCGTCCTGGCGAGGGCGCCCGGCTGGTTGTCGACCTCCGCCCGCCACAAGGTGATCGGTTTCACGCGAACCGCCATGGCTGTCCTCCTCTGTAATGCGACGCATTATACGCCCGCGTTCCCCGTCCGCGCAGGCGGAAGCCTGCGCGCTACACCATTCGCCTGGAGAGCGGCTTCAGCCGCCGCGGACACCGCGTGCGACAATAACGGCGAGAGAGCGAGCAGGTGACGCAGCCCAAGAAACTGGCGATTCTCGTCAGCGGCGGCCCGGCGCCCGGGATCAACAGCGTCATTTCTGCCGCCACCATCCGCAGCCAGCTCGAGGGCGTCGACGTCGTGGGCATCCGCGACGGCTTCGAGTGGATCATGCAGGGCGAGGTCGAGCACGTCACGCCGCTCACCATCGAGTCGGTGAGCCGGATCCACTTCCGCGGCGGGTCGCACATCGGCATCTCGCGGGCCAATCCCACGGCCCACGCCGATCACCTGGAGAACACCGTCACCTCCCTGCTGCGCCTGAACGTCTCGATGCTCATCACGATCGGCGGCGACGACACGGCGTTCTCCGCAATGAAGCTGGACGCGCGGGCGGGCGGCCGCATCCACGTGGTGCACGTGCCGAAGACCATCGACAACGACCTCGATCTTCCCGCACACGTCGATACGTTCGGCTACCAGACGGCGCGCCACCACGGGGTCGAGATCGTCAAGAACCTGATGGTGGACGCGAAGACCACCTCGCGCTGGTACTTCGTGATCGCGATGGGCCGCAAGGCCGGACATCTGGCACTCGGGATCGGCAAGGCGGCGGGCGCCACGCTGACGCTCATCCCCGAGGAGTTCGCGGGCCAGCGCGTCCGCCTCAAGACGATCGTCGATACGCTGGTCGGCGCCGTCATCAAGCGGCTCAGCTACGGGCGGCGGGACGGCGTGGCCGTCATCGCCGAGGGGCTCGTGCTGGACATCGACCCGGGCGACCTGGCGCAGCTCGAGGAAGTGGAGCGCGACTCGCACGGCCACATCCGCATTGCGGAGGTCAACATCGGCGAGATCCTGAAGTCGCAGGTCCAGAAGCGCCTGAGGGACTTCGGCATCAAGACGACGATCGCCGCCAAGAACATCGGGTACGAGCTGCGCTGCGCCGACCCGATTCCGTACGACATGGAGTACACGCGCGACCTGGGCTACTGCGCCGCGAAGTACCTCCTGTCGGGGGGCAACGGCGTGATGATCTCGATGCAGGGGGGCAACTTCGTGCCGATCCCGTTCTCGGACCTCATCGATCCCGACAGCGGGCGCACGCGCGTCCGCCTGGTGGACGTGCACTCGACGCGCTACGGCATCGCGCGCCGCTACATGCTGCGGCTGCGGCGCGACGACTTCGAGGACCCGCACGAGCTGGCCAAGTTCGCCGCCACGGCCGGCGTCTCGCTCCAGGAGTTTCGAAGCGAGTTCGAGTACCTCATCGAGTCGGAGCCACCGCGCCTCGTGATCGACGCCAGCACGCAGTCCCTGGTCCAGGCCCCGCACACGTAGGGCGGGCCGTGAAGGCCGTGAAGGCCCCCCCTACGCGATTCACGCGAGCTCCCGCCCAGGGTGCGGTCGGTCGTGGCGCGGACCACGCCACCCCATCGCGCAGGCGCGATGGGGAACCCCGGGGTCAGGTCCGCGTGGGCGTCAGATCCGCTGGAATGTAGTGCACGTAGGCGTTCAACAGGTTGATCGCCTCGTCTCGCTCGTCGATTTCCAGCGCGAGCAGATCCCGCATCGACAGGATTCCGGCCAGACGCCCCTCGCGCAGGACCAGCAGATGGCGCACGTGCGACTGCTGCATCCGCCGGAGGCACGTCTCGTGGCCGTCGCCGATGTCGGCCACGACCAGCGCGGTGCTCATGACGGCGCTGACCGGGGTGGCGGCAGGGTTCACGCCCGCGGCGACGACACGCGAGAGCACGTCCCGCTCGGTAAAGATGCCCGCGACGCGCTCGCCATCGATGACGGGCACGGCTCCGACCTGACGGTCGCTCATGAGCCGTGCCGCCTGCGCCACGGACGCCGCGATGTCGACAACGACCACGTCACGATGCTCGACGAGAGGTCTGATGGGCTTCATCGCTTCGGCTCCTCGCGCCGATCATACTCCCCCGCGCCCGACGCCGGATGGGCGGTCGCCTATCGCGACTGCTTGCTCGGATCGTCGGCCGGGTTCACGTAGTTGATGGCAAACGGCCCCATGCCGTGGATCTGAAACGTCGCGGCGGATTTCGCCATGAAGAAATGGCGCATCTCCCCGGGCACCGCCGCGTAGCTGCCGCTCGGCAGATCCATCAGCTTCCCCTGATCGAACTGCTCGCCCATCCCGAGCGCCACGGTCCCCGACAGCACCGTGATGTTCTCCGTGGTGGGATGCCAGTGCGGCGGCACCTGGTAGCCGGCGGGAACCTGCGCCCGAAGGACGAACGGCTGCGCCTGCGTCGGATCGCCTGAGACCACGGCCATCCGCGCCCCGGGCGGCAGGCTCGGCGGCGCCGCGTCCCACTTGAGGGTCCCAGGGGCGACCATCACGTGCTCCTCCGGCGGCGCCCCCGCGTCCGAGTTGAAGATGTCTTCCACCACCTTCCAGGCGCCGTCGGCCTGCTTCTTCCACACGGTCACGTACTTCCCCTTGTCCGCGACGCCCCCCATCGTCATCTCGTAATTGCCGGTGGTATAACCGAGGTCTCCCGTGGCTCCCACGTCGGCTCTGGCCGGCGTCCACGAGAGCGCAAACCCTGGCGCGGAGCTCATCTCGGTGAATGTCGTGCGGATTGCGTCCGCGCCAGCCACCGCGGGCATCCCCTGGGGATGCACTGTCGCGTCTGGCGCGAAGAAGGACATGAACCGATCGATGTCCTTCGTGTTCTGCGACCACTCCCGATCGGCTGCCAGCAGGTTGGCGCGCTCCTGCTCCACGTTCACCGATCCGCCACAGCCCAACGCGCTCACGAGCGCGAGTCCCAGCAGGCACGCATAGCCACGCATGGTGTCCTCCTTCCTCATCGCGGCGGGCATTCTACTCCCTTGGACCGCTATGCGGGTCACAACGAGTACGAAATTCGCGCAACGAGCCGCATAGCGGTCCAAGGGCGAGGTCTGCGGACAACGGGCCATCAAATGCGAGCCCTTGGCTGGCTCACCGCGAGATGGCCGCTTTCAGGCCGCGTGTCACGTCCGTGATGATGTCGTCCACCGACTCGCAGCCGACGCTGAACCGGATGAAGCCCTCGCTCACGGCATCGCCGCCCCACCGTGCACGCCTTTCGGCCATGGAGTGCACGCCCCCAAAGCTCGTGGCCTCCCGAACCAGGGTCAGGGCACCGAGGAACGCGTCGGCGCGGGCGCGGGAGCCGAGATCGAAGCTGACGATGCTGCCGAAGGCGCGCATCTGGCGGGCAGCGATCTCGTGGCCCGGATGGCCGGGCAAGCCAGGGTACCGCACGGTCTCGACTCCCGGCTGGCCGTCGAGGAACTGCGCGAGCTCCTGCGCCGAAGCGCACTGCCGGCTGACGCGGAGCGGCAGCGTCGCCAGGGAGCGGTGGGCGAGCCATACCTCCATCGGGCCCGGAATGGCGCCGTGCTGGGTCCGCCAGGTCCGCAGCGCGTCGGCGCGCTCGTCGTCGGCGGTGGCGACGTGGCCGAGGATGAGATCGCTGTGGCCGGTCAGGCCTTTCGCATCCGACGCCACCACGTACGTCGCACCCAGCCCGAGCGGCTGCTGCAGATAGGCCGTGGCCGTGGTGTTGTCCACAGCTACGAGCGCCCCGCGCATCTGCGCGGCCTCGACCAGCGCTCGAATGTCGCAGATGTCCAGTTGCGGATTGCTGGGCGTCTCCAGCCACAGCAGCCGCGCGCCCTCGAGGGCATCGGCCTGCGCATTGTCGCGCGTGGGCGCGAGGCGCACCTGGACGCCGAGCGGCTCCAGCCAGCCCGCCGCCAGCCTTCGGATGGTGTAGTAGGCGTCGGCTGGCAGGACGAGCACGTCGCCCGGCCGCAGGCAGACACCCAGCACGGCCGCCACCGCGGCCATCCCCGAGGCAAAGGCCACGGCGTGGCCCTCTTCGAGCGTGCCCAGCGCCTCCTCCCAGGCGGTCCAGGTGGGGTTGTGGAAGCGGCCGTACGTCAGCGCGTGCTGCGACGGGGCCCCGGGCGACGAATAGGTGGACGAGAACTGGGGGCCTGGCAGGAACGGGCCCGGCTCGCCGTGCTTCCGGTAGCCCGCGTGGACGATCAGCGTGTCTCGATGCATGGATGGCGCACCATGATACGCGCGCGCCCGTCTCTCGTGACGCCTGGTGGCGCACATTCAAGGCGATCGGCTTGTGCTCCCCTGGGATCTGGCTCCTGGCACTGCCGCGCGTGCGGCGGACGCCGACGAGCCTCGATTTGCGGACGCGGTCCGCCTCGGGGAGCGCGACGAGCTCGTGGCGCGCCAATTCGACGCGGCGCTTGCCTCGTACCGCCGCGCGCTCGCGGAGCCGATGAAGTACTCCGGCGCCAGCCGCGTCGTCGAGATGCGGCTCGCCCGGGAAGGCCACGAGGCGGTCATCGCGGTGACCGACCGCGGGCTGGGCATTGCGCCCGCCGAGCATGCGCGGATTTTCGAGAAGTTCTACCGGGTCGGCGGCGCCGAGCGCGACCGCATCCCGGGCACCGGCCTCGGGCTGACGCTCGTCGACCACATCGTCAGGTCGCACGGCGGCGTGGTCACGGTCCGCAGCGCTTCGGGCGAGGGGCGCACGTTCTCGATTCGTCTGCCCCTGCCTGACGCAGACACGCAGGCGCCGGCTCCTGAGAAGGCATTCGCGTGATGAGCCGCATCCTCGTGGTGGAGGACGATCCCGCGATCCTGCGCGGGCTGGCGGACAACCTCGGCTTCGAGTCGCACGAGGTGATCACCGCCACCGACGGCGAGACCGCCTGCGCGCTCATCCGCGAGCGGAAACCCGACCTGATCGTCCTCGACCTGATGCTGCCGCGGATCAGCGGCTACGAGGTCTGCCGCGCGGTCCGCCGCGACGGCGTCACGACGCCGATTGTCATCCTCACCGGTTTAAGGAATCGGGCGAACGAAGACCGCTTGGAACTTTGGCTCGTTCCGATTGATGATGCCGGCGGTCGTCCTCGACGGTTCGACGTGGAGGCCGAGAATTGGGTCTTGCCTGGCGGCGGGTTCGCAATCCATCCCGACGGCGAGCGCGTGGCATTCGTGGCTACCGCCGGGATGCACCGCGATGAAATCTGGGCGCTCGGGAACCTCACGCCCGCACTGAAGCCGGCACGGTAGTTCGCGGCGGTGCGCACGGTGGCTCTCTTCACTGCCTGGCTCGCGCTGTCCTTCACCGCGCTAGCCCAGGGGGTACCTCTGGGCCTGGATCTCTACCTCCCGGTCCCGGAGGACAACCCGCTCACGTCCGAAAAGATCGCGCTTGGCCGGGAGCTGTTCTTCGACGCGCGCCTATCGCGCGACGGCAGGTGTCCTGCGCCTCGTGTCATAACCCCGAGCTCGCCTTCTCCGACGGACGGCCCGTATCGATCGGCGTATTCGGCCGCACGGGCCGCCGCAATGCGCCGGCACTGATCAATCGCGCCTGGGGCCGTGCGTTTTTCTGGGACGGGCGCGCCCCGACGCTCGAGGAGCCGGTCCTGAAGCCCATCGAGGACCCGAACGAGATGGACCTGACGGCGGCGGAGGCCGCCCGGCGCGTCGGTGTGAGTGTCGGCGATCTCGCGCGCGCGCTGGCCAGCTACGTCCGCTCGATCCTGGCCGGCGACTCCCCGTACGACCGGTTCGTCAACGGTGACCGCGCGACGCTGTCGCCGGAACAGCAGCACGGTCTGCAGATCTTTCGCGGAAAGCAACACTCGACGAGGTGGTCGAATCCTACGAGCGCGGCGGCAATGCCAATCCCTGGCTCGATCCCGAGATCCGCCCTCTCGGTCTCACGAACGCCGAACGGCTGGCGCTCGTCGCCTTCCTCACGGCGTTCTCGGGCGACATCAGCCAGGGCTCCTTACGCTCAGAACCGTGATCTGCTCCTGATCTCGTCTGGCTGTTACCCCGTATCGCTGGCGGACGGCCCCGCCGCGATATCGGCATCCGGCGGCACGACCTGTGCCAGCTGATCGCCGCTGGCGCCGACGACGGGCTCGATGAACTGGCGGTACGCGTCCTCATAGGCGCGCTCCATCACCTCGAGCAGATCCTGACGCCGGTCCGAGGCCTCGTCGTACGCGCCCGCGACATCGAACGGGCCGACGGGATTGTGGGTCGGACGGATCAGGTAAACGGAATCGAAGCGCAGGCGCGCCATTTCCATCGCATCACGCAGCGCGGCCACCTCCGCCGCGGCCAGGAACTCGCCCAGGCGCTGCCGAGGATCCAACCGCAAGGCGCGCAGCCGATGAGGTGACGAGGGCCCTGGCACCGCGCTCACAACGATCGCCTGCGTGACGCCCGCACCGGCCAGCTCCTCGAGCAGACGCGACACGGCGCCAGGACGATCGCACAAGCGGTGCGTCTCGCCGCGCCAGTAACTGTCGGGAGCAAAGGTGACCAGATGGGGATCGCACACGACGGGCGGGGTGAGCGCCGCCGCCAGCAGCTCGAGGCCCTGATCGCGGCCGATGCCCGTGAGGTCGAGCACCTCCGATCGCCGTTCGCGGTCGGGCCGCGGGGCGAGAACGTCCCGCCGGTACGGGTCGCGCAGCAGGACGGCCAGGACGTCGCGCCGCGAGTCGAGGTCGGTGGCGACGATCATCAACTCGCGAAATCCAGGCTGGCCGAGGTTGTCCGCCAGCGCGTCGGCGTAGCGCCGCCCGGGAATGAGCTGCGTAATCGTCCGGAGAAACAGCGCACGCGCCGAGCTGGCGTCGAGCGGCGCACCGACGATCCGCCACCAGGAGGGACCCGCGACGCGGCGCCTGGCAGGCGCGCGCCATCGCGCCTCGGCGACACCGGCCAGGAGCACCACCACGAGCGTGCCAGCCACGGCGGCCGGCAGCCACACGATGACGACGGGACGGGCAGACGGGGTGAACAGCAGCGGCGCGACGCATGCGGCCGCCAGCACGAGCGCCAACCAGGCCGCCACGCGAAGAGGCCATTTCCACGGGTAGAGGCGCGGCCCCCGCGGGCTCCGCGGGCTCCGCCACACGCCGTCCGGCTCCCACAGGCGGGCCGCGCCATCGATGGCGGCCAGCGCGGCGGCACCCGCCCCGACGCCCTGCCCCGCCATGACGTCGATCTTGACGCCCGCCTCCTGGAGGGCGCGCAGCACGCCCGCGTGATAGGCGCCGTGCGCGCCCGTGCCACACAGGACCAGCGCCGTCCGACGCTCAGGAGAGTACGGCTGCAAGCCTCATTCGTCGTCGTGAATGGTGACGAGCTTCACCAGCTCGAAGCGGCGCGGGCCGCCGGGCGTGATCACCTTGATCTCGTCGCCCTCTTCCCTGTTGAGGATCGCCTTGCCGATGGGCGACGAGGTCGAAATCAGGCCCTTCTCCGCGTCCGCCTCCTCGGGCATGACGAGCTGGTACACCACGGGGTCGCCGTTCTCGCCGCGCAGGTGCACGGTCGATCCGAATCCGGCGCGATCGTGCGGAATGCGGTCCAGATTGATCATCGAGACCTCGCGGGCACGCCGCTTGAGCATGGCGATGCGCGCGTTGACGATCTCCTGCCGCTCCTTCGCCGCCTTGTACTCCGCGTTCTCGCGCAGGTCGCCGTGCTCGCGGGCACGCTTGATCTCCTTCGGGAGCTCGAACTTGAGCTCGCGCTCGAGCGCGGCGATCTCGTTGTTGAAACGCTTCAGGATCCGGTCTTTCACGATGAATTCTGACTGTAACACAGTCTGTTATGCTCAAATCAGTTGGCCGATGAAGTCGATCGCGAGCCGCCAGCATCCCGTCGTGCGCGCGTTCCGCGCGCTGGCGGCCGAGCCCGATCCCGCTGGCGTGCGGCTGCTGCTCGACGGCGCGCATCAGGTGCGCGAGGCGCGCGCGGCGGGCCTGGGCTTCGATGCGGTGGCCGTGGCCAGCTCGCGGCTCGAGACGTCCACCGAGGAGGCCGACCTCGCCCGCGGCCTCGAGCAGAGCGGAGTCGATGTGTATGCCGTCGGCGATCGGGTGCTCTCGGCGATCAGCCCCGTGCGCACGCCGTCCGGCATCACGGCCGTCGCGCGGCGCATCCCGCTCGATGCCGCCGAAGTCTGCCAGGGCCGCGCGGGCTTCCTCGTGGTCGCCGTCGACGTGCAGGACGCGGGCAACCTCGGCGCGCTCATCCGGGCGGCCGAAGCGGGCGGCGCCACGGCGGTGCTCGTGTGCGGCGCGTCCGCCAGCCCCTTTTCCTGGAAGGCGCTGCGCGGCAGCATGGGCAGCGCGCTGCGCCTGCCGGTGGCGCATGGCCTCGACGTGATGCACGCCGTGCGGTGCCTGACCGGCGCCGGCGTGAAAACCGTGGCCGCCGTGCCGCGCGGCGGCCGGCCTCCCGATGCCATCGACTGGACCGGACGCGTCGCGCTGCTCGTGGGCGGCGAGGGCGCGGGGCTCGGTGACGAGGTCGCGGCGCAGTGCGACGATCGCGTCACCATTCCCATGACGCCGCCCGTCGAATCTCTGAACGTGGCTGTGGCGGCCGCCATTCTCGTGTACGCTGCCCGACGCCAGCGAGTATGAGCAACGGCCTCTTCGACGACGACCTTACCGAAGGTCACCTTTCAGTCCGTAGAGGCGGACCTTTAGGTCCGCCTTTGGGTCCGTCTGGGCGGCCTGACACGGGTACGCCCCTGGCCGAGCGCATGCGCCCCCGCACGCTGGACGAGGTCCTCGGCCAGGACGACATCCTCGGCCCTGGCAAGCCGCTGCGCGAGGCCATCGAGCGCGACCTGCTGCAGTCGATCATCTTCTGGGGCCCGCCGGGCAGCGGCAAGACGACATTGGCGCGCATCATCGCGGACATGACGGAGGCGCAGTTCATCCCCTTCAGCGCGGTCCTGTCGGGCATCAAGGAGATCAAGGACGTCATGGCGGCAGCTCAAGCGCGCCGCCGTGCGGACGGGCGGCGCACCATCGTCTTCGTGGACGAGATCCACCGGTTCAACAAGGCGCAGCAGGACGCCTTCCTCCCCCGCGTGGAGGCCGGCGACGTCGTCCTGATCGGCGCGACCACCGAGAATCCGTCCTTCGAGGTGAACGCCGCGCTGCTCTCGCGCTCCAAGGTGTTCGTGCTCCGGCCGCTCGGCCGGGAGCACATCGAGACCATCCTGCGGCGCGCGGTGGCCGATCCCGAGCGGGGTCTCGGGGCCTCCCGTCTCGCCGTGACCGACGAGGCGATCGCGGCCATGGCAGGCTTCGCCAACGGGGACGCGCGCGTGGCGCTCAACCTGCTCGAGTTCTCTGCCGCGGCGGCGCCCGTGGATCCCGCGAGCGGCGCCCGGGGGATCGACCTGCCGCAGATCGAGCACTCGATCCAGCGGCGCGCGCTGCTGTACGACAAGAGCGGCGAGGAGCACTACAACCTCATCTCGGCGCTGCACAAGTCGATGCGCAACAGCGATCCCGATGCCGCCGTGTACTGGGTGGCGCGGATGCTGGAGGCAGGCGAGGATCCCTTGTACATCGCCCGACGCCTGATTCGCTTCGCCTCCGAGGACGTCGGCAACGCCGATCCGCAGGCGCTCGCGGTGGCCGTGGCGGCCAAGGACGCGGCGCACTTCATCGGCATGCCGGAAGGCAACACGGCGCTGGCGCAGGCCGCCATCTATCTGGCCACCGCACCCAAGAGCAACGCCGTCTACACGGCGTACGAGGCAGCCGCGACCGATGCGCACAGGCAGGTGGCCGAGCCCGTCCCGCTGCACCTGAGAAACGCGCCGACGCCGCTGATGAAGGCGCTCGACTACGGCAAGGGCTACCAGTACGCGCACGAGGAGCGGGACGCCGTGGCCGACATGGAGTGCCTGCCCCCGTCGCTCGCCGGCCGGAAGTACTATCAGCCGACGGATCGCGGGTTCGAGAAGGAGATCAAGCGGCGCCTCGAGGGATGGGAGAAGATCAAGGAGGCGCGGCGGAAGCCGCGCGGGAGCTGATCGGTGCCTCGCGCAGGCTGAAGCCTGCGCTCTACATCAACCGGCATGAACGGGCATACCAATTACCCGTAGAGCGGCGGCGTCAGCCGCCGCCTGGCAGCTCAATGCGTCGCCGTCACGGGCGCCTGCGTCGCGTGCCCAGGCACCTTGCGGAACATCTCCTCCCGAACGGGCAGAATGAACGAGAAGCGGTAATCGCCCTGCATCCGGCCGATCGGAATGCCGACGAGATCGCCGTGCTGATTCAGGACGCCGCCGCCCGACACGCCGGGGTGGCCATCGGTGAGGCACGTCACCAGGCCGTTGGCCGTCTGCTGTCCCACGTACCCGGTGCTGAGGATGATGCCCTTCGAGTAATCGTTGCCCAGCCGGAAGATCGGCTCGGCGAACTCGTAGGGATAGGACGTATCGACACGCAGCGGCGGCAGGTCGACGGCCTCCCGCACGCGAATGATCGCCCAGTCGCCAGGGTGCACCTCGACGTTGGCGTTGCCGCTGTCGACGACGCGCGCGGTCAGATTCCTGCCCTTGTAGCGAATCTTGATCGAGGTGATCTGCCGTACGTCACGCCCCTCGGACGCTTCGCCGAGCGCGATGACGCCGTGCTTCACCGTGATGAAATACCCGTTGCCGAGATAGCCGGCCGTGCCGTAGCTGGTCTTGCCGAAGTTGTCGTACGCGTTCAGCTCGACGAAGCTCTCCCGCCGCTCGCGGAGCAGGCGCACGGGAAGCAGGCCCATCTCGGTCTGGAGCTGGCGCTTGATCTCGTCGACCAGCGCGCTCTGGACCGAGCCGTCCGCCGGCACGACGTCGGGCTGCCGCTGGCCGTCGGTCGCTGAGGGAAGCAGCTGGGGCTGCCGCGCCCGGAGGATGCTGCGGGCCACGTCCAACTGCAGCGCGGCGAGCCGCGCGTCGTTGTCGGCGATCTGCTGCGCCATCGAGCGCTGCGCCGCCCAGCTCCCCAGGCTGAAGGCCAGCGACGCCAGCGACACGGTCAGACCGACGTAGAGCAGCGATCGGCGGACAGTCACTCCATACTCCGAAATCCGCTACCGGAAACTGGAACCTGAGCGGACCCCGAAGACCGCAGCTGTCCAACTTCGGCAGCCAAACCAGAACGGTTGAGCTAAAGGCTTGGTTGTCAGTGAATTACGAGCGAACATCAAATCTAGCAGCCATCGGCTGGGCTGTCAAACAAGAACATCTTATCGAACGCATCGTCCACGCTTCTGGACCTGGCCGCTCCGCACATACAATGACCCGCATGGCCGCGGTGACGCTCGCATCGGTTCGGCGCTCGATCAGACAGTGTGTCGCCCACCGGCAGGAGATTCAGGCCGCGTATGTCTTTGGCTCCGTCGCCTCGGGCCGGGCGCGGCCCGACAGCGATCTCGACATCGCGGTGCTGGTCGCCGACACGATCCGCCCGTCTCGGATGTTGCAATACCGCCTGCAGCTCATGGCCGATTTTGGCGCCGCCCTGCACCGCCGGGATGTCGAGGTCGTCATTTTGAACGAGGCGCCGGCGCTGCTCGCGCACCGGGTGTTGTCCCGCGGAACGCTCGTCTTCGAACGGTCGCCCGCAGCACGCGTCCGGTTCCAGGTCAGAACGGCGGCTCGGTACCTGGACCTCGTTCCGATGTTCGAAACGCACATCCGGTATTCCAAGCAACGCGCGCGGGAGCGGCGCTCCGTTGGTTGATCGACATGTCGTCCAGGCCCGCCTCGGTAAGATCAGGGAGTACGTTGCGCTGCTGCATCGCATCGGTTCGCTGGCGGACGAGGCCGCGTTCGTCCGCGACCCTCTCGTGTACGGCAACGCCGAGCGGTACCTCCAGCTGGCGATCCAGGCGGTCCTCGACGTCAGCAACCACATCGTGGCGGACATGGATGTCCGGCTGCCCGCCGACAACAAGGAGCTGTTCGAGCGGCTGGCGGCGCGGAAGGTCCTGCCGGTTCGGCTCTCGAAGAAGCTGGTCTCGATGGCCGGCTTCCGCAATATCCTCGTCCACGAGTACCTCGAGATCGACCGACACCGCGTCTACGAGGTGTTGCGGAAGGACCTGGCCGATTTCGATCGGTTTGTCAGAGCCGTCACCAAGCTGCTGTAAGTCAGGCTGGGCGCTTCGGGCGAGCCTCAGAAAGACATATCGGGAGTTCCACGTTGGGATCCTCTCGGCGTGAGCGTGTCCCCGCGCATCGATTCCTCGATATCGCGCTCCACGTTCGTCGCTCAAATCCGCTGAAAGTTCTTTTCCACCTCCCGCCGCGTCAGGCGCAGCATGACGGGGCGGCCGTGCGGGCAGATCGTCGAGTAGGCCGTTCTGCCGAGCTCCTCCAGGATGTGGGCCATCTTCTCCGCCGTCAGGGGATAGTTGGCCTTCACCGCGGCGTGGCACGCCATGGTCGCGGCAATGCGCTTGAGCGCGTCCTCCACGCGCGACCCTCGGTCGAGGCTCTCCAGGTCCTCCGCCAGCGCCCGAATGGCCGCCTCGCATTCCTCGCGGCGCAGCAGCGCGGGATACGCGGCCACGCGCACAGTGCCGCCGCCGAACTCCTCGATCTCGAAGCCGAGCCGCTCCAGATCCGCGGCGTGCGCCAGCAGCGCCTGGCGGCCCGCCGGCGACAGCTCTACGAGCGTCGGCTCGAGCAGCCGCTGGCTCTCGAGCCGCCCATTCGTCAGCCGCTCCGTGATGCGCTCGAAGAGCACGCGTTCGTGCGCAACGTGCTGATCGACGATCGCAATCCCCTCATCGTCGACGGCAATGATGAAGGTGTCCCGGAACTGGCCAAGGGGGATCAGGGGGCGGATCGTCGGTGCGAGCTCGCCTTCGCGCGTCGGTGCAATCCCTCTGACGTCCGTCGGTGCAACCCCACTGGCGCTGGTCGGTGCAACCCCACTGGCGCTGGTCGGTGCAACCCCACTGGCGCTGGTCGGTGCGGCCCAGCGGCTGGGATACACGCCCGCGTATGTGGTCGGCAGCGGCAGCACCGACGGCAGCGGCTGGGCTGCGCGCGGCGGCTCGAGCTGCAGTTCGGGCGCCGGACCGCGCCCGAGGGCGTCGCCGAGCGTCCGCCGGATCACCTCGTGGATGTGAGACTGGTCGCGGAAGCGCACCTCCGCCTTGGTGGGATGGACGTTGACGTCCACCGCTGCGGGAGGCATCGAGAGGAACAGGTGGACCTCGGGGCTGCGTTCCTTGATCGACGCCACGCTGTAGGCGTCGATGATCGCGTGGGCGATCGTGCGGTCCTTGACGATGCGCCGGTTGACGAAGACATGCTGGGGGCCGCGCGTGGGCCCGCCCCGAGCCGAGTCGAGGGGTCCCTGCTCGGCCAGCGCCGCGACGAAGCCCACCACCGTGACGTCTCCCTCGCGGCGCACCTCGACCAGGTCGCCGCGTTCTCCGTACAGCTGGTAGAGGCGGTCCCGCAGCGACGCCACCGGCGGACACTGCAGCACCGTCCTCCCCGCGCTCGTCAACGTGAACCCGATCTCCGGATAGCAGAGCGCGAGCTGCGTGACCACGCGCGACACCTGCGCCGATTCCGCCGCGTCGGACTTCAGGAACTTGCGGCGCGCGGGAAGGTTGTAGAAGAGATCCGCCACGCTGACCGCCGTGCCCTCGGGCATGCCGACCTCGGCGACCGACGCCACCGCGCCGCCATTGACGCGGATCTCGGTGCCCGATGCGGCCCCGCGCGCCCTGGTCCGCAGGACGAAGTGCGACACCGAGGCGATGCTGGGAAGCGCCTCGCCGCGGAAGCCGAGCGTGGCGATCCCTTCCAGGTCCTCCGCGCGGCGGATCTTGCTGGTCGCGTGCCGTTCCACCGCCAGCCGCGCGTCCTCCGGCTCCATTCCCTCGCCATCGTCCTCGACGCGAATCAACCGCTTGCCGCCGAGCTCGGTGGCAACGGTGATGCGACGCGCGCCCGCATCGATCGCGTTCTCGACGAGCTCCTTGACGACCGACGCGGGGCGCTCCACCACCTCGCCCGCGGCGATCTGATTGGCGAGATCGGGAGGAAGAACGCGGATGCGCGCCATCGGCCTCACCTCAGATCCAGCCCTTGCGCCAGAAGAGCAGCAGCATGGCGCCCGAGATGGCTGCCATGCACCCGCCGATCCACCAGAACTGCGCCGCCGCGCCTCCAGGAAACGCAGGCAGCGGGATGTTCATGCCCCACATGCCCGTCAGCACCGTCAGCGGCAGGAAGATCGTCGAGATGACGGTGAGCACCTTCATCACGACGTTGAGGCGGTTGGAGGTCGCCGACAGGTGCGCCTCGAGAATCCCGGTCACGCGATCGTGGAACAGCGTCGCTTCGTCCGACAGCCGCACCAGTTGGTCGTAGACGTCGCGGAAGCGGTATGCCATCTCGTCGGTGATGTGCGCGAACTCGCGGCGCGCGAGCCGGCCCACCGCATCGCGCTGCGGGACCACCACGCGGCGGAGCGAGGCGAGATCCCGCTTCACCTCGAGAATGCGGCGCACCAGATCGGGCTCGTACCCCAGCACCGCTTCGTCTTCGAGCTGGTCGATCTGCTCCTCGAGCTCCTCGATCTCGGGCCGATAGCTCTCGACCATGTGATCGACGATGCGATGCAGGACGCTCACGGGCCCTTCGGCCAGCACCTGCTCGCGGCGCTCGCACACCTCTTTCGTCCGCGCGATGCTGCGCGAACGCCCGTCGTGCACCGTGACCAGATACTGCCGCCCCAGGAAGAAGTCGACGTCGTGCGTGGCGATCCGGTGCTCGATCTGCTGGAAGTCGATGCTGTGCAGGATCAGGTACAGGTATTCCTGGTAGGTTTCGATCTTCGGGTGGTGAATGGCACTCAGCGCGTCTTCGACCGAGAGGGGATGGAAGCGAAAGTCGTCGGCCAGGATCCGCCCTTCCTCGGGCGTGGGCGCCGCCAGGTCCACCCAGAGCGTGACGCCGGAGGACGGGTCGAGCCATGCAGGCTCGACCCGCTCGGCCCTGCTCGTCCGGCCCCGCGCGTGGACGTAGACCGTAACCACCGTGCGGGGACGCCTAGTCCCCCACCTTCACCGCCAGCGCCGCCTGCGCCGCCGCCAGGCGCGCCACGGGCACGCGGTACGGCGAGCAGCTCACGTAGTTGAGCCCCACCTGCTCGAAGAAGTGGATCGACGAGGGATCGCCGCCGTGCTCGCCGCAGACGCCCAGCTTGATGTCGGGCCGCGTCCTGCGGCCCAGGGCCACCGCCGTTCGCACCACGGGGCCCACGCCCTCGGCGTCGAAGGTCGCGAACGGATCCTTGTCCAGAATCTTCTTCTCCTGGTAGACGCGCAGGAACTTGCCGATGTCGTCGCGCGAGAAGCCGAAGGTGAGCTGCGTGAGGTCGTTGGTGCCGAACGAGAAGAACTGCGCCTCCGTGGCCACCTGGTCCGCCGTCATGGCACCGCGCGGCACCTCGATCATGGTCCCGACCAGGTACTTGACGCGCACGCCCTGCTCCTTCATGACCTCGTCGGCCACCCGCTCGACCACCGCCTTCTGGTCGCGCAGCTCCTTCACGTGGCCGACGAGCGGGATCATGATCTCGGGCGTCACCTTCACGCCTTCCTTGGCGAGCTGGCAGGCCGCCTCCATGACGGCCCGCGCCTGCATCTCCGTGATCTCGGGATAGGTGATGCCGAGGCGCACGCCGCGATGGCCGAGCATCGGGTTGAACTCGTGCAGCTGCTCCACGCGGCGCAGCAGCGTGATCTTCTCCTCCAGCTCGCCGTTGGGCGCCGCCTTGGCCTCGAGCTTCGCGATGTCCACCATCAGCTCCTCGCGCTTCGGGAGGAACTCGTGGAGCGGCGGGTCAATGGTGCGAATCGACACCGGCTCGCCGTGCATCGCCTTGAACACGCCGTAGAAGTCGCCCCGCTGGAGCGGCAGCAGCTCCGCGAGCGCCTTTCGCCGATCCGCCTCGTTGTCGGCGAGGATCATGCGCTGGACGATCGGGATGCGCCCCTCGCCGAAGAACATGTGCTCGGTGCGGCACAGCCCGATGCCGCGGGCGCCGAAGGCGTAGGCCAGCTCGGCCTGGTCGGGCTGATCCGCGTTGGCGCGCACGCCCATGCGGCGGAACTTGTCGGCCCACGTCAGGATCTGCATGAAGCGGCGGTAGATGTCCGACTCCCCGGCCTTCATCTGGCCGTTGAGCACCTGCAGGATCTCGCTCGGGCGCGACGCGACCTTCGCCAGCTTCACCTCCCCGGTCAGGCCGTCGAAGGAGACGAAGTCGCCCTCGCGGACGACCTGGCCGTTCACCGCGAACTGCCTGCCCGCCTCGTTGATGTCCAGCTCGCCGGCCCCGACGATCGAGGGCTTGCCCATCTGGCGGCCGACGACCGCCGCGTGCGACGTCATCCCGCCGGTGGCCGTGAGGATCCCCTGCGAGACGAACATCCCGTGAATGTCGTCGGGCACCGTCTCGCGGCGCACGAGGATCACAGGCTTCCCCGCGTCGGACCACTTCACCGCCTCGTCTGCGCTGAACACCACGTGGCCGCTGGCGGCGCCAGGGGACGCGGGCAGCCCCCTGGTGGCCAGCGGAATCGCGTCCCACTCCTTGCGGTCGAACCCGGGCGCCAGCAGTTGCGAGAGCGACTCGGGATCGATCTGCAGGATGGCGTCCTTCGGCGTGATGAGCCTCTCGGCCACGAGATCGGTGGCGATCATCACCGCGGCGTAGCCCGTCCGCTTGCCGTTCCGCGTCTGCAGCATGAACAGCCGCTCGTCCTGGATGGTGAACTCGAAGTCCTGAACGTCCTTGTACGTGCGCTCGAGCCGCGTGGTGATGTCGCGAAGCTGCTTGTAGGCCTTCGGCATCGCCTTTTCCAGCTCCCGGATCGGCTGCGGCGTCCGGATGCCCGCGACCACGTCCTCGCCCTGTGCGTTGATCAGGAACTCGCCGTAGAACTCCTTGGCGCCCGTGGCGGGGTTGCGCGTGAAGCCGACGCCCGTCGCGCAGCGATCGCCCATGTTGCCGAACACCATCATCTGCACGTTCACCGCCGTGCCGATGTGGTCGGGAATGTCGTAGATGCGGCGGTACTCCTGCGCGCGGGGATTCATCCACGAGCGGAAGACGGCGTCCCGCGCCATCTTCAGCTGATCGTGCGGGGCCTGCGGGAACTCGCGGCCGGTCCTGGCGCGGACGACCTGCTTGTAGCGCTGCACCACCTCCCGAAGCGACTGCTCGTCGAGATCGGTGTCCAGCGTCACCCCCATGGCGCGCTTGACCTCCTCGAACTGGTGCTCGAAGGCGTCCTTCGGGATCTCGAGCACGACGTTGCCGAACATCTGGATGAAGCGGCGGTAGCTGTCGTAGGCGAAGCGGCCGTTGGAGGTCCGGGCCTTGAGCCCCTCGGACGCGCGGTCGTTGAGGCCGAGGTTGAGGATCGTGTCCATCATGCCGGGCATCGAGAACTTCGCGCCCGAGCGGACCGACACCAGCAGCGGGTTCTCCGTGGAGCCGAGCGTGGCGCCGGCGGCCTTCTCGAGCTTCTTCAGGTTCTCGGCGATCTCCCCGTCGATGGCGGAAGGAATCCTCCCCTTGTCCTGGTAGTAGATGGTGCTGACGTCCGTGGAGATGGTGAACCCGGGCGGCACGGGCAGGCCCGCGTTGGTCATCTCGGCCAACCCCGCCCCTTTGCCGCCCAGCACGTCGCGCATGCTGCGGTCGCCGTCGGCCTTCCCGTTGCCGAAGAAATACACGTGCTTGGCTCCGCGCGCGGCCTTGGTCACCTTCGCCATCTTCTTCACGGTCTTCACCGTCTTCGCCAGCGCGCGCGCCGGCTTCCGGAGTGCTGTCTTCGCCATTCGATGTCGATCTCCTCTGATTGTGCGGCGGGCCGTGAAGGCCCGCCCTACGAGCTCCGAACGTGGGGCGCCCCTTTACGGGGCGCCTTCCGCAACGATCTCCGAAATGTCCGCAATCTCCAATATCAGATCGCGCAGCGCCGCCACCAGCGCCAGCCTCGCGCGCCGCAGCCGCTCGTCTTCCGCCATCACCAGGACGTCGTCGAAGAACGTGGCCACGGCCGGCTGCAGCGCGGCGATGCCCGTGAACGCGTCGCGGTAGTCGCCGCGCGCCGCGGCCTCCCTGATGCCCTGCGCCCGTTCGTCGATCCGCGCCCAGAGCGCCCGCTCGGCGGGCTCGGTGAGCCGCGCCTGGAGCCCCGCCCAGTGGGGCTCCGCCTCCACGCCCTTCGTGATGTTCTTCACGCGCTTGAGCAGCGTGGCCACGCCGTGTAGGGGCGACGTATACGTCGCCCCTACGGCGCTCATTTCCTCCAGCGCTTCGAGCTTGCGTCGGGCCTCGAGCGGGCTGGTGCGCTCCAGGCCCGCGTGCGTCACCGCGCGCACGCTCCGGACGTCGTAGCCGCGCTGCTCCAGCAGGTAGGTCAGCCGGTCTCTCATGAACGCCAACAGCGGGCCCGACCATTCGGCGTACCCGCTGAACGGATCCGCGGCGCGGGCCAGCAGGAGCCCGATCGGCAGGCGCAGGTCGAGCCCCGTCAGCTCCGGCAGGTCGGCGAGGATCTTGACCACGCCCTGAGCCTGTCGCCGCAACCCGAGGGGGTCGCGGGAACCCGTGGGCCGCTCACCCGCGCTGAACATCCCCACGACCGAGTCGAGCTTGTCGGCCAGCGCCACCGCGGCCCACGTGACCGCCGCCGCGTCGAGCTGCGCGCGCGAGGGGGGTGCGTCGGCCTCGACGCCGATCGGCAGGTAGTGGAAGTAGATCGCCTTCCAGACCTCCTCGGGCAGCCCCTCCTCGCGGGCGTAGATCCCGCCCATCGTGCCTTGCAGCTCCGTCAGCTCGCGCACCATGTCGGTCGCCAGGTCGGCCTTGCACAGCCGTCCGGCCCGTTCTGCGTGGGCGGCCGCCTCGGGACGGCCACAGGCGTCCGCGGCAATCCATCGCGCCAGCGACGCCACGCGATCCGCCTTCTCCCGGTAGCTGCCGAGCTTCTTGTGGAACGCGATGGTCGACAGCCGATCGATGCGCGAATCGAGCGTGGCCTTGCGGTCCTCGTCCCAGAAGAAGCGCGCGTCGCGCAGCCGCGCGGCGAGCACCCGCTCCGCGTTGCGCGCGATGATCTCGGGCCGTTCGGGCTCCATATTGATCACCGCCAGGAACGCCGACTTCAGCCTTCCCTCGTCATCCACGACCGGAAAGTTGTGCTGATGATGGATCATCGTCGTCGTCAGCACCTCTTCCGGCAGCTGGAGGAATTCCACCGGGAAGTGGCCCGCGACCACCGAGGGATACTCGACGAGGTCCGGCACCTCCTGCAGCAGCGTGGACTGCACGGCCGCCAGGCTCCCGACCCGCCCTCCGAGCCGCCGCGCGTGCGTCTCGAGCTCGCGGCGGATCTTCGACTCGCGCTCGCTGCGGTCGAGGATCACGAAGTTCTCGAGCAGGCGCGCCTGGTAGTCCCCGAACGTCTTGATCTTGATGGCGCGGCCGGCGCGGCCGCTCGTGGTCAGGAAGCGGTGGCCGTAGGTGTTGGAGCCCGACCGGACGTCCTGGACGGTCGGTCCTTGCGCCAGCTCCGTCCTGCGGATCACGAACGGGACTACCCGCCCGCCGTACATGAGCACGAGCCAGCGGATCGGCCGCGCGAACAGGAGGTCGCCCCTGCCGTCCTCGAGATAGGCATCCCAGCGCATCGCCTTCGGGAAGGTGAGGTCCCGCAGCAGCCCGCCCATCACGTCGGCCAGCACGTCCACCGTGGCCTTGCCCCGCTGCCGCACGCGGTAGGCGAGGTACGTGCCCTTGGGCGTGTCGTGCCGTTCGAGCGCCCCCACGTCCACGCCGTACTTCTTCGCAAAGCCCACCGCGGCCGGCGTGGGCTCGCCCGAGCCCGTGAACGCCGCCAAGACCGGGGGGCCCGTCACCACGTCCTCGAGATCCGTCTGCCGCTCGGCGAGCTTGGCGACGCGCGCGGTCAGCCGCCGCGGGGTGCTGTAGCTTTCGGCCGGCGACTCGCTCGTCAGGCGGACATCGGCCAGGCGCGCATCCAGCCGCTGCGCCACCTGCGTCGTCAGCCCGGGCAGCCAGCTCGCGGGGATCTCTTCGCAGCCGATCTCGATGAGCAGCTCGCGGTCCATGGCTAGGCGTGCGGTCCTGCGTCCTGGCCGTCCGAGCCCGGGCTCGCCTCGACGTACGCCCTGGCAATCCGCACCGCGAGCTGACGGACGCGCAGGATGTACGCCGTGCGCTCCGTGACGCCGATGCTGCCGCTCGAATCCAGGATGTTGAACAGGTGCGAGCACTTGAGACAGTGCTCCAGCGCGGGCCAGATCAGCCCGGACGCCAGCAGCCGCTCCGAAAAGCCGTAGTTTCTGTCGAACAGCTCCCGATGCAGGGCCGCGAACTCGTCGGCGGGCATGTCCACCTGGCCGAAGGCGTACTTGGACTGGTCGATCTCCTCCTGCAGGCGCACCTCGGCGTACTTCACGCCGCCGCCCCACTCCAGGTCGAAGACGTTGTCGACGCGCTGCAGGAACATCGCGATCCGCTCGAGGCCGTACGTGATCTCGCACGAGATGGGCGCCAGGTCGATTCCGCCCACCTGCTGAAAGTACGTGAACTGCGTGATCTCGAGGCCGTCGAGCATGACCTGCCAGCCGATGCCCCAGGCGCCCAGCGTGGGCGACTCCCAGTTGTCCTCCTCGAAGCGGATGTCGTGCTGGCGCGGGTTGATGCCGCAGGCCTCGAGGCTCTCGAGGTACGTCTGCTGTACCTCGTCGGGCGACGGCTTCAGGATCACCTGGTACTGGTGGTGCTTGAACAGCCGGTTCGGGTTCTGCCCGAATCGGCCGTCGTCGGGACGCCGGGACGGCTGCACGTAGCCCACGCTCCACGGCTTGGGCCCGAGCACGCGAAAGAGCGTCTCCGGGTGCGAGGTGCCCGCACCGACCTCCAGATCGAGCGGCTGCTGCAGCAGGCACCCGTGCGAGGCCCAGAAGGCCGACAGCTTGAGGATGAGGTCTTGAAGCGTCACGCGGTCAGCTGTGGCGGCGCAGGTCGCGAAGCACGCGCTCCGATTTCAACGTCTTCTCCAGGTGCATCGCGATGAGCCCGCGGTGCACGTTCTCCAGCTCCGTGAGCGCGCGCCGCTCCGCCGGCAGCTCGGCGACCCGATCCGGCCCCACGGTCCGGGACGCCGCCAGAAACGCCAGGGCCGCCGTCGAGAGGGTCCCGCGCGATTCCGGATACACGCCCTGCAGGCGCAGGAGCCAGTACTCGAAGTAGCGCGCGAGCGGCTCCACCGGCGCGCCGGCGGCCAGCGCGTCGAGCATCGACGCCCCGAGCCGATAGAGCCGCTCGTCGGCGTCGGCCTCCTGGGCCCACTCGTCCAGCAGCTCGGCGAAGTACCCGACGTAGCCGAGCGCGTCGGCCGCCTCGGGCGGACCTTCAGGTCCGCCCACGATCGCCAGCGGCGACCGCAGCGTCTCGGCGTAGTTCAACCCTACCAGCTCGCGCCGCTCCTTCTCGAAGTACGCGACGCGGACCTCGGTGAGCGGCTCGAGCGCGCCGACGAAGCGCGATCGCGGCCGCCGCGCCCCCTTGGCGACGCCCCGCTTCTTGCCCCGATCGCGCGTCAGGAACACCACGATGCGATCGGCCTCTCCGAGCTTGTACGTGCGGAGAATCAAGGCGTCGGCGGTGTACAGGGGCACGAGTCCGTCTATTCTATCGTCCTCAGGCGCCAGGCGCGAGAAACCTCAGGAACACGAAGGCCAGGCCGAGAAAGGAGAAGAACCCGAACACGTCGGTCAGCGTGGTGATGAACACCGACGACGCGAGCGCCGGATCGACGTTGGCCGCGCGCAGCCCCAGCGGCACGAGCGTGCCCGCGGCCGCCGCGACGAACATGTTGACGATCATGGCGGCGCAGAGCACGAGGCCCAGCACCGGACTGCCGCGCGTGGCCCACACCACGGCTCCGGCGACGAGCCCGAGCACCACGCCGTTGCCGAGCCCCACCATCGTCTCTTTCAGCAGCGCCTTGCGCGAGTTGCTCCACGTCAGCTCGCCCAGCGCGATGCCGCGCACGATGACGGTGAGCGTCTGGGTGGCGGCGTTGCCCCCCATCCCCGCCACGATCGGCATGAACACGGCGAGGGCCGTGATCCGCTCGATCGTCCCCTCGAACAGCGCGACGACCGACGCGGCGAGGAACGCGGTGACGAGGTTGACGCTCAGCCACGGCAGCCGCTTCCGGAACGACTCCGCCGCGGGCGTGAACGCGCGCTCGTCGCCCGCCACGCCCGCCAGCCGGTAGATGTCCTCGGTGGCCTCGTCCTTGATGACGTCGATCACGTCGTCCACCGTGATGACGCCGACGAGCTTGCTCTCCTCGTCCACCACCGGAATCGCCAGCAGGTTGTACGACGCCACCTGCCGCGCCACCTCTTCCTGATCCATGTCGACGCGCGCGCTGATCAGGTCCGTCGTCATGATCCGCTTGAGCGGCGTCTCGGGCGAGACCAGCAGCAGGCGGCGCAGCGACACCACGCCCACCAGGTGCCGACGCGCGTCGACGACGTAGAGGTAGAAGACCATCTCCACGTCGCGATTGGTCTGCAGCTCGGTGATCGCTTCGCCCACCGTCATGTCCTCGTTGAGGGCGAAGACATGCGGGTTCATGATGCGGCCCGCCGTCTGCTCGTCGTACTCCAGCAGGTTCTCGACGACGCCCGACTCCTTCGGGCGCATCAGGTCGAGCACGGCCGCGGACAGCTCTTCGGGCAGGTGATCGATCAGAGCGGCGGCGTCGTCGGACGGGATCTCCTGGGCGAGCCTGGCGATCTCTTCCGCGGAGCGGGTGGCCAGCAGCGAGGCGCCCGCCTCGGGCCCGAGCTCCGAGACCGCCTCCATCGCCAGGCGGCCGTTGCGCTCCGCCAGCAGGCTGAAGGCGGCCTCACGCTCCTTGTCCTGCAGCTCGCTGAAGACCTGGGCGAGGTCGGCTGGATGCTGCTTCTGCAGCAGGTTCAGCAGGTTGGCGGTCGCACCGATGCGCAGCAGTCGTCGGACCGAGTCGAGGACGAGATCGATTCTTCGCTGCGCCGCCATGGTGAAGGTCCGTCCGCCACTGTAAACAGCTAAATCTAGCACGCGACGGACCAGCGGCGATATCGCGGACTGCGGGGCCGAGCGGCTGGCGGACCTTCAGGTCCGCCTCAGACGATGCCGTACGCCAGCATGGCGTCGGCGACCTTCACGAAGCCCGCGAGGTTGGCGCCCTTCACGTAGTTGACGACGCCGCTGTCCTCGTCGCCGTACTGGACGCACTTGGCGTGGATGGTCTTCATGATCTCCTTCAGCCGGCCGTCCACTTCCTCCCGCGACCAGGAGATGCGCAGGGCGTTCTGGCTCTGCTCGAGGCCCGATACCGACACGCCGCCCGCATTGGCGGCCTTGGCCGGGCCGAAGAGGATCCTGGCCTTCAGGAAGGCATGCACCGCCTCGAGCGTCGAAGGCATGTTGGCGCCTTCGGCCACGGCAATCGTCCCGTTGGCGAGCAGCGCCTCGGCGTCAGGTCCCGTCAGCTCGTTCTGCGTGGCGCACGGGAACGCCAGATCGCAGGCGACGCCCCAGGGCCGCTGGCCCGCGTGATAGTCGACCTTGGGAAAGTGCTCGGCGTACTCCGAGATCCGCCCGCGCCGGTTCTCCTTGAGGTCGATCAGCCAGGCGAGCTTGTCGTCCCGGATGCCGTCGCGGTCGTGGATGAAGCCGCCGGAGTCCGACGCCGTGACGACCCTGGCGCCGAGCTGCGCCAGCTTCTCGATCGTGTAGAGCGCCACGTTGCCCGAGCCCGACACGACGCACGTCTTGCCTTCGACTCCATCGCCCCGGGTGGCCAGCATGTTCTGCATGAAATAGACGCACCCGTAGCCCGTGGCCTCGGTACGCACGAGGCTCCCGCCGAACGCCAGCCCCTTGCCGGTGAGAATGCCCGTGAAGCGATTCTCCATCCGCTTGTACTGGCCGAACATGTAGCTGATCTCGCGCGCGCCGACGCCGATGTCGCCGGCCGGCACGTCGGTATCCTCGCCGATGTGGCGGTGCAGCTCGATCATCAGCGACTGGCAGAAGCGCATCACCTCGCGGTCGCTCTTGCCCTTCGGGTTGAAGTTGGACCCGCCCTTGGCGCCGCCCATCGGCAGTCCCGTCAGGCTGTTCTTGAACACCTGCTCGAAGCCGAGGAACTTGAGCACGCTGAGCGTGACGTCCGGGTGGAACCGCATGCCACCCTTGTAGGGCCCGATCGAATTGTTGAACTGCACCCGCCACGCGCGGTTCGCGCGCACGTGGCCCGCGTCGTCCTCCCAGCTCACGCGGAAGATGATGATCCGATCGGGCTCGGTCATCCGTTCCAGGATGTTCGCGTCCTGATACGTGCGGTGCTCCAGCAGGAACGGCATCACCGTCTCGGCCACCTCCTGCACCGCCTGATGGAACTCGGGCTCGGCCGGGTTGCGGCGAATCAACCCGTGCATGAACTTGTCGATCGCCGTCTGCACCGCGTTGGGCATATGTGGGCGGGGATTATACCGGACGACGGTCGAAGGGGGATCTACGACCGGTCCCGTCCCCGGAGCCCCAGCTCGTCGAGCAGCCGCTCGTCGTCGCGCCACTCGGATCGCACCTTGACGTGCAGGTCGAGATAGACACGGCTGCCGAAGTACTCCTCGAGCGCCGCGCGGGCCGCGGTGCCAATCTTCTTGATCATGGCGCCGCCCTTGCCGACGACGATCGGCTTCTGCGACTCCCGGTCGACGAAGATCGTGCAGTAGGCGTTGACCACCGCGGCGTCGGCCGGCGCCTCGAGCCGATCGACGATCGCCGCGGTGGAAAACGGCAGCTCGTCGTGGGTGAGCTGCAGCACCTGCTCGCGAACGATTTCCGCGACGAACAGCCGCTCGGGTTGATCGGTGACGAAATCGGGCGGATAGAGGGGCTCTCCCTCGGGCAGATATCGCAGGAACAGCGTTTCGAGGACGTCGACGTTGGTGCCGTCGGTCGCCGAGATCGGGACGATTTCCACGAACGAATGGGCCCGACGGTACCGGTCGATCATCGGCAGCAGCCTCGGCTTGGCGACCAGATCGACCTTGTTCAGGGCCAGGATCGCGGGCGTTGTCACGTCCTGCAGCAATGCCAGCAGATAGCGATCGCCGGGGCCTGGCGCGACCGACACGTCCACGACCAGCGTGAGCAGGTCGACGTCCCGCATCGCCTCGAGCGCCACGTCCACCATCCGAACGTTCATTCGATGCGTCGGCCTGTGCACCCCAGGCGTGTCGACGAAGACGACCTGCCCCTCCGGGTAGTTCTTCACCCCGACGATCCGCGTTCTCGTGGTCTGAGGCTTGTCGGAGACGATGGCGAGCTTGTGGCCGACGATGCGGTTGAGCAACGTGGATTTGCCCGCGTTGGGGCGTCCGAGCAGAGCAACGAAACCTGACTTCATGGCTCGAGGCGGACCTAAAGAGCCGCCTCTACTCTTCGGCCGGCGCGCCCTCGCGGCGGCGGACGCGCACCTTGGTGATCCGGCGGCGCTCGACCTCGAGCACCTCCACGGCCAGGTCGTCGACGTCGAACGTTTCGCCGACGTACGGCATCCGGCCGAGGTGCGACAGGAGGTACCCGCCGACGGTCTCGAATCCCTCCTGCTGGATCTCGACGCCGAGCCGATCCCGCACCTCGTCGACGTTGACCCTGCCGCTGAACACGAACGTGCCGTTCCCTTCGTCTGTGACCGTTTCGCTCTCCACGTCGTACTCGTCGCGGATCTCGCCGACGATCTCCTCGAGCAGGTCTTCGACGGTCACCAGGCCGGCCGTTCCGCCATACTCGTCCACGACGATCGCCGTCTGCGCCTGTCGGCGCTGCATCTCCTTGAGCAGCTCCGAGACGCGCTTGCTCTCGGGCACCATGTAGGCGGGGCGCATCAGCGTCGTCAGCGGGGGCTCGGCGGCCGGGGGGAGCGCCACCAGATCCTTGACGAACACGATGCCGATGATGTTGTCCAGGTCCTTCCGGTACACCGGAATCCGCGAGTACTGCTCCTCGCGAAAGAGCGTACGCAGCTC
>JACQTK010000271.1 GCA_016210845.1 Acidobacteriota bacterium | reverse complement strand
GCGGGTAGGGCAGGTGGGGCGGGTGAGGCGGGTGCGGGCGGGTAAGCTGGGCAAGTGAGGCAGGCACGGTGGCAAGGCTGGCAAGACGTGGGCGCGCGGGGCGGACCTTTGCGGTCCGCCAAGGCGGCTACACGTTCATCGAGCTGATTGTCGTCACGGGCATCCTGATGATTCTGGCGTCGGCCGTGCTCCCGCTCGCCCAGGTGACCTCGCAGCGCCAGCGGGAAGCGGAGCTCCGGCGGTCGCTGCGGGAGATGCGCGCGGGCATCGACCGCTTCAAGGACGCCGTGGACCGCGGACTGATTGCGACCACCGAGCTCGAGCCTGGCAACGAAGGGTATCCCCCTGACTTGGAGACGCTCGTCGAGGGCATCTCGGCGGCCAACGACGCGTCGGGGCGGCAGCTGAAGTTCCTGCGGCGCATTCCCATCGACCCGATGACCAGCAGCACGGATTGGGGGCTGCGCGCGTATCAGGACAGGCCCGACTCGACGTCGTGGGGTGGGAAGAACGTGTTCGACGTCTACACCAAGAGCACCGCCACGGCCTTGGATGGGACGAGGTACAGGGACTGGTGACCATGCGCCGCGTGGCGGGATTCACGCTCATCGAGCTGATGATCGTGATGTCGCTCATCGTCGTCCTCGCCAGCATCGGGCTCTACGTCCAGGCGAACAGCCAGACGCGTGCGAGAGAGGCGGTGCTCGCGGAGGACCTGTTCCGGATGCGCGACGCCATCGATCAGTACTACGCCGACAAGAACCGGTATCCGCC
Organism: Acidobacteriota bacterium; assembly: GCA_016210845.1. Classification (GTDB taxonomy): domain Bacteria; phylum Acidobacteriota; class Vicinamibacteria; order Vicinamibacterales; family UBA2999; genus JACQTK01. The sequence continues at coordinate 1,842 of JACQTK010000271.1, read as the reverse complement.
GTCGCTCGACGCGCTCGTGGCGGAGCGGTACCTGCGCGCCATTCCGGTCGATCCGTTCACCAACTCGGCCGACACGTGGCAGGTCACCATGTCGGACGCGGATCCGGCGAATCCCTCGGCCGAGCCGGGCGTCTTCAACGTGCGGAGCGGGTCGGATCGCGTCGGGCTCGACGGCAGGCCGTACTCGGACTGGTAAGGGAGTATGTTCAAGACGATCGCGCAGGCAACCACGATCGCGCAGGCTAACGCCGGCGCTCTACTGGTGGTCGTGCTCCTGGCTGGGTGCGACCGGGCGCAGCTGCTGGCGCCGACCAGCTCCACGATTACCGTGTCGACGCCGACGCGCGTGCTGCCGCTCGGCGGCAGCACGGAAATCACGGCGTTCGTCCTCGAGCAGGCTGGGACACCGGTGCAGAACGGCACCACGGTGCGATTCACCACCACACTCGGGCGCGTCGATCCCGTGGAGACGCAAACCCGCAACGGTCTGGCGGTGACGAACTTCTTTGCCGGCAACAGCTCGGGCGTCGCGCAGGTCCGGGCCTCGTCCGGGGCCGCCACGGGCGGCGACGACGCCACCAACGTGGTGGACATCACCGTCGGCTCGGCGGCGGTGAACACCGTGACCCTTCGCGCCAATCCGGGCAGCGTCGGTCCGTCGGGCGGCACCGTCGGGCTGGTCGCCACGGTCGTGGCCGAGAACGGGCGGGCGCTGTCGAACGTCGCGGTGACGTTCAACACCGACCACGGCACGCTGAGCGCGGCCTCCGCCGCCACCGACGAGAACGGCGAGGCCCGTACCACGCTCACGACGAGCCAGAAGGCGAGCGTCACGGCAACCGCTGGTGCGAAGACGAGCAGCGCGGTGGTCGTGGACCTGCGCGTCGGGCCCGCGGTCTCGATCGCGTGCGCGCCCGCGTCGGGCAGCGGCAACTGCGCGGCCGTTCAGGCGAGCACGGCGAACAACACGGCCACGGTCCTGTTCACCGTGACCAAGCCGAGCGGGTCGAGTACCTTGCGCAGCGCGGTCATCGAGTTCGGCGACGGCAGCTCGGACCCGCTGGGCATACTCAGCGGCAGCCCGGCTACGGCGACCAGCACGCACACCTACAACGGACCGTCGGACGCAAATCCCCGAACGTACCTGGCCATCGCCCGGGTCACCGACATCAACGGCGAGGTGGCCCTGGCGTCGACCACGGTGATCGTGACGCCCCGAGCGACGCGCCCGCCGCTCGGAGTGACCTTGGCCGCGGAGCTGGGCACGGCGGTCGTCGGGATCGGACGACCGGTGACGCTGACGGCGACGGTGACGCCGACGACGGACGGGTCGGACGTGGTGCAGAAGTACGAGTGGACCTTTGGCGACGACACGAAGGCCGAGACCAACGGCAACAAGGTCACGCACGTCTATACGACGAACGGGCTCAAGACGGCGGCGGTGAAGGTGACGACCGTCGACGGACGGTCGGCGACCGCGACGGTGGACTTCATCATTTCCATTCCCGAAGTGTGATGCGCTCGACCGACCGCGGGTACGCGATGGCGGCGCTGCTCGTGGCGCTGAGCGTGATGTCGATCATGCTCGGCGTGGCGCTCCCCGTGTGGAACGCGGCGGCGCGGCGCGAGCGCGAGGCCGAGCTGATCTTCCGCGGCGAGCAGTACGCGCGCGCGGTGGAGCTGTTCCAGCGCAGGAATCCAGGGGTCTTCCCGCCGAATCTGGACCTTCTGGTGGATGGGAAGTTTCTCAGGAAGAAGTACACCGACCCGATGACAGGCGGGGAGTTCCAGCTCCTGTACGCGGGGCAGCTGCAGGCGGGGCAGGTGGGGCTGGGTGGGCAG
>JACQTK010000265.1 GCA_016210845.1 Acidobacteriota bacterium | reverse complement strand
GTCTTGTACCGGATCCGCCGGGCCACGCACTATCGCACCGGCGACCGCTGGTGCGTGTATCCGATGTACGACTACGCGCACCCGATCTCGGACGCGATCGAGGGCATCACACACTCGCTGTGCACGCTCGAGTTCGAGGACCATCGGCCGCTGTACGACTGGTGCGTCGACAACCTGCGCCTGACCGCCAAGGAGTTCACGTCGCGGCCGCAGCAGATCGAGTTCGCGCGGCTCAACCTGAACTACACGGTCATGAGCAAGCGCAAGCTCCTGCAGCTGGTGGCGCAGCGCTACGTGGACGGGTGGGACGACCCGCGGATGCCCACGCTGGCAGGCCTGCGGCGCCGCGGCGTGCCGCCGGAAGCGATCCGCGATTTCTGCACGCGCATCGGCGTGGCCAAGAAGGAGAACGTCGTCGACGTCGCGCTGCTCGAGCACACGGTGCGGGAGGAGCTGAACCGCCGCGCGCTGCGGGCCCTGGCGGTCCTGCGCCCGCTCAAAGTGGTGATCGAGAACTATCCGGAGGACCGCGAGGAGGAGGTCGAGGCGGTCAACAATCCCGAGGATCCATCGGCGGGCACGAGGCGGCTGGCGTTCTCGCGCATCCTGTATGTCGACCTCGACGACTTCATGGAGCGCCCGCCCAGGAAGTTCTTCCGTCTGTCCCCGGGCGCCGAGGTCCGCCTGCGGTACGCCTACATCCTGAAGTGCGAGCGCGTCGTCAAGGATCCCGACGGGGAGATCGCGGAACTGCGCTGCACGTACGACCCCGGTTCGCTGACGGGCGACACGGCGACGCGCCGCGTCAGGGGCACCATCCACTGGGTGTCGGCGGCGCATGCCCTTGAGGCGGAAGTCAGGCTGTACGATCGGCTGTTCAAGTCGGCCAACCCGGAGGAAGGGGGGCGCGATCCGCTGACGGATCTGAACGCCGCGTCGCTGGAACGGCTCACCGGCTGCCGGATCGAGCCCTCGCTCGCCGCGGCGGCTCCGGGGACGCGCTTTCAATTCGAGCGCCTGGGCTATTTCGTGGTGGATCCCGACTCGCGCCCAGGGGCGCCGGTCTTCAACCGGACGGTGACGCTCAAGGACACCTGGGCCAAGATCGCCAGCCGCGCGTAGGCGACGCACCGGCAGTGGAATCCGGTGGAATCCGCTTGGCTGCCAGGCCAAAGCGGAAGAAGGTCCCACGACTTCCAGGGCGGCAGACATTGTCACCGTAGGTGATGCTGCTGATCGGCACCGGCTGGTTCGTGCGGACGCCTCGAAACCTCGAGACCGCCGATCTGGGCTACACGCGGCAGATCGCGCAGTTGCGTGTGAATTTCCAGGGCGGTGGTTACGACCGTACGCGGTTATCGCTGATCTACGAAGCCTTGCGTGAGCGATTGGCAGCCGTGCCCGGCGTCAGAGCGGTGACATACTCGACGACGGGACTGCTCGGCGACAACTACACTACCAGCCAAGGGGCTCCGCCCCCTTGATATCCCCGCGGAGCCCCTTGGCTGGTTGCCAGCATCTGTTTGGCGCGCTCCGCGCGCCTAGGACCGCTATGCGGACCGGCAAACGAGTACAAAATTCTCGTTTGGGGCCGCATAGCGGTCCAATCACCGTCGACGGGGCCGGGCCGACTGGCGTCGCGAAGGTCATGGCTGTCAGCCCCGACGATTTTGCCCACGTGGGAACGCCCATTATCCGGGGCCGTGGCATCGAGCGGCGGGACAGCGCATCACCCTTGCCCGTATGTGTCGTGAACCAGGCCCTTGCGTCGCACTACTCCGGGAATGGTGATCCTGTCGGCCGCCACATCATTCAGGGCAATCGGCGGTACGAGATTGTTGGCGTGGCCGCCGACGCGCACGACACGATGTCATTCCCTGCGTCGTTTGGAGACAACCTCCGCTCCGGCGCCTCGCCGACCTACTATCCGGCGGTCGGGCAGCCGGTTGGCCAGTACCCGCTGGCGCTCGCCTACCAGCTCCTCACGGATGGCGACCCCGCCGCCGTTCTCCCCGCGGTGCAGACGGCCATCCAATCGTTCAACCAGAGGTTGACGGTCGCCAACGCGTGGGCTCTCCACGATCAGATCCGCAGGTTGACGCGCTCGGAGCGAGTCGTCGCGCAATTGGCCTCTGTCGTTGGCGGAGTGGCGTTGGTGCTCGCCTGTATCGGCCTGTCCGGGTTGTTGTCCCACGTGGTCGCGCGACGCACGAACGAAATCGGCATTCGGATAGCGCTCGGCGCGCAACGGCACGCAATCGCCAGCATGATCCCCCATCAGGTGCGACGCTCGTCCTGATCGGCCTCGCGATTGGTGTACCGGCGAGCCTGGCCTCCGCGCGCTTCGTGCGCGGTCAGTTCTTCGACTTGACGGCTGCCGATCTGCCGACACTGACGATAGCCGTCGTCGTGACGTTCGCAGTGGCGGCAGCCCGATTCGCTTGTCGCATTGACAGGTGAGGTCACTCTTCTTGTTCGCGGTGGAATTCCGCTGCGAACAGGTCGACGCTTTCTTCCAATAGCCTCTGAGCAACGCGATGCCATGTAACCGCATGGCAACCCTGGAACCGAATCACCGCCCGTATCGCCGCGTCCACTCCTCGAGCTGCGTGGCGACCGCCATTGCGGTTGGTTCCGTGAGCAGCCGATCGACCGGCCACGGCAGCCGCCACCTCCAGTTCGCGTCGCGCGGCGTTGCGGGCACGTTGATGCGATCGCGCCAGCCGAACACGTCCTGTATCGGCAGAATCAGGATGTCCGCGCCCGACCCGTAGAGCACTTCGACCAGCGCCTCGTGCACGGCGTGCGGCAGCCCGGTCGCGTCGGGCGCTCTCACGCGGTCATCCTCTGTGAGGCGCGTGGCAATGGAGGGAACGGCCAGGACCGCGGCCTTTTCGTCGCGAGGCGCCTCCTCCCACCAGATCGCCATCGGCTCGGTGTCGTGCGTGCCGGAGGTGGCGACCGCCACCGCCGGATAGTCGACGGGATCCTTGAACGGCTGGCCGTCGACCTGCCAGTGGCGCTCCCAGCGGAGCACCTTGTAGCCGGGCACCCGGAGGCGCGCGAGTGACTCGCGCACGAAGTCCGGCACCAGGCCGAGATCTTCGGCGGTGATCTCGGCGCCGCTCTCGCGGAGCACGCCGAGCACGCGCTCGCCGAGCGCGGTCTGCGCGGCGGGATCGGGCGGCGTGAACTGCGGCTCGCCGCCATCGTGCGGCCGGAAGTACGTGCGGTAGAAGCCCACGAGGTGATCGACCCGGTAGCCGTCGAACAGGTCCGCGTTGCGGCGCGCGCGGTGGCGCAGCCAGTCGAAGTCGCGCGCGGCGAGCACGTCCCAGCGATAGACGGGCAGCCCCCAGTCCTGTCCCGTCGCGCTGAACGCATCGGGCGGCACGCCAATGGACGCGTCGAGGCGGAACTCGTCCTGACGGGCCCAGACGTCCGCGCTGTCGCCGCTGACCATGAAGGGGAGATCGCCAAAGAGCGCCACGCCTCTGGCGGCCTCGCGCGCACGGCGCCACTGGCTGCCAGCCACCCACTGGAGGTACTGGCGGTAGAGGATGTCGTCTGCCAGTCCGCGCCGCGCCTCCGCCAGGGCAGCCGCCTCGCGCGTCCGGAGCAACTCGGGCCAATCGGTCCACGCCAGCTCGTCGTACTGCGCGTGCAGCGCGCGGAACAGGGCGTAGTCGTCGAGCCACCAGGCCTGTTCCTCGATGAACGTGCGCAGCGCCCGCGCGCGCGCGGACTCGCGCGCCCACTCCGCATCCCTGAAGCGGGCGAAGCAGCGGCGCAGCACCGTGTGCTTCAGCCTGCGCACGTCGCGGTAGTCGACCAACGGCGCGCGCCGCACGCCGTCGAGCACTGCCCGCAGCTCGGGCTCGAGCGCGCGCTCGCCGCCGAGCGCGGCGAAATCCTCCAGCGATCCCAGCGAGATGAACTGCGGATCGATGGCCATGGCGCTGACCGCCGAATACGGCGAGGTCTCCTCCGGCGGCATCTCGTTGATCGGGAGCAGCTGCAGCAGCCGCTGGCCCGCGGCCTCGAGCCATCGGGCCATCGGCACGATGTCGTCGATCTCGCCGACGCCCCAGCTGCCGGAAGAAGGGATCGAGAACAGCGGCACGAGGATTCCGGCGCGGCGCGCCATCATTCACCCGCGCGCCGCAGTACGCGTGCCACCGCGTCCGCAAACACCGCGTCCGGCGGCAGCAGGCTGAGGACAAGGTAGGCCTCGCGCGGGAAGTCGAAGAAGTAGCCTGGGTGGACGAGGACGCGCTCGCGTTCGAGCAGCTCGATCACGAGCTGCTCCTCGCTCCGGGTGGATGGCACGCGAATGACGGCCGACCAGCCGCCTTCGACCCGCAGCACGTCGCAGGCCGGAAACCGGCGGGCGGCGGCGCGCAGCGCGTGCAGGTTCCGGACGGTACGATCCTGGATCGCGGCGCGAACGGTCGCACCAGCGCGCAGCAGGTGAGGCGCCGCCGCCTGCACGGGGGTGCTGACCGAGAGGAAGCTGTCCGCGATGAGCTCGAGCGCTTTGAGCGCGGCATCTCGCTGGGCGGCCGGTCCCCCGACGATGATCCAGCCCAGCTTGAGCTGGGGCAGACCCACGGTCTTCGACAGGCCGGCCAGCGTGAACGACAAGACGTCACTCCGCGACGCGATATCGGTCAGGGCCCCATCGGCTTCGAGGACGTAGTCCGCGAACACCTCGTCGCCCACGACCGCCCAGCCGCGGGCGCGACACAGCTCGGCGAGGCGTGCAATCTCGTCGGCCGTCACGAACGAACCTGTCGGATTGTTGGGTGAGACGACAACGATCGCGCGCGTGCCCGCGGGCGCCGCCGCCACGGAGTCGAGGTCGATGGTCCAGCGCCCGTGGTAGTCGAGGCCGTAGGTCTCGGCGCACACGCCTTCGAGCCGCGTCAGGTGCTCGAACAACGGGTAGCTCGGGCGCGGCACCAGCACGCGGTCGCCAGGGTCGCACAGCAGCTTGAACAGCCAGCTGTAGGCTTCGCTGCTGCTCGCGGCGAGCACGACGTGCTGCGGCTCGGCCTGTGCGCCGCGCCGCCGCTGGTCTTCGGCGACGGCGGCACGCGCGGGCGGCGCGCCCAGCGGGTGCGGCTCGTACCGCAGCGCGCGATCGTCGGCGAGCGGCCCGAGCAGTCCCTCGGGGTAGCGAATGCCGACGCGCGTGGGATTCGATTCCGTGAGATCCACAATCGCGGCTCCCGCCGCCCGCAACCGATCGAGCGCCAGCGTGAGCGCGTTCGTCTCGGTGTGCGGCGGCAGGCGGCGCGAGAACACCGCTCGATGATGCCACGAACGTGCGTCAGATCTCGAAGCGCTCGCCGTCGCTCGGCGTGTACGCGTCCCAGCCCAGGCGCGCCGCGATCGACGCCTTCAACGCGTCCATCGGGCCCGGCTCGCCGTGCACCAGACAGAGCCGGCTGGGCCGCGCGAGCAGCGTGCCGAGCCACCGCAGAATCTCTCCGCGATCCGCGTGTGAGGACATGGAGTCGAGCCTGGCGATGCGGGCGGCAACAGGAATCATGCGGCCGTGCATCTTGACTTCACGCGCGCCGTCGACGAGCTGCCGGCCGCGCGTGCCGGCCGCCTGGTAGCCGACGAAGAGCACGGTGTTGCGCCCGTCGGGCAGCGTGGCCTCCAGGTGATGCAGCACGCGGCCCCCGGTGGCCATGCCGCTCGACGAGATGACGATCGCGGTCTCGCGGCTCGCCGTGAGCGCCTTCGATTGCTGCGGCGAGTCCACGATCTGGTGCCGCTCGGTGCAGAAGGCCGACACCTCCCGTTCCGCGGGCCGCACCTCGGCGTCGAGCTCCGAGACGCGCGCGCGGTAGAACGTCAACGCCTCGGCCGCCATGGGGCTGTCGACATAGACCGGCAGAACCGGAATGCGCCCATCGCGCTCCAGACGGCGCAGCCCGTACAGCACGTCTCCCACACGGCCGATGGCGAACGACGGGATGATGAGCCTGCCGCCGCGCTGCGCGGTCTCGCGAACGATCGCCTCCAGACGGCCGCCTTCGTCGTCGGGCGCGTGGTCGCGATCGCCGTACGTCGATTCCACGAGCACGACGTCGGCCTGCACGGCATCGACGGGATCCGGCAGGACAGGGCGGCCGTACCGCCCCAGGTCGCCGCCGAACAGAATCGTCCGGCCGCCGCCCAGCCGCGTCAGCACATACGCCGACCCGAGCAGATGCCCCGCCGGCGAGAACTCGATGGTCACGCCTGGCGCCGCCTCGATCGGGCGCTGGTACCCGAGCGGCTGCAGCTGCGTCACCGCGCGCCACGCATCGGCTTCGGTATAGAGCGGCAGCGCGGGGTGATGCTTCGAGTACCGGTGCCGGTTGGCCTGACGCGCGTCCTCTTCCTGGATGCGCGCCGCATCCGGCAGGACGAGCCTGGCCAGATCCGCGGTGCCTGGCGTGCAGAACACGCGGCCGCGAAACCCCTGAGCGACCAGGCGCGGCAGGTACCCGACGTGGTCGAGATGCGCGTGCGTCAGGACGACGGCGTGAATGCTCCGGGCGGGCACCGGAAAGTCCTGCCAGTTCCGGAGCCGCAGCTCCTTCAAGCCCTGAAACAGGCCGCAGTCGACGAGCACGCGGGTGTCGCCGTGCTGGAGCAGGTACTTGGAGCCGGTCACCGTGCGCGCCGCCCCCAGGAACGTGAGGTGTGTCATGGATCTGCTAATCTTCCTTCATGCTTCGTCTCTTTCGCCTGACGGCCCTCGGCATGGTCGCGCTCACGGTGGCGCTGCCCGCGCAGGCGCCGCCGCGGACGCTCACCATCGACGACATCTACGATCCGCAGGCGCGCGTCGATTTCAGCGGCTCCGCGCCGACGAACCTCACCTGGCTGGACGACGACAGGTATCTGGTGCGGCGAGGGACCAGCTGGCTCCGCGTGGACGCGATGTCCGGCCGGACCGAACCGCTGTTCGACGCGTCGCGCCTGCCTCGCGCGGCCGGCGTCACGCTCAATCCCGCACGGACCGGCGCGCTGCTCACGATGGACGACGACCTCTACTTTCACGAGCTCGCGTCGGGCGAGACCAGGCGCCTGACGTCGACACCGGGCGAAGAGGAAGAAGCCACCTTCAGCCCTGACGGCCGCCGCGTGGCGTTCGTCCGCGCCAACAACCTGTTCGTCGTCGAGGTGGCCTCGTCCCGCGAGCGTGCCCTGACCACCGACGGCAGCGCCGAGATCCTCAACGGCAAGCTCGATTGGCTGTATCAGGAGGAAATCTACGGACGCGGCCGATTCCGCGGCTACTGGTGGAGCCCCGATTCGGCGCGCATGGCCTTCCTGCAGCTCGACGAGCGGGGCGTTCCGGCCTACACGGTCGTCGATCAGATTCCCTACCGGCCGTCGCCGGAGATCGTGCCCTACCCGAAGGCTGGCGATCCGAATCCGAAGGTGAGGCTCGGCGTCGCCAACGTGGCCGGCGATGCGCTGTTGTGGATCGATCTGAACGACTACACCCCGATCGACTTCCTCGTCGTCGATGTCGACTGGTCGCCCGACGCCGCCCTTGTCTACCAGATACAGGATCGCGAGCAGACGTGGCTCGACCTCAACGTGGCCGACGCCGTCTCCGGCCGCTCACGCCGCCTGCTGCGCGAGACCACGACGGCGTGGGTCAACGTGAACGGAAGCCCGACGTGGCTGGCCGACGGCTCCTTCCTCTGGCTCAGCGAGCGGAGCGGCTTCAAGCACCTCTATCACTACAAGGCCGACGGCACGCCCGTGCGGCAGGTCACCTCCGGGCCCTGGGACCTTGTCACCCTGTACGGCGTCGACGAGACGAGCCGCCTCGTCTACTTCGCGTCGAACGAGCGCAGCGCGATCGGCGCCGACATCTACCGCATCGGCCTGGACGGCGCAGGCTTCACGCGGCTCTCGCGGACCGAGGGCACGCACGGCGCGATCTTCAATCCCTCGTTCACGCGCTACGTCGACGTCTGGAGCGACGTCGTCACGCCTGCACAGGTGCGGCTCCACCGTGCCGACGGCACGGAGCTCCGCGTCATCGACGCCAACCCGGTCCGCACCCTCGCCGAGTACCGTCTGGCGAGACCCGAGCTCCTCCGGATTCCCACACGCGACGGCGGGATGATGGACGCGATGATGATCACGCCTCCCGACTTCACGCCGACACGCCGCTACCCCGTGTTCCAGCACGCGTACTCGGGCATGGGCGTGCCGCAGGTGCTCAACCGGTGGGGCGGCCAGACGTACATGTTCCACCAGATGCTGGCGCAGCACGGCGTCATCGTGTGGATCCTCGACAACCGCAGCGCCAGCAGCAAGGGTCTGGCGGCGCAGTGGGCCGTGTACGGCAACCTCGGCGAGCTCGAGCTGCGCGATCTCGAGGACGGGATCGCCTGGCTGAAGCGGCAGCCCTACATCGACACCTCGCGCATCGTCTTGAGCGGCTGGAGCTACGGCGGCTTCATGACCGCCTATGCGCTGACCCACAGCACCAGCTGGGCTGGAGGCATCGTCGGCGCGCCCGTCACCGACTGGCGCAACTACGACACCATCTGGACCGAGCGCTACATGAACACGCCGCAGAACAACCCGGACGGGTACCGCAGGACCGCGCCCCGGCTGGCCGCCGCCAATCTGAGCGGCCGGCTGCTGCTGGTGCACGGAGCGATCGACGACAACGTCCATTCGCAGAACTCGGAGCAGTTTGCCTACGAGCTCCAGCGGGCCGGCAAGTCCTTCGAGATGATGATCTACCCGCGCTCGCGGCACGGCATCACCGATCCGCGCCTCAACAAGCACCTCCGCCAGATGATGTTCGACTTCGTGATGCGGACGGTAGGCGAAGCGCCGCCGTCGGCGGCCACGGCGTCGCGGTAACGAGCGATTCGTGTCCTTCATCGGCTCTCTGCGATCGGGGCGCAGCGTGATTGCGGCCGAGCTGCGCCCGCCGCGGGCGGAGCTCGGCTCGGCCGAAGGGATGGACGCCTGGATCGACATGTACCACGGCGTCCGTACGCTCACGCGTCAGGACGTCGCGGTGTTTCTCACCGACAGCGCCATCGGCACCCAGGAAGAGAACAACCTTCGCCACCTCGTGACCAATCTCGGGCGCGACGTGCCGCGCGACCGCGTCGTCCCCTTCCTGACGAGCAAGCACTCGCTCGACTTCTGCCTGAGCTACGCGGAGCAGGCGTGGCAGCATGGATTCCCGGCGCTCGTCGTGCTGGGGGGCGACCGCACAGTGGGACGGCTGCGGTGCGTCGAGCATGCGTGGGAGCTGCGGCAGGCCGTCAAGGGGCGGGAGCCGCGGCTGGCGCTTGGCGGATGGATGAACCCGTACGGGGACGCGGCGCGGCAGGTGGACTATCTGCGGGACGAGCGATTCACCGCGGAGTTCTATCTCACCCAGATCGTCAGTCACCTGGACGTCGCACCCGTGGAACGCTTCATCAACGAGACGCGCCGCCGCGGGCTCGACGACGTCCCTGGCGTGTTCGGGGTCTTCTACTACCGCAGCGCCAACCCCAGGACGCTGGCGCTGCTGAGCCGGTTCCTGCCCGTTCCAGTGGAGCCGCTCTCGGCGGAGTTCGAAGCGGGCGCCACGCCCGTCGACGTCTGCGCGCGCACGCTGCGCGTGATGATGGCCCTCGGCGTGCGGCACTTCTACATCAGCAACCTGCCGCTGCTCGGAGCCGCGTCCACGCTGAACGCCATCCTCGATCGTGTCGGCGCCCTCGCCTAATCCCGGAAGGCGCTCGCATTGACGTAGGGCTGGCCTTTGCGGCCCGCCTGGCGCGGCGTAAAGCCGCGCCCTACGGACGTCAATGCACGCGCGAGGCGCATGAGATCTATTTCACGTGTCTCCCGCCATCCACCCGGATCGTCTCGCCCGTGACGAAGTCGGTCTCGACGAGGACCACCACCATCCGGGCCACCTCGATCTCGCCGCCCCAGCGGCCGAGCGGCGTGGCGCGCTCCACCATCGCGAACTCTTCGTCGGTGGTTCCTTCCGGCGCCACGATGGGGCCGGGGGCAATCGCATTGACCAGGATCTGATCGGGGGCCAGTTCCAGCGCGAGCCCCTCGGTGAGCGCGATGATCCCCGCTTTCGCCACGTAGTACGGGAGGTACCCGATGTAGCGCGGCCGGCCGCTGCGCGCCACCCAATCGGAAATGTTGACGATGCGCCCCCCGCGGAGGCGGCGCATATGCGGCACCGCGGCGCGCGCGCACAACCAGGCGGAGCGCAGATCGACCTCCATCTGGGCATCCCAGTCCTCGACGGTCAGATCGTCGAAGGCCCGGGTGGTGTAGGTCGACGCCATGTTCACCAGGATGTCGAGGCGGCCGAGACCGTCCACCGTCTCGTCGACGATCCGGTCGCACGCGTCGGGCTGCCGGAGATCCGCCTGCAGCACCACCGACCGCCGGCCGAGCGCTCGCACGGCGTCGGCCGTCTCCTCGGCGGCGGTCCGCGAGTGCCGATAGACGAGCGCGACATCGGCGCCGCGGCGCGCCAGCTCCGTGGCCACCACGGCCCCGATGCGCTTGCCGCCCGTGATCAGCGCGACGCGGTCCGCCAGATCCATCGAGCTCGCATCAGTCTATGTGAACTTCCGATTCCCGTGAGCGATTTCGCGCGGCGTAAGCATGCCGCCATGGGATCGGCCGTATCTCGTTGAGCCCGCGACGGCCGGTGTTGGTCTGTTTCCTGCTCGGCCTCCTGCGCTTTTCACGCCGGCAGGACCGGCGGAGGAGGAGATGTCGATGAGCAGGATGTGCCTCGGCGCACTGATTGTGGGTCTGGTCTGGGCAGGGATCTCGGGCCCGGCCTACGCCCAGGACACCCTGACGATCCTCGGCAGCGGGTCCGGCGCCTTCGAGGCGCCGCCGGTCGCCACCGCTGGCGTCGGCACCGCGAACTGCACGCTCGACCGCGTGGCCGTCACGATCGCCTGCACGGCGCGCGTCCACAACATCGTCGATCTGAGGGCGGGCCACCTGCATGTCGGCGGCCCCGGCGTGGCCGGACCGGTCGTCATTGGCATTCCGGGCCTGCCGCTCCGCGCCTCGGACGATTTCACGGTCTCGTGGACGTGGACCTCGGGCGATCTGACGCTGCGGGCGGCGCAGGGCGTGCTCAAGATGGCCGACGTCTTCGAGGCGTGCTCGAGCGGCAACTGCTACCTGAACTTTCACACGACGGCGAATCCAGGCGGCGAGGTCCGGATCAACCTCTGCCCGCAGCAGGCGGAGCTGGGCCGCGCGGCCAACCCGTTCTTCTCGATCAACGTCTGCGTGGCGGATCGGTAGTAACAGTGAGGAGCCAGGCCTCACCGCTGGGCCCAGGGGCCTGAACCCTGTCGCCTGAGGCCTAAGACAGCCCTTGGGCCTGTGGCCCAGGGCCTGGGGCCTTCAGAGTAAGATCAGGCCGTGTCGCGCGAGGCCGACGCGCTGAAGCGGGTGCTCGAGGACACCGCACACGTACGGCTGGCCGTGCTGTTCGGATCAGGCGCGGCAGACCGGCTGCGACGCGGCAGCGACATCGACCTTGGACTCTCGTTGACGAGCAGAGCCCAGGTGACGCCGGCCCTGTCGGCCGCACTCGCTCGCGCCGCAGGACGGCCGATCGATATCGTTCTGCTCGATGACGCTCCCCCGTTGCTCCGCTTCGAGATTGCCCGCCATGGCGTCGTCCTCGTCGAACTCGTCGCCCGCGCGTGGGCCGACTTTCGCGCGCGCGCGATGATCGACTGGTGGGACTGGGCCCCGACCGC
>JACQTK010000262.1 GCA_016210845.1 Acidobacteriota bacterium | reverse complement strand
GGCTCTGCTGGTGTCCTCCGGGCCGCTTCGTGATGGGGAGCCCCCGAAGCGAGCCCGAGCGACGGCCTGGGGAGGATCAAGTGGCGGTGACCCTGACCAGGGGCTTGTGGATGGCCAAGTACGAGACGACGCAAGGCCAGTGGAAGCGGGTCGTCGGAGAGTTGCCCGGGGAGCTCACGGCGGAGTTGCCCGCAGGAGACGACTTCCCGGTTGGCAACGTCAACTTTGCAGAGGCGGAAGCATTCTGCCGGAAGCTCACCGAGCGAAGCCGTCAAGCGGGAACTCTGCCGAACGATTGGGAGTTCCGGCTGCCGACCGAGGCACAGTGGGAGTACGCCTGCCGAGCGGGGACGACGACGGCATTCGGCAACTCACTCAGCAGCAAACAGGCGAACTTCAAGGGGAAACCGTACAACGGGGGCGAGCCCGGGCCTTCCCTCAACCGGGCGGCGAAAGTCGGGAGCTATCCGCCCAATGCCTGGGGTCTGCACGACATGCACGGCAACACCTATGCGTGGTGTCGCGACTGGTATCACGTGAGGCTCCCAGGCGGAACGGATCCCGACCTGTATCCCGCCAGGAGCACCGCCACGAGAAGCGAGCATGGCGACATCTCGCGGGTTCGCCGCGGCGGCTGCTGGGCCGACGACGGGTGGCCCTGCCGGTCGGCGTTTCGACTGCGGTTTGAGCCCGAGAGGCGCTACGACCACATCGGCTTTCGTGTGGTGGCCGTTCGCCTTTGAGCGCCCGCGCTCGCTGAAGATACGTGTGCGGCTTCCGCTTCGCGCGCCGCAGGCGCACGACGTGGAGCCGGTTCCAGCCTGATCAATTGCTGCCGTGCTACGATTTCTCCGCCATCTGGACGGCTGCACGCTGATGTTCGCGGATCACGTATGACGGGCGGGTATAGAGGAGTGTCGTCGAACGGCGAGAACGCCGACCAGTTAGACGCGCGCTGGTGCCGATGAACACGGTGCACCTCGTCTCGGCGCCCAGGCCAGCCAGACGAGGGACGGGCGCCATTCGGCCCGAGCGCGCAGTCGAGCTCGAACGGAACTGATCGCCATGGAGAGTGAGACGACGAATGCCGTCGCTCACCTGGCTCTCTGGCAGGCGGACCCAGAGGCGAAGTGAGCATGGGGAAGCCGCAGGACCACGCGGGAATTCTCGTGCCCCCGCCGTTCATCTACGCGGGCTTCTTCCTTGCAGGTGCGGTACTCGATCGGCTCTCCCCGCTGCCGCAGGTTCCGTTCGGCATCGCGCGGCCTGTCGGGGCGGTCCTCGCGGCGGTCTGGCTCGTGCTCATGGCTTGGAGCGTGCGGCGCTTCTGGTCGTCCGGCACGAGCATCATTCCGGTACGGCCCGCCACGGCGCTGGTCACCGAGGGTCCGTACAGATTTAGCCGCAATCCTATGTACCTCGGGCTGCTGCTGCTGTATGCGGCCGTCGCCCTGTGGTTCGGGTTCGTATGGTCCTTGCTGCTGGTCCCGCCGCTCGTGTGGGTGATTCGGCGAGCGGTTATCGAGCGCGAGGAGCAGTACCTGGAACGGGAGTTCGGCGACGGGTACCGGCGGTATCGGGCGTCGGTTCGCCGGTGGATCTGAGGAGGTAAGTATGGCAGACCATGTCTACAAGACCATCGAGCTGGTCGGATCCTCCGCGTCTGGCAGCGACGAGGCCATCCGCGCGGCGATCGCGCGTGCGTCCGAGACGCTGCGCAACATGCGCTGGTTCGAGGTCATCGAAACGAGGGGGCATATCGAAGGCGAGAAGATTGCCCACTGGCAGGTCACGGTGAAGGTCGGTTTTACGCTCGAGCAGGGATGAGAGTATCTCGCATCCACCGCTTCTCGAGACCGGTTCTCGCGGCGAGTGAGGATAACACCATCCTGTGGATCCGCGCGGAGCGATTCGCCTCGGCGAGCGGATCATCCGCATCAGGGCGCGGAAGGCCAGAGGAGAACGAGTCCTGGCCGCTGTGGAGCGCGCGTATGCCGACAAGTACCGCACGCCTGTGGGTGAACTACGTCAACGTGGAATCGCTCGATCAGGCGAAGTGAAGGATCGCCCAGGAATCCGCCGGCCGCCCCGAACCGCGAAGGCCTCGCACCGGTCGCTGGTCGATTACCGAGCCATGCCGCCTGGGCCGAAGCCGTGACGCCCGCTGGCTATTCGGGCACACCACTCGCGAGCAAGCCCGGCATCAGGGAGCACGCACACTTGCTGCCGCTGAGCGCGCCGGGCGACTACGGACGGCTGCTCGGGCCGCTGCCGATCGGTGTCCGGTTCGGCCGTCGTGCGGACCAGGCTGTGGACGTCGCGCACGTCTTCGTCGCGAGACAGGCGGATCTGAAGCGACGGCTTTCGAGCCTTCGCGCGTCGCTTCGTCCGGACGCGGCGGTCTGGGTGTCGTGGCGAAGAAGGCCGCCAAGGTTCCCACGGACATCACCGAAGACACCGTTCGCGAGGCCGCCTTGCCCCTCGGCTATGTCGACGTCAAGGTGTGTGCCGTCACCGACGTGTGGTCGGGCCTGAAGCTCGTCGTGCGGAAGGAGCTTCGGTAGCGCGATCGCTCTCGAGACCAGTCGTGGTAGCATCGCGCCCCGTATGCACCGAGTTGGCGTTCTCGGCTCGGCGGTCGTCTGGCAGACCTTGGCTCGAGGTTTTCAGACGCACGGCCACGACGTGTGCATCGGCAGCCGGACGCCGGCGAAGCTGGCCGACTTCTCGTCGACCACTGGGATTCACGCGGCCACTTTCACCGAGGCTGCGAGTTGGGCCGAGATCGTCGTCCTCGCGGTGCACGGATCCACTGCGGAGGAGGCGCTCCGTCTGGCAGGTGCCGATCATCTCGCCGGCAAGATCGTCATCGACACCACGAACCCGATCAGCGACGCTCCGCCGGTCGACGGCGTCCTCCAGTTCTTCACGGGACCGAACAGCTCGCTTCTCGAGCGCCTGCAGGCGGCGTATCCGCACGTTCGGACCGCTATACGGCCTCGAACGAGAATTTTGTACTCGTTGTGAGGAGACCGTATAGCGGTCCTAGGCGCGCGAGCGCGCCAAACAGATACTGGCCAACCAGCCAAGGGATTCTGCGCGGATATCAAGGGACAGCCCTTGGCTGGTTCGGAAAGGCCTTCAACAGCGTCGGCAATGCGCGCATGGTGAACCCTGTCTACGAACGGGGCCGGCCAAGCATGTTCTACTGTGGCAACGACTCGGAGGCCAAGGCAGTGGTCGCCCGAATCCTGGAGCAGTTCGGGTGGGAGCCGGCGGACATGGGAAGCGCGGCCGCGGCACGGGCGATCGAGCCGCTGTGTCAGCTCTGGTGCATTCCCGGGTTCCGCCAGAACCACTGGACGCACGCGTTCGCGCTGCTGTGGTCCTGAGAGTCGAGCCTCCCGAGGAGAGGATCACCTGCACCGAGAAGTCCTGCCCATGACGGTCGATGAGGCTCAACGTGAAGTTCGGGTTCGTGGCGGTCTCTCGCACGTCCGTATGGCTCGGGTTGCGCAGCACGCTGTGGACGATGGTGCTCCCGGGCTTCTTTGCCGGCTACGTACCGTGGAGGTTCTTCGGGCTGGGGAGCGCGCGCGTCGACACGACGCGTGCGGCTCCCTGGCTGGGCCTCCTCTGCATCGGCCTGGGGGCCGTGCTGCTGGCCGCCTGCATCGTGGAGTTCGCGCGAAGCGGGCGGGGCACGCTCTCGCCAGTCGACCCGCCGCGACAACTGGTCGTCCGTGGCCTCTATCGCTACGTCCGCAATCCAATGTATCTGAGCGTTACGACGATCGTTCTCGGCGAGGCGTTGGTGATGCAGTCGTGGCCGCTTGCCGCCTACTGGGCGGTCTGGCTCCTGGGGGCCAACCTGTTCGTCGTCGGCTACGGGGAGCCGACGCTGCGGCGGCGCTTTGGCGCGTCGTACGAGGAGTACGCTCGACAGGTCGGCCGCTGGATTCCGAGAAGAGATGCTGATCTGATGAGGAGGCGCGAGATGAGCACGCTCAACCGACGGCGGTTCATTCAGGCGGGTGCCGCAGGGGCCGCCGGGTTCGGCCTCGGTGCGCCGGCCGCGCCGTTCGGCGCGGCGGCACTGGCCGCGCAGCAGCAGCCGTCGGAGGCCGAGGAACGCGTCGTGCGACTGAGTGGCGACGGTCTTGGCTTGACCCCGGCCCAGCACGCACGGCTCCTGACGCGCCTTGCAGAGGAAAAGGAAATCGTTCCGGACTCGTACTCGCTCGGCGGCATCGTCGAGGAGATGGAGGCCGAGTTCGCCCGTGTGCTCGGCAAGGAGCGGGCAGTCTTCATGCCAACGGGCACGCTCGCCAACCACCTGGCGGTCCGCGCGCTGGCGGGAGGCCCCAGCCGCGTCATCGTCCAGGAGGCGAGCCACCTCTATCAGGACGAAGGGGACTGCGCCCAGACGCTCAGCAATCTGACGCTCATCCCGCTCGCGACAGGACGTGCCACTCTCACGGCAGACGAGATCCAGCGCGTCCTCGACCAGACGAGGACCGGGCGTGTGCTGTCGCGCGTCTCGGTCGTCTCCGTGGAGACGCCCGTGCGCCGCCGACAGGGTGAGCGCTTCGATCCGGATGAACTGCCGAAGGTCGTCGCACTGGCGCGTCGCGAAGGCATCAGGCTGCACCTCGACGGCGCCAGGCTGTTTCTGCAAGCCGCCTACACGGGCGAGGACGTGGCGGAGACGGCCCGCCCGTTCGATACCGTGTACGTCTCCCTCTACAAGTATTTCAATGCCGCGTCGGGCGCCGTTCTCGCGGGCCCCCGTGACCTGCTCGACGGGATGTATCACACGCGACGCATGTTCGGAGGAGGGCTGCCGAACGTGTGGCCGTTTGCCGCCGTCGCGCTTCATTACCTGTCGGGGTTCGGCGAACGCTACGGCCGGGCGGTTCGCCTCTCCGAGGATCTGATTCGCAGCCTGCGCGAGCGCGACGGCTTCGCGATCGATCGCGTGCCGCTGGGGACGAATCTCTTCCGACTGCGTGTCCGTACGGGCGATGCGGCAGCCTTCCAGCGACGCCTGGCCTCGAGCGGCGTGCTGGTGTCCGCGCCGCAGCGCGACACGTTCCTCGTGGCGGTCAACGAGACGCTCAATCGGACGACCGCGGCGGAGCTGACCGAGGCGTTCGTTCGCTCGATGGCGGACTCCAGCGCCTGAGCGAGCATCGAAGCAGGCGGAGGTCACCTCATGGCCTTGCGCGTCATCGGTCCGTCCCTCATCGCCGCCAGCCTGGCCGCCGCCGCGGTCGCTGCGCAGGCGCCCAATCCCCCGCTCCCGCCGCGCGATGTCGGTGCCGCGGCGTCAAGGACCGGGACCGCTGTGATCCGTGGCCACGTGGTCGATGGCCAGACGGGACGCGCACTGCGTCGCGTGAGGATCACGCTGACCGCACCTGAGCTTGGACGGGAAGGCCTGTCGACGAGCACCGATACGGACGGTTTCTACGAGCTCACCGAGCTGCCCGCGGGCTGGTTTACCTTGACCGCCCAGCGGAGCGGCTACCTGCAGCTTCGATACGGGCAGCGCCGGCCGCTCGAACAGGGCAAGCCGGTGGAGCTCGGGGAAGGACAGGTGCTCGAGAACGCCGATTTCGCGCTGCCGCGGATGGGCGTCATCAGCGGGCGTGTCACCGACGAGCTTGGCGAGCCGATCGCCAACGTGTGGGTGTCGGCCCAGCGCTTCATCTACAGGGACAACCGCCGGCGGCTGATGCCCGACGGCCCGATCGTGATGACCGATGACGACGGCGAATACCGCATCGCCGGCCTGGTGCCGGGCACGTACCTCGTCAACGCGAGGACGCTCGAGAAATGGACCGTCAACGAGCGCGGGCGCGAGGAGACGACGGGGTACGCGCCGACGTTCTTTCCAGGCCTGACGGACGCCAACCTCGCCTCGCGCGTCACCGTGACCACCGGACAGGTGGTGGCGGGCATCGACGTCTCGCTCGTCCCGGGCCGCGCCGCCACCATCGCTGGTACCGCCGTCGATTCACGCGGGCAGCCGGCGAGCACTGTGGTGCTCGTTCACGAGCTGATGGGCACCGCCGGCGGCCTCGTCGGGATCGCTGGAAGGGGCACGGTGGCGCCCGACGGCCGGTTCGAGATTTCGGGAGTCCCGCCCGGCGAATACACGCTGCAGGCGGCCGGTTCGCAGGAATCGGTGGCGCTGCCGATCGCGGTGAACGGTGTCGATATCGCGAACGTCGGGCTCACCGCATCCGCCGGGTGGTCCCTGCGCGGAACCGTGGCGATCGACAGTGACGCGCCTGCCGGCCTCCGAAGGAACCAGGTCACGATTGCGTCCCTCTCGCTCGCCGGCCGCACCCCCATGCGCGTACCGGGCGGCGCCGTGCCGCGCCAGGTGGTGAACGACGACTGGACGTTCTCGGTGACGGGTGTCGTCGGTGCGGCCCGACTGCGCGTGACCGTCCCCGAGGGCTGGGCGGTGAAGGCCGTGCTGCACGGCGACCGCGACATCGCCGATCGGCCGCTCGACTTGATGAGCGGCGAAGAGCTTGCCGGGGTGCAGGTCGTGCTGACAGACCGCGTCGCGACCGTGACGGGACAGGTCGTCGATCAGAACGGGACGGCAGGGCCAGACGGGACCGTGCTGCTGTTTCCGGCCGATTCGGCGAAATGGTACGAGGGCTCTCGCTTCATCCGCGCGACGCGCCCTGATCAGCGGGGACGGTATCGGATTCAAGGCGTGCTGCCGGGCGACTACTGGCTGGCCGCGCTGGACTATGTGGAAGACGGGATCTGGAACGACCCCGAGTACCTGAACTCGATCCGGCGCGACGCGCAGCGGGTGGCGCTGGTCGACGCGGCACCACACGTGCTGCCCCTGAAGGTGGTGGCGCCATGACGGCGCGCGCCGCTCGCACCGTTCTCGTCGTGCTGGTTCTCTCCATCGCCACGATGACCCCGGTGCGCTCCGCGCAGACGCCCGCGGGCCGGTCGGGCACGAACCGGGCGCCAACGGCGAGCGGCATCATCCGCGGTCGTATCACCGCGGCCGACACAGGACGACCCTTGCGCCGCGCGCAGGTCACGGTGACGGCGGCGGAGATCGGCATGCCGCGGCGGACGGACACGAGCCTCGACGGCCGCTATGAGTTCCGGGATCTTCCCGCCGGGCGATACAGCGTCTCGGTGACACGCAGCGGCTACCTGTCGCTTCGATATGGACAGCGCCGGCCGATGGAGCAGGCACGTCCCCTCCAGCTCGGCGACGCGCAGACGCTCGACGACATCAATCTCGCGCTCCCGCGCATGGGCGTCATCGCCGGTCGCGTGTTGGACAGGTCGGCGATCAGGGCGTGGTGCTGGTCGACACCGGCGTCGCGGAGGCTGCGGACCACGTCATCGCGGCCTACAAGGCGATGACGCCCATGCCGCTGCGCTGGATTATCAACACCAGCGTGGACAGGGACCACACTGAAGGCAACGAGGAGGTCGCGAAGACCGGGCTGCCTGGCAGCGGTGGCGGCGGCGGCGGCGGGAACAACCCTGCCAACGCGCAGCAGCAGGTTGCGTCGATACTGGCGCACGAAGCCGTGCGAATCGGATGAACGCCGCGACCGGCCCGGAGGCCAGACCCGTGGCAGCCTGGCCGACCAGCGCCTTCTTCACGCCGAAGAAGACGATGTACTTCAACGGCGAGCCGATTGAGATCCTGCACATGCCGAGCGCGCGTACCGACGGCGACGTGGTCGTCCATTTCCGCGGCTCCGATGTGATCGCCGCCGGCGACGCGTTCAGCACCGATCGGTTTCCGCAGTTCGATCCGGCGCGTGGCGGCAGCATCCAGGGCGCGATCGATGCGCTGAACCGGATCATCGACATCACGGTCCCTGAATTCAACATGCAGGGCGGCACGCTGGTGATCCCCGGCCGCGGGCGCGGTGCCAATGCGCCGCCGGCCCCGCAGCGCGGCGGCAGCCTGCGCGTCGAGACCACCGGCATGCGTCCGGGCTACCTCCGCAAGAACGGGCTGCCCTACAGCGAGAATGCGACGATGACCGAGTACTTCTTCACGCACCGGGCGCCGGACGGCAATCAGTGGCTGACCGTCACGCAGCTGGTGCGCGATCCGAAGTACCTCACCCAGGAGTTACGTCTCGAGCTGGCACTATAAGAAGGAGCCCGACAGCTCGAAGTGGCGCCCGACGCCCTGCATCGCGAGTTAGGCGGACCCACAGGTCCGCCTCTACGACCCTGGGGCGGGGCCACGCGCGTCGCCTTCCGGTTTGCCGTCGTCTACCTGAGTCTCTACGCGGTCGCCACACAGATTCTGGGCGGCCTGTTCGTGTTTCCGGGCTTCTCGTTTCCCGCATTCGGCACGCGATGGCCGATGCGCGACATCACCCTCTGGTGGGCGGACGCCGTCCGCGTCACCTCGCCGCTCGTGTACACGGGCAACAGCGGCGACACGGCGTTCTACTGGGTCGCCCGAGGGCTCGATGGTCCGAGTGGCGCGCGCGTGCGGCGGAGGGCCTGGCACGTACGTGGACCTCGCGACGTCGAGCGTCCAGGTGCCGAGCCAGATCGTGTGAGCCTGAGCTGCCGCCGGCCAGGGCTGGATGGCGCCGAGGATGGCGGCCGCGGCGAGAGCCGCGAGCGGACGCACGAATGACGGGGCGAGGGCTGCGGCCCCCGCCCCGCGGACTCCTACCCGCGCACGTACTTGCTGAACCAGGCAATCGTCCGCTGCATCGCCTGGTCGGAGGCTGCCTTGTTGAAACGCGGCGTCGTGTTGTTGTTGAAGCCGTGTGCCGCATCGGGATAGACGTAGCCCTCGTAGGTCACGCCCGCGGCCTTCAGCGCCGCCTCGTACGCCGGCCATGCCATGACGAGGCGCGTGTCTTCCGCCCCGTGATGCACCAGCACCGCGGCCGTGATCTTCGGCACGTCCTCCGCCGGCGGCGCGCCGCCGTAGAAGGGCACGGCCGCCGCCAGGTCCGCGCCCATGCGTACGGCCAGCTGGTTGGCGATGCCCCCGCCGAAGCAGAACCCGGTGACGCCGATTCTTCCCGTGCTGTCCGGTCGGTTCTTGAGCCACGCGGCCGCCGCAGCGAAATCCTCGAACATCTTCGTCCGGTCGACCTTGCCGAACAGCGCGCCACCCTTCTCGTCATCACCGGGATAGCCTCCAACGGAGGTGAGGCCGTCGGGCGCGAAGGCCATGAAGTTTTCGAGGGCAATGCGCCGTGCGACGTCCTCGATGTGCGGGTTCAGGCCGCGGTTCTCGTGGACCACGAGGATGCCCGGCAGCCGGTTGGTGCCCGCGTTGGCCGGACGCACGAGGTAGCCGTTGATGCTGCCGTTGCCCCGCGGCGACGGAACCGTCGCGCGCTCGGTGCGGATGCGCGCGTCGGTCGGCGACACGACCTGCGCAGCGGCGTAATTCGGCATGAGCGCCTCGACGAGCGCGGCGGCACCGAGGCCGGCAACGGCGTATCGCTTGGCGCCGTCCATGAAGTCTCGACGGCTGATTTCCCCGTGAATATAGCGGTTGTAGAGCTCGAAGGCCTCCTTCGGGATCTGGGCTGTCTTCGCTTCCATGGCGATTGCTCCTTCTCTTTCGCGTTGTGGCGCAGCAATGATGTCCGCGAAGAATATCATGCGTTCGCGCCGCGGTGAGTCGGGCCGATGGGGTATAGTTCGACGGTCCACGGTAAGCGTCGCGCGGCGCCGGCACGTATACCAAATGGCGGGTGTCTTCGGCCCGCCCTTCTTCTTGTTCAGTGTCGGTAACTTCTACTCCCTGTGTGAGTTGTGTTGATGCGAATCGTCGTCCCCATACTGGTGTTGTGGGCCCTTCCCGTGGCGGCCCAAGAGTCCACGTCGCTGACGACCGACAACCCCCTGGCGAGCCTCAAGGACCAGCTGGCCGGCGCGCTGGCGGCGGCCGACCTTCCCTTTTCGCCTGAACAGGAACGCGCGATCGTCCTGATGATGGAAGAGCGCCGCCAGGCATCCGAGGGCCTGTTCGGCGATCTGATGAACTTCCGCGGCGGCCCGACCAGCGGACAGGAGGCCGATCGGCTGCGATCGGCCATCGAGTGGATGCGCGGCGAGTTCGCCAGGCAGATCCGCACGTACCTGACGCCGGAGCAGCTCACGGTCTGGGACGAGTTCGAGGTGGCCGCGGGACTGGCGAGACCGGCTGGCGGGGAGCGGGCCGGGCGCGGCGGCGGGCAGGCGTCGCAAACGCAGTTCGTCCGGATCAACAACAACGTGTTCACGGCTGAGAGCTTCTTCTACGGGCGGGGCTTCGGCGGCTTCGGTGGCGGGTTCGGCGGAGGCGGTTTTGGAGGTGGCGGCCGCGGTGGCGGTCGCGGTGGCGGCGGTGGCGCAGAGGTCATCCAGCGCGGCGGCATCGGGGCCTGGCACGGCAACTCGCAGCTGATGGTCAAGGACGAGGCGCTGAACGCCCGGAACGCGTTTGCCAGCAACAAGCCGCCCTATCAGGAGCGCCAGTTCAACGTCGACGTGGGAGGGCCCGCGGTTCCGGGACGCCTCACATCGGAATTCGCGGTGGGCTACAACCGGTCCGAGAACGTGGGCACGGTCCGGGCCACGCTGCCCGACAACTCCGTGTTCGCGCTCGGCATCACGCGCCCGCAGGTCAACCGGTCGCTGAACAGCCGGAACACGCTGCAGCTCGCCGATGCGCACTCGCTGAGCGTCAACATGGGCTATTTCAAGCAGAGCCGCGAGAACCAGGGGATCGGCGACTTCACGCTGCCCGAGCGCGCCTCGGAGTTCCACGGCGCCAACTGGCAGCTCGAGCTGCGGCAGTTTTCGGCGCTCTCCGCCACGAGTCTCTACGAGAGCCGGTTCAACATCTTCAGCCAGATCAACGAGACGATGCCGCTCAGCGAGGAGGTCCGCGTCAACGTGCTGGATGCCTTCGAGGGCGGCGGCGCGCAGAACCGGGCGGAGAACGGCGATCGCAACTACGATTTCAGCAACCTCTACACGCGGTTCGGCGAGAAGCTGACGATCAAGGCCGGGATGGCGGGCACCTACCGGACGCAGCGCGCCCTGTCCACGAACAATTTCGGCGGCACGTTCACGTTTTCCAGCCTCGAGGCGTTCCGGGCCGGCACGCCGCTCAACTTCCGTGTCACGCGGGGCGAGCCCCTGTTCAGGACGACGCAGTTCGAGCTCGGGGCGTTCGTGCAGAACGACCTCCAGGTGACGCCGCGGTTCTCGTTCATGTTCGGTGTGCGCTACGATGGCCAGACGAACCTCGACGACAACAACAACGTGGCGCCCCGCCTGGCCTTCGCGTACGGCATCGGGCCGGCGACGGTCATCCGCGGAGGGGCGGGCATCTTCTATTCGCGGCTGGGCATAAACCAGGTGGAGAACCAGCAGCGTCTCGACGGCACGCGGCAGCACGAGATCGTCATCGACGCTCCCTCGTATCCCGATCCCTTCCTCGCGGGCTCGGTGCGGACGGTCTTCCCTTCGTCGGTGCGGGTCACCGACCCGTCGTTGCAGGCGCCGACCACGCTGGTCGGCATGCTCTCGGTCGAGCGGACGTTCTGGCGGAACCTGCTGGTGACCGCGACCTACGATTACCAGCGCGATCGGCACCGGTTCCGCCTGCGAAACCTGAACGCGCCCCGCGACATCACGTCGCCGGTGCCGCGGGCCTGCCGGCCCGAGCAGGACTCGACGACGTGCGTGCGCCCGGACCCGAGCCGCGGCAACGTGGTGAACCTGGAGTCCACGGGCAATGAGGTCAGCCACAACCTGCGGCTGACGGCGCGGCAGCGGTTCAGCATCTTCAACGTCACGGGCAACTACTCCTGGCAGGACATCTTCGCCGACAACCCGGGCGCGCAGCTGCCGATGGACAATTTCAACCTGCGGGCCGACTGGGGACGCGGACAGAACGCGCGGCACTCGTTCAACGGCTCCCTCAACGCGCAGCTGCCGCTCGACCTGTTTGTGTCAGGGTCGATCTCCGCGAACAGCGGAAGCTACTACTCGATCACCACGGGCAAGGACGACAACCAGGACAGCAACGTCAACGATCGGCCGCCTGGCGTCCCGCGGAACGGCGCGAGGGGGCCGAGGTACCTGAATGTCAACTTCAACGTCTCGAAGGCGTTCTTCCTGGAGGGCGTCGCCACGGGGACGCGGAAGAACATCAACCTCTTCGCCAACCTGACCAACGCGTTCAACCGGGTGCACCGCGGCACGCCGTCGGGGGTGCTGACGTCGCCGAACTTCGGCAGGTCGACCAGCGCCTTCGACCCGCGCGAGGTCGAGATCGGCCTCCGGTTCCAGTTCTAGGCGGGCAGGGACGCGCAGGCTGAAGGAACGCGCAGGCTGAAGCAGGCTGAAGGAACGCGCAGGCTGAAGCCTGCGCTCTACAGGCAACGGGGATCCTGTCCCCCTGTAGAGCGGCGGCTTCAGCCGCCGCGTTCAGAGCTCAATGCGTCAACGCGTACAGGATGGCGTTGATCCCGAAGGCGTACCCCCGCGGACTGAAGGCGTAGAAGTACGACGGGTCGTCGCCCTCGCGCTCCCACGAATCCTGGATGTCGGTGTTGTGCGTCATCAGCACCATCAACCGTCCCCGGTCGTCGGCGATGCCGCGCACGTAGGGCTCCGCGCTGTCGGACCCCTGCTCGGAGGTCCCGCCGCCGGATCGCAGCCAGAACCCGATGTTCGGAATCTGCGGGATCTCGGTCACCGTGAACTGCGTGTGGAAGAGCGGATGGTCGAGCGGCACGTCGAAGATCGGATACTCGCTGGCGGGGAGCACCTTGCGCAGCTGCTCCACCCAGTGCAGCCACTGGTACGTGCCCCACGAGTCGTCGGCCCAGAGCATGCCGCCCTTCAAGAGGTACTCGCGGAGACCCGGAATGTCCGGCCCGTCGATGAGCGCCCGCCCGGGAGCGGACAGGATGACCAGCGGGCACTGGAACAGTTCGTCACCGCTCGGACGCACGAGCAGGTGATTGGGCTGGCCCGATCGAAAGCTCACGTCGACCTTCGTCAGCTCCGACAGCCGGATCGACATGTTCGCGTCGGCGCGCGGGTAGTCGGTGGTCCAGTTTCCTCCCGTCCCGTCGAAAGCGGGTTGGTAGACCACGCGGCAGTAGTGAAAGCGGCCGTCGTAGTCTCGCTCCGACGCGACGCGCGTGCCGAAGAACCCGCCGCGGCCGAACTGCGCCTCGACCCCGACGGCCAGCGCGGAGGTCAGCACGAGGACGAGCGGCGCGATGCGGGCGGTGCGCACGCCCTATTCTGTGCCGCGACGGGCAAACCAGCCAAGGCCCCTCCTTTCGCGTCGGTGGATCGTGGTAGGGTAGAGGCCGCCTCATGAAAGTCCTCGTGTCGTTCGTCGCCGGCCTGATCCTGAGCGTCCCGGCCCCAGCGCTCTCGGCGCAGGCTGCCGACCCGTTCGTGGGCACGTGGAAGCTGAACCTCGAGAAGTCGCAGTTCCCCGGGCCGCCGCCGGCCCGCGCGTACATCGTGACGTACGAGCAGAACGCGGACGGCAGCTTCCTGGGGGTGGTGTACGAGCTCGACGACGAACGCGGGCGCACGGCCGTGGCCCGCATCACCTATCGCTACGACGGCAGGGAATACCGCGACGAGGACGTCCGCAACGGCGTGCCCGCGCGCAACACGCTCGCCTTCTCGCAGATCGACGCCCGTACGGTCGAAGTCACGCACAAGCTCAACGAAGGGAAGCTCGTGTTCAAGGAGATGCGCCGCGTGGCGGAGGACGGCCGCACCATGACCTTCGTCCTGACCGCCAGGGATCAGCAGGGGCGGACGGTCTCCGTCGTCCAGGTGTTCGACCGGCAGTGAGCGCGGCGCACCGCCTTACCGTTCGTTGATCGTGCCCGAGCCCCCTGTGAGGCACTCCAGGTTCGGCGCGGTTCGTCCCTGGGCCCCGCCCCATCCGCAGCAGTAGCGCGTGCACCGGTCCGGCGGGGTGTACGTGTCCGTGAGGCGGCGGCGGAACTCCGGGTACATCGTTTCCGCGCCGCCCATCACCGCCTCGAGCGGGAGGTTGTACATCCGGGTCATCTCGTTGACGAAAGGATTCCGCCCGGGGAGGTAGTGCGGCACGTCGCCGTCGCCCTGCAGCCCTGGCAGCTCCGCCTCGGGCACGCACGGTGCGGGCACGGGCAGCAGGTTCGCGCTGTTGTCCAGTTGCCACGTCCGGCTCACCACGAACGACTCCGTGAGGTAGACGGGATCGTCGATAAAGGCCGTGACCGTCAGCAGGTCGCCGTGCCGCGAGAAGTACATCTCGAAGGTCGACTCGTCGCTCGTCGGCACGCCGTTGCGCCGCAGGTAGCCTTCCTTGAAGTGCGTGGTCGTGGTGACCAGCGTGTTGCCGACCCAGCGGCCCGTCGTGAAGCCCGCGAACGGGTGGAGCGCGTCATCCGGCGGGTGCGGCCGGCCGTCCATCCAGATCGTGACGATGGAGCGGTCGATCACCGCGCCGATCTTCCACGCGATCACCTGGCCGGCGATCGGATCGGACTCGGACCACATCTTCAGGCCGAACGGTCCGATCAGCACGTAGTGCGGCGCGTAGTAGAGGCACTGCCGCTCGGGCAGCGAGAGCTGGGACGTCGAGTAGGCGAGCGCCCGCGCGCGCGCCTCGTCATTGATGGGCAGTCCAAGGTAGTCGACCGCCTCGGGGCCCGGGCCCCGCTCCTCCCAGTCCTCGTGCTGGCGGGCGACCCAGTTGCCCGACAGGTCGACCTGGGCGGAGGCAGGAGCGCTCCAGACCATGGCCAACACGAGAGCCGCCGCACCGATCCTGTTCTGCATGATCGTCACCATGTCGCGGAGCAGGGCGTCGGGTCCCACCGCGAGCCGTCGGCTTCCTGCTTGAAGTTCGGGCTCGTCAGGTACGTCTGCTGCAGGTATCTCGGATCCTCCACCGCGGTGGTGACGACCAGCCATCGATCGCCGTTCGGGCGCGTGTAGACGTCCCAGTACTCCGTGAGCACCGCGTCGGCGCTGTACGGAATGCCGTTCTTCCGGAGGTATCCCGGCCGCATCCGCGTCGTCACCACTTTGAGGCTGCCGCTCCGCCTCTGGCCTGGTGCAGGGTCGATGCCCAGGGGCCCCCCTCCGCTTGGCGGCGGCCCTGCGGGGCCCGTAATTTCCCATGTGGCCACGGAGTCGCCCTGCCACGTGGGGCGTCCCTGCGGCGGCGTCTTCGGCGCGAAATAGAACAGGCGCGTCTGCATGCCTGCGTCCGTCTCCACCGTGAGCGTGTGGTCGTCGAGCCAGCTGATACGGACGCGCGTCGGCAGGCGCATCAGGCCCGCGGCGCCGTACGAGCGGCACTGTTCACCGGCTGCCGTGTCCCTGGCCGGATCCCACGCGTCGGCCGCGCGCTTGGCCTCGGCGGTGATCGGCACGCTCTGGTAGTCGCCCTTCGCGGGTGTCACCATGCGCCAGCGCCAGTCCTCGGTGATGACCGACACCCATTGACCCGTGAGATCGATGGGGGCAGCCGCGCGGGCGGTCGGAGGCGGCGCCTGGCCGCCCTGCGCGTGCACACGGGCCGACGGGCCCGCGGCGAGCCAGAGGGTGACGATGGCGATGAACGACAGGGTTCGCATGGCCGTGTTCCTACGTCTTCGCGACGAGGCTTCGGTACACCGCCTCGACGAACATGCCCGTGGTCCACGGACCCGACGCTGCGCCGAACCGCCGCGTCCAGCCCGCCGTCGGGTTCGCCGCCGTGATCTGCTCGAGGGACATCCCGCGCGCGATCATGTCCTGGATCCGGTCGCGGATCACGGTCACCATGTCGCGGTACTCGACCACCTCGGCCTCCTCGCACGGCCGGCCGTGCCCGGGCACCACGATCGTGCCGCCCTCGTCCAGCCACGGCAGCGGGATCGAGGGAATCGCCAGCGCGAGGATGTGGTTGAGCGCCGCGATGATGCCCTGGATGCTCCCACCCTGGTCGACGTCGATCGCGGGGAACCGCGTCATGTCGAAGATGTCGCCCGCGGCAATCACGTCCGACTGGCGAAACCAGACGATGCTGTCGCCGTCGCTGTGCGCGGCGGGCTCGTGGATGACCTGGATGCCTTCGCGGTTGAGGAACAGATCCTTGTGGCGGCGGCTGAAGGTTTCCGTGGGCCACGCCACCACGGGAAGCGGCGCCTCGCCGCTGGTGGGCGCGCTCATGCGCGTCAGCAGCATCTCAGTGCCGACGATTGACGCGGCCCCCTGGTTGCTGACGGCGCTTGCCGTGCCTCCCGCGCCCGCTGGGCCCGTCTGGCGCAGGAACAGCGACTGGCCTGCCTTGGCCACCACCTCGTTGCCGCCGACGTGATCCCGCGCCGGACCGGTGCTGATGATGTACCGAATGGGCTGTGCGGTCAGCCGCCGGATGGCCGCGACGACCTCGCCGGCCTTCTCACCGGATCCCGCGTCGACCAGCACGACGCCGTCGGGGCCGATCTGCACGGTGATGTTGCCGCCCGCGCCCGCGATCATGTGGACGTTCGGCCGCAGCTCGATCACGCGGAGCGCGCCGCCGGCAGCGCCCGGGTTCTGCGCGGTGACGGTCGTCGCCGCAGCGCCCGCGACGAGCGCGGCAAGGGCGAGCAGCATCGAGGCGAGCGTCGGCCCTGAGCGAAGTCGAAGGAGCCTCATAGCCGCGACACTATACCCCAGAATCCCGCATACACTGATGCTCGGCGGAATGGACCAGATCGTTCGCACGGCTCTCATCGTCGGCTTCGCCGTCGTGCTTCCCGTCGCGCTCTACTATCGAATCAGGTCGCAAGCCACGGGAGAGCCGCTCGATCGCCGGCAGGAAGGCCTGCTCATCCTCGCGACACTGCGGCCGGCCGGCCTGCTCTTCATGTTCAATCACGGGTCATGATCGTACGGCCGTGCGACTCAGGAGCAGGTAGAGCCCGAAGCTCAGGCCGAACGTGACGAACCAGGCGTACGTATAGAGCGAATCCAGGAGCGTGGGATTCGGCACCACCCCGCCTGGCGTCGTGGCGGCCCGCAGGAAGCCCGGCACTACGGGAGCGACGGCGAGCACCAGCGCGATCATCGCGCGCGGGTTCACGCCGCGCCGATACGTGTAGCGGCCCTGGACCTTGAACAGGTCCGCCGCCGACAGCTCGCGCCGCCGGAGCACCCAGTAGTCCGCGATCAGGATCCCGCCGATCGCCCCCATCAGGCTCGAGTAGCCGATCAGCCAGGTGAAGATGTAGGCCGCCGCGTCGGCGTACAGCCGCCACGGCATCATCAGGATGCCGATCACCGCGGTGATGAGGCCGCCGGTGACGTAGCTGATGCGGCGCGGCGCCAGGTTCGAGAAGTCGTTGGCGGGCGACACCACGTTGGCCGCCATGTTGGTGCTGATCTGCGCCACGAGCACGACGAGGGCGCCGACGACGATCACCGCCGGGCTGCCGATGCGCGCGATCAGCACGACCGGATCCCAGATCGCCTCCCCGAACAGCACGATGGTGGCGCTGGTGACCGCCACCCCGATGAACGCGAAGGCCGTCATCGTGGGCGGCAGCCCGATGGCCTGGCCGAGCACCTGCGACCGCTGGCTCCGCGCGTAGCGCGTGAAGTCGGGGATGTTCAGGCTGAGCGTGGCCCAGTAGCCGACGTTGGCCGTGAGCGCGGCGGGAAAGAGCTGCCAGAAGGGCGTCTGCGATGTCTGCAGCCGCGTCGACTCGCTGAGAATCCGGCCGAGGCCGCCGCCGTGCTGCGCCGCCCACCACAAGAGCGCGAGGCCCCCGCCGAGCAGCAGCGGCGCCGACCAGCTCTCGAGGGCCTTGATGCCCTCCAGGCCGCGGACGATGATGGCGACCTGCACGAGCCAGAAGACCGCAAAGGCAATCCAGACGGCACCCGGACGAGTCGCCCAGGCGGGCAGCGCCGCCGACAGCAGCGCGTGGAGGGCGAGCCCGCCGATCCACGTCTGAATCCCGAACCAGCCGCACGCCACCAGCGCGCGCAGCATCGCCGGCACGTTGGCGCCCGTCACGCCGAAGGCGGCGCGGCAGAGCACGGGGAACGACACGCCGTACTTCGTCCCGGCGTGCGCGTTCAGGATCATCGGCACGAGGACGATGGCGTTGCCCAGCAGGATGGTGAGCATGGCCTGCCACCAGCGCATGCCCTGCTGAATCAGGCCCGAAGCCAGCGTGTAGGTCGTGATCACCACGCTCATGCCGATCCAGAGCGCGGCGATGTGGTAGGTGGACCAGGTCCGGCGCGAGAGCGGCGTGGGCGCCAGATCCTGATTCCAGAGCGGGCTGGCCGACAGGTCCTCGGATTGTAGGGGCGACGTATACGTCGCCCCTACACCCGTCGCCCCTGCGTCGTTGGGTGATGTGGCCTCCACACCTCAGCGCTCCGCGGTGCCCGTGGTCACGTCGGCCGACGCATAGCCCTCGGCGTCGTAGCCGCCGTAGTACGCTTTCGCGTCCGGCCGGCGGATCTTCGAATGCGTGACGACGCGGTCGCGCCGGATGCCGCGGAAGTCCTCCACGGAACGCCAGCCGTGGCGGTCCATCGCCTCGCGCATGCCGGCGAGCAGCCCCGTGATGACGTTCGGCCCGATGGCGTGGTCGAGCATCGCCGCCGTGCACACCTGCACCGTGCCGCACCCGAGCAGGAAGTAGTTCAGCGCGTGCGCGAACTCGGCGATGCCGCCGATGCCCGAGAACGACTTGTCGGGATACGCCTGCGTGAGCTGCGCCATCTTGGCCATCGACTGCGGCAGGATCGCCGGCCCGCCCAGGCCGCCGCTCGACACCAGGCCGTCGACGTTCATCTCGAACTCGAGCGTGTCGGGGTCGACGAGCGGCAGCGACGGGAACGTGTTCGACGAGGACACCGCGGCGGCGCCGCCCAGGAAGGCGCCGCCCGCCTCGAGGACGATGTCGGTGGTGGAGGGGGTGAGCTTGGCCCAGATCGGCACGCGCGCGACCTCGGCCACCGCCTGCGTCACGATCGAGATGAGCCCCTGATCCTTCCCGATGTTCGAGCCCATGTCCTGGCGATCCATGTGCGGGCAGGAGAGGTTGAGCTCCAGCGCGTCGGCGCCCTCGTCCTGGCACGCACGAGCCAGCGCCTGCCAGTTCCGCAGCTCCTCGTCGGTGCCGGACCCCGCCATGATCGATGCCACGAGGATGCGCGTCGGATGCGCCCGCTTGATGCGCGCGAGCCGCGGCACCCACCAGTCGAGCGGCTTGTCCGAGATGAGCTCCCAGTTCCACGACGAGTGCAGCGCCGTGCCCGGTCGCTTCCGCATCGACAGGTACGGCGAGTCGGGCGTGGCGCGCAGGAACTTCGTCTTCGGGCCGTCCACGTTGACCACCGGGTGCAGGCCGATCGTCTTGGTGACCACCCCGCCCCACCCAGCGTCGAACGCGCGCATGATGTTGGCGTCGGATTCGGTGGGCGGCGCGGAGGCGAGCAGGAACGGGTTCTCGAAGCGCAGGCCGGTGAACGTGGTGGCGAGCTGTGGCGCCATCGTCGGTACCTCTCGGAAAGGGGGACTATAGCACCACTCTACTGGGTTCCCGTTCGGGCCGACCTGATGGTCGGCCCCTACAGGTGCGATCGGTTGTTCAGATGTAGGGGCCGACCTTCAGGTCGGCCCAAGGGAGAGCCCGTATGCCCGAGTCCGCACACCTCCCGAATTACATCGGCGGCCGGTGGGTGCCTTCCGCCGCCGCCGAGCATCTGGACGTCTACAACCCGGCCACGGGGCAGGTCATCGCCCGCACGCCGCTGTCCACCGGGACGGAGGTGGACTGCGCCGTGCAGGCGGCCGCCGCCGCGTTCCCCGCCTGGCGCGAGACGCCGCCCGTCATCCGCGCCCGCGCGATGTTCGCCTTCAAGCAGCAGCTCGAGGCGCACGTCGAGGAGCTGGCGCGGCTGGTGACCACCGAGCACGGCAAGACGCTGGACGAGTCGCGCGGCAGCGTGCGGCGCGCCATCGAGTGCGTGGAGGTGGCCTGCGGCGCGCCCTCGATGCTGACGGGCTACGGTCTGGAGAACATCGCGGCGAACATCGATTGCACGGTCATGCGCCAGCCGATCGGCGTCTGCGCGGCGATCGCCCCCTTCAACTTCCCCGCGATGGTCCCGCTCTGGTTCCTGCCGTTCGCCGTGGTCTGCGGCAACACGTTCGTGCTGAAGCCGTCCGAGCAGGTGCCGCTGTCGCAGCACCGCATCTTCGAGCTGCTCGAGACGTGCGGCCTGCCGCCAGGGGTGGTCAATCTGGTCAACGGCGGCAAGGACGTGGCGGAGGCGCTCTGCGACCACCCGGGCATTCGCGCGGTGTCGTTCGTCGGCTCCACGGCCGTGGCGCGGCTCGTGTACCGGCGGGGCACGCACGCGGGCAAGCGCGTCCAGGCGCTCGGCGGCGCCAAGAACTTCATCATCGTCATGCCCGACGCGGATCTGGACCGGGCGATGCCGCTCATCGCGGAATCGTTCTACGGGTGCGCGGGGGAACGCTGCCTCGCGGGGAGTGTGCTGCTCCCCGTGGGCGCCGCGCATGCGGAGGCACGCGACCGCCTGGCGGCGGCGGCCGAATCGCTCACCGTCGGCAACGGGCTCGAGCCGGGGGTCCAGATGGGGCCGGTCGTCAGCGCGAGGCATCGTGCGCGTGTGCTCGGGTACGTGGAGCGCGGCGTGGCGGAAGGGGCCAGGCTCGTCGCGGACGGCCGCGCGCGGAAGCTGCCGGCCGAGGGCTTCTTCGTCGGGCCGACGGTCTTCGACCAGGTGTCGCCGGCGATGAGCATCGGACGCGAGGAGATCTTCGGGCCGGTGGCCAGCGTCTGCCCGGTGGCGGATCTGGACGAGGCGTTCCGGATCATGGACGCGCATCCCAACGCCAACGCGACGTCGATCTTCACGTCGAGCGGGAAGGCGGCGCGCGAGTTCGCGCACCGCGCCACGGCGTCGATGGTGGGCGTCAACATCGGCGTGGCGGCGCCGATGGCGTATTTTCCGTTCGGCGGCGCGCGCGACAGCTTCTTCGGCGACCTGAAGGTGCACGGCCGCGACGCGTTCGAGTTCTACACGGACAAGAAGGTTGCTATCAGCCGCTGGCTCTGATCCTCAGCCATGGCCCCGCCGTACCCGCCCGGATCGTTCTGCTTCGCCGATCTGAACACGTCGGACGCCCGCCTCGCCGCGCGGTTCTACGGCGCTGCGCTCGGGTGGCGCGTCGCCGATCCGGGAAACCATGAAGTACGGCCCTCCCTACACGGTCTTCACCATCGACGGGAACTCGGTCGCGGGGGCGATCCAGTTCGGGCCCGACTGGGGCGTCACGCCGCAGTGGAGCGTCTTCTTCTCCGTGCGCGATGACGACGCCTGCGTTGCCGAGGCACGAAAGCTCGGTGGAACCGTCGAGTTCTCGAGAGAGGTGCCAGAGACCGGGCGGCTCCGCGTGCTCCGAGATTCTGAGGGGGCCCGGTTCGTCGTGATGAGGCCCAACCGCATCAAGCTCCTGGCCGACGAGCTGATGCAGGTCGTGGACGACGCAAGCGTCCAGCTGCGGATGATCGCCGGGGGGACGGCTGCGGCGAAGCTCGGACCGGACGTCTGGTCCATCAAGGAGATCCTCGGGCATCTCATTGATTCGGCGGCGAACAACCATCAGCGCTTCGTCCGGGCGTTGCACGTCGAGAGGCTCACCTTCCCGGGATACGAGCAGGACGACTGGGTGCGCTCACAGGACTATCAGAGTTCCCCATGGAACGAACTGATAGAGTTCAGACAGAATGACGATTGGTATCCGCGTCGGTGCGGCACGTGAAGGGGACTCGATAATCAGCGCCACGTGGCGCACAAGGAGGGGCACATGCGCATCGTTGATTCCATCCTGATGGAGCTCGACCAGGAAGCCGCCACCACGAAGCGGGTATTGGAGCGTGTGCCCGGCGATCGCCTGACGTGGAAGCCCCACGGCAAATCGATGTCGCTCGGCCAGCTGGCCCTTCACGTCGCCACGACCCCGGGGGACGTGGCGGGCATGCTGTTGAGCGACGAGTTCGAGATGACGCCCGAGGAGTTTACCAGCCTGCCGCCGCAGCCCGAGACCCTCGCGGACATCGTGAGGGCCCATGACGAGGGTCGGGCGAAGGCGAAGCAGATTCTGAGCGGTCTGGACGACGCCGCCGCAACGGCCATGTGGACGCTGAAGGTGGGGGGAGCCGTGGCTTTTTCAGCGCCGAAGATCGGCATCGTGCGGTCCATCGTGCTGAACCACTGGTACCATCATCGCGGGCAGCTGTCGGTCTATCTCCGGCTGCTCGACGTGCCCGTGCCGTCGATTTACGGGCCGAGCGCCGATGAGAGCCCGTTCGCCCAGGCGGGACGGGCGTGAACGTCCGCAAGCCTGCGTGCGCGCTGGCGCTGGTGGCCCTGCTGGGCCTACCGGCCGTGGCCGGGGCCCAGAATCCGCCGCGCGATGCGGCCGCGGATGCGGCGAAGCTGCCGTCGGTGATTCCGCTCTTTCCGCTCCCCGAGGCGGTGCTGTTCCCTGGAGTGGCGCGGCCCCTGTTCATCTTCGAGCCTCGCTACCGCGAGATGGTGGCCGATGCGCTGACGGGCGACCGCATCATCGGCATGGTGCTGCTGCGCCCGGGGTTCGAGAAGGACTACGAAGGGCGGCCGCCCATCTACGAGATCGGCTGTGCGGGCGAGATCGAGGAGTACGAGCAGTTGCCCGACGGCCGCTACACCATCGTCCTGCGCGGCCTGACCAAGTTCCGCGTCGTCGGCGAAGACCAGCGGCGGGTGTATCGCCTCGCGCGCGTCGAGGTGATGCCCGAGGTGCCCACAGAAGAAGAGCTCGCGCCGCTCAGCGCGCTGCGGCAGCGCCTGTCGGACCTGCTTCTGGCCGTCCTCCCGCCCAATATCGACCCGCCGGGGCCGTGGCTCACCACTGGTGTCCGGTCATAAGTCGAACAGGGGCAACTGGTTAGCGTCTTCGATTGCATCGAATTGGGAGGCGACATCAAAAACAGCCGTAGAAATGGGCATTTTCTCGAAAAGCGTGACGCTCAGGATTTGCAGAAG
>JACQTK010000268.1 GCA_016210845.1 Acidobacteriota bacterium | reverse complement strand
GGGCGTCTTTGCGTACAACGGAAGGTCCACCAACACCTACGAGGGCAGCGTCATGGCGCTCAGTGGGACGCCGGGCACCGGACTCGTGACGGTCAGGGCAAACTCGGCGATCGACAACAGCTTCCACCTCGTCGGCGTGGAATTCGACTGGTGGTTCAAGGATCTCAACGTGTTCGGCCTCTATTTCCGGCAGGCCGACGACGACCCGAGAGGAACGGGCGAAGCGATTGACACCGACAACTGGTTCGCCGAGGCGAACTACACGGTGTTCCCCTGGCTGGTCGGCATCCTTCGGTATGGAGAAACGGCCCAGGATTTTGCGGTACGAGCCGATCCCGAAAACCAGCAATTCCTCGTGCCGGCGCTGACCATCCTCGGTCGGGCGAACATCAAGTTCACCGTCGAAGCCCAGATGCGGCTCGATGGCCCGGGGGAAGGACACGACCGCTATCTCGCGGCGATTGACTTCGGCTTCTGAGCCACAGGACGGCGTGCCGGCGTGTGCCCGGCATGCCAGGAGGGTGACCGATGCAGAGAACCCTTGCAGCAGCCGCGGCAGTGATCGCCTCGACGATCGTGATGTCGGTGGCGGTCGCGTCGGCCGACCACGGGAGCGTCACCGGTACCGTGACCGCCAAAGGCGTGCGGACGAGCGCCAACATCGTCCTGTCCCTACGGGCGCCGGGCCTGACCGTGACGCCCCCCAAGAAACCGATCGAGATGGATCAGAAGGGAATGGTGTTTCTTCCATTCGTCCTTCCGGTCGTGACGGGCACCACGGTGAAGTTTCTGAACAGCGATCCGTTGCCACACAACGTCTTTTCACCGGAAGGCAAGTACAACCTCGGCACGTGGCCGCAGGGGGACACGCGCGAGTACACATACAAGAAGCCCGGCGTGTACACGCAGCTCTGCCGCGTGCATACCGAGATGGTCGCCTACGTCGTTGTCCTGGACACCCCCTACTTTGCGACGACGAACGCATCGGGACAGTTCGAGATCAAGGATGTCCCGGCGGGCACGTACACGCTCGTGGGCTGGGGCGAACGGCTCAAGAAATTCGAGCAGTCTGTCACGGTGGAGGACGGGAAAGCAACCACTGTCAACATCACCATGGCTCGGTGAGAGTGATCGATGGAGGCGCACTATGCGGCCACGGTTTCCACGCCGCGCTATTTTCTCGATCTGATCAGCTGCCGCCGCGCCTGTCCGGTCCGCACCAACGCCGGCGCATACGTGCGCGCCGCGGCGCGGGGCGAATTCCGGCGCGGCCATGACACCGCCCGGGCGCCGAACCCGCTGGCATCCGTGTGTGCGCGTGTGTGCGCGCATCCCTGCGAGAGCCGCTGCCGCCGGGGAGCGATCGATCAGCCGATTTCGATTCGGGCGCTCAAGCGCACGCTGACCGAGCGCCATGGCGTCGAGAGCGCGGTGGGCGGCCGCGCCGCCGAGGAGCCGGCGCCGCTCGGCGTTGCCGTGCGTGTGGACGGTCACCCTGCACGCGTGGCCGTCGTCGGGGGAGGGCCGGCCGGGCTCGCGTGTGCCTACGAGCTGGCGTACCTTGGCTATCAGGTCACCATTCTGGAAGCGGCAGGGGTCGTCGGGGGCATGCTCTACCAGGGTATTCCCAGCTACCGCCTGCCGCGCGACCTGATCCGCGCTGAAGTCGATCGCGTCGTTCGCATGGGCGTCGATATCCAGACCGGCCGGCGGCTCGGTCGCGATTTCTCCGTGAGCGATCTGCTCGGCACCGGGTACGCGGCCGTGTTCCTGGGGTTCGGCGCGACGCGCGGGCGCGAGCTGGCTATTCCTGGGGCCGAGCTCGATGGCATCGTCAACGGCGTCGATTTCCTGCTCAACGCGAATCTCGGCTATCACGTGGAGCTCGGCACCCGTGTCGTGGTGGTCGGTGGCGGCAACGTCGCTGTCGACGTGGCACGGACCGCGTTGCGCTATGAGACGAGCGACGCCGCGCACGATGTCCCGCCCGGCGCGGAAGCGCTGCTGCAATCATGGGGCTATGACAACGCATTGATCGATGCAGCGCGCACCGCGCTGCGCCTCGGCGCGCGCCAGGTGACGGTCGTGTGTCTCGAACGCCGCCACGAAATGCCGGCGTCGCCGGAGGAAATTGCAGCGGCGGAAGAGGAGGGGGTTCGCTTTGTGGCCGGAAGAGGGCCGAAGCAGTTTCTCGGCAAGAACGGCAAGGTCGTCGCGCTGCAGACGCACGATGTCGCGTCAGTCTTCGATGAGCGAGGCCGCTTCAACCCGACCTTTGTGCCCGACACCGACCGTCAGATCGACTGCGACACGGTAATTCTGGCCATCGGCCAGGCGCCTGATCTGTCCGCCCTTGCCGGCGATCAGGACATCGCAACGACGCCGCGCAGCCTGGTGCATGTCGATGCCCGGACGCTCGCAACGACGAAGCCCGGTGTGTTTTGCGGAGGCGACCTGGCGTTCGGTCCCCGCAGCATTATCGAAGCGACAGCGGACGGCAAGCGCGCCGCGCTCGCCATCCATCGGTCTCTGGGCGGCGGCCCGTGGCCGCGGGCGCCCTTGCGCTTTCGTCCGTTGAAGCTGAGCCGCTGGGCGGAGGACTACGACCGCGTCCCACGGCAGCCAGTTCCGTGTCTGCCCGTCCAGCGGCGGACCGGCTTCCGGGAAGTCGAGCTCGAGTATCCCGAGCCGCAAGCTCGGACCGAGGGATCGCGCTGTCTCTGGTGCAACGTCAGCCCGATTTTCGATTCCGAGAAGTGCATTCTCTGCGGTGGGTGTGTCGATATCTGCCCCGAAAACTGCCTGAAGCTGGTGCGGCTCGATCGACTTCGCGGCGTGCCGGGGCTCGATGCGCTGCGTGAGGTGCTCGAGGTCACGCCGGCGGGTGGCGCAATCCTGAAAGACGAAGAGCGGTGCATCCGCTGTGGCCTCTGCGCGGACCGGTGCCCGACCGGCGCCGTGACAATGGAGCTGCTCGAGATCGACGACAGCCCCGCCTCGACGCTGCAGCTCTTTGCCGAAGAAATGGAGCGCGTGGGATGAGGCTGACCTGGCCGATGACGCGTCGGCGTTTTCTATTCACGACCGGCACGGGCGCCGTCGTTGCCGGGGTTCTGGGGTTCCTCGGGGCTACGGTGCGCTATCTGTTTCCGAACGTCCTGTACGAACCAGCCAGCCGGTTTCCGGCGGGACATCCCGGAGATTTTCCAGCGGGGGAGCCGAGCTTTCTCCCTGATCGCCGGCTGTTCGTGTTCAACAGCTCTGCGGGCTTTTATGCCATCTCGTCGGTGTGCACGCATCTGGGATGCAACGTGCGTTTCGTTGCGGGCGAAGGATTCGCCTGTCCCTGTCATGGAAGCCGATTCGATCTGAATGGGCAGGTGGTGAGCGGCCCGGCGCCCCGACCGCTGGCGTGGTTCGGCCTGAGCCTGTCGCCGCGCGGTGAGCTCGTGGTCGACGAGCGGCGGACCGTCGACCCCGATTATCGGTTCAAGGTCTGAGATGCCGGATGCGGCACGACTGCGCCTGTGGTTGCGGAGCGTCGGCCGTTCCGTGTTCCGGGTCGGCTGGCCGCGAACGGACAAGGACCGCGCGGCCGCCATGATTTCCAGCTTCTTCCTGCACATCCACTCGGCCAAGGTGCAGCCGCACAGCCTGCGCCCGTCCTATACGCTGGGTCTTGGGCTCCTCAGCTTCTATCTGTTCGGCGTCCTGATCATCACCGGCATCGCACTGATGCTGTACTACATCCCGACCCCTCTGGCCGCCTATCGCAGCATGAAAGACCTGCAGTTTGTGGTCACGTTTGGGATGGTGCTCCGGAACATGCACCGCTGGGCGGCCCACGTCATGGTGATTGCGGTGTTTCTTCACATGTGTCGGGTGTTCTTTACCGGCGCGTACAAGATCCCTCGCCAGTTCAATTGGGTGGTCGGGGTGGGCCTCTTTCTTCTGACGCTTTTCCTGTCCTTCACCGGCTACCTGCTGCCGTGGGACCAACTGTCATTGTGGGCCATCACCGTCGGGACGAACATGGCCAGCTATGCGCCCTGGCTCGGCGACTACCTGAAGTACCTGCTTCTGGGTGGAAACGTGATCGGCCCGGCTACGTTGCTGCGGTTCTACGTACTACACTGCGTGATCCTGCCCGCCATCGCCGTCGGCTTGGTCGGGGTGCATTTCTTCCGCGTGCGGAAGGACGGGCTGAGCGCGCCCGCGCGCCCCGAACCGGCGCCGGTCGAAGAAGAGCGCTCCGGACGATTCCCCGCCTCGACACGGAGCTACGGGCTGATGGCGCTAACCGATCGGCCGGCCCTGCCGGTGGAGGAAACCGACCCGGAAGCGGAAGACGAGGTCATGGCGTGGCCGCACCTGTTGTATCGCGAGCTGATCGTCCTGCTCGCGCTTCTGGTCGTGCTGCACGTCGTCTCGCTCCTGTTCGATGCGCCGCTCGAGGAGCTCGCCGATCCGACGCGCACGCCGAATCCCGCCAAGGCGCCCTGGTATTTTCTTGGCCTTCAGGAGCTGGTCCATTACAGCGCGTTCATCGGCGGCGTATTGGTGCCAACGATCGTGGTGCTCCTGTTGCTCTTGACGCCGTATCTCGATTCGGCTCCGCGTGGCGTCGGCGTCTGGTTCGCCCCTGAGCGCCGGTGGGCGAACTGGATCTTTGGTGTGCTGGCATCGGTCGCGATCCTGCTGACGCTGATTGGCACCTACTTCCGCGGGACGAACTGGGCGTGGGTGTGGCCTTGGACCGGGTGATCGGCCATGCGCAACCCCCAGACCTCACCGCTCCGCTTGCACCAGGCATTCGCCGTCCTGGGCGTCGCGTTTCTGGCGATTTTTGCCTGGGTGTTCTTCAAGGAGTACCTGGCCGAGTGGCGCACCATCCAGGCGCAATTCAGGCGGCTCGAACGGCGAGTGAAGGATCCCCACGCGCTCAGCCTGGCACCGCCGGTGGGCGGAATCCAGCAGATCTGGCTGACGGATCTCGATCGCGTCGATCGCTGCACGACGTGCCATCTGGGCGTGGACGACCCGTCCTTCGCGAGCGCGCCGCAGCCGTTCACCGCGCATCCGGGTGCGTGGCTGCGGACTCACTCCCCGGATCGATTTGGGTGCACGGTCTGCCATGGAGGTCAGGGAGAGGCCACCACCCACGCGGACGCGGCGCACCATCGGGTTCCATACTGGCCCGAGCCCATTCGTGCCGGCGAGTTGATTGAGGCCAACTGCGGCACATGCCATCGCCAGCGCGTGGTGCCTCAGGCGTTCTGGTTAACCTCAGGACGCGAGCAGATCGCGCGCGCCGGGTGCGCGGCCTGCCACGACATTCCCGGCTTCTCAGGCGCGGAGGTCCGCGCCCCGCGTCTGGAAAGCGTCGGCTACAAGCTGCAGCCGGCTTGGGTCAACGTCTGGCTGGCGAACCCCAGCGACTATCTGTCGCAGGCACGGATGCCCAACTTCCGCCTGACGCCCGACGAGATCGCGGGGCTGAGCGCGTTTCTGCTCGCCCAGCGTGCGGTGGCTCCGCTCGACTCGTCCGCGATCGATTGGGGACAGGCCAACCCGCAGCGTGGTCGCACGCTTTTTGGCGAGGCGCGCTGTGTGACTTGCCACATGGTCGACGGTCGCGGCGGCACGCTCGGCCCGGACCTGTCTGCCGTCGCCAGCAAGGTCCGGCGGGAATGGCTGTTCAGCTTCCTGAAGGATCCGATGCGCGATCAGCCCGACGCGGTGATGCTCCGATACCGCTTCACTGACGAAGAGATTCGGGATTTGGTGGCGTACTTGACGACCGAGCTCCTCGGTTCCACGGAGCCGAGTGCAACACCCGACCTCCGATACCAGAGTCCGACACTCGTCGAGCAGGGGCGTGAGGCCTTCGTCCGTCACGGCTGCTACGGGTGTCACCGCTTCGCCGGAATGGAGAACTTGCCGAAGATTGGACCAAGTCTGGTCGGCGTTGGCGACAAGCCGGTCGAGCCGGCCGAGTTCAAAGGCAAGACTGTCGTCCCGACGTTGCCCAACTGGCTGTTCCTGAAGCTGCGAGAACCGGACGCTCTTCTGGCTGCGTCGCGAATGCCGACCTACGCGTTCACTGAGATGGAGGCCGCCGTCGTGGTTATCGGCTTGCTCAGCATTCGAAAGACGGAGCTCCCCGCATCGCGAGTCACAACGGCGCCCCAGCCTGAGCCCTATCAGCCTCAAGGAGCGTTTGGCGCGCTGGTGAGCCGCTACCGCTGCCTCTCGTGCCATCGGGTAGGCGGCTCGGGCGGTACCTTGTCGACGGTTCCGCTCGATCGCATCGGCAGTCAACTCCAACGTACCTACCTCATCGACTATCTCCAGAACCCTGGTGCCGTTCGCGTGGGCATCGAGGAGCGCATGCCCAAGTTCGGAATGACCGCCGAGGAAGCGCGCACGCTTGCCGATTACATGTCGACGGTCTTCGTGGATGATTCGCTCGACGGGCCGTTCAAGCCGGACCCGGAAGCCACACGGCGCGGAGAGCGGCTGTTTGAGGCCCTCGGTTGCCGAAGCTGCCACATTGTCGGGGGCCGGGGCGGTTACGTGGGCCCCGATCTAGGCGACTCTGGACGACGGCTCAAGCCGGGATGGATCGAAGCGTGGTTAACGGACCCCGAAGGATGGAAGCCTGGCACGCTACAGCCGAACTATGGACTCAGAGCGGAGGAGGCACGGGATCTCGCGGCCTACCTCATGAGCCTCACGTCCGGCGTCGGCGGGAGGACGCGATGACACGGTTCCTCCGTACCCTGTCGGCGCTGCTCATCGTTGCCGTTGTCGCCGCTTCGGGGGCCGCATGCCGGAAGGAGAGCGAGGCGCTCTACGCCGACCCGTTGATCAACGTGTTTACGGAGCGTGCCCGGGACGAGGGCCTCACGCGCGAGCAGACGGACGGCAAGCGACTCTTCGCGCGCTACTGTGCGACCTGTCACGGCGACGCGGGCCAGGGCGACGGACAGAATGCGTACAACCTTGACCCCGAGCCGCCGGATTTCTCCGAGTCCCTCAAGCTGCATCAGCCGTCATACTGGAGGCGGATCATCGAGGGCGGGAGCGCCGCCGTTGGGCGATCTCCGCAGTGCCCTCCCTGGGGCCGGATGCTTGCGTCGAGCGATCTCGATGCGCTCGTGGGCTATCTGCAGGTTCTCACGAACCCGTCCGCCCGGTGAAAGGGTGGCCTCTACCGCGGAGGCTCGCACGGACACCT
The DNA here is from genome assembly GCA_016210845.1 of Acidobacteriota bacterium. Taxonomy (GTDB): domain Bacteria; phylum Acidobacteriota; class Vicinamibacteria; order Vicinamibacterales; family UBA2999; genus JACQTK01. Next base: position 4,432 of record JACQTK010000268.1, on the reverse strand, counting down.
CCACCGGGTCAGCGCAATCACGCGTTAATTGCCTGAGAGGTCGCGATGGGTCGTGCTCCGACGACGCCTTGACCGTTGTGCTCGACGATGGACGCTCCGTCTCCGTGCCTCTGGAATGGTTTCCTCGTCTGGTGGCGGCTACTCCACGGCAGCGAAGACAATGGGAGCCAATCGGTGGGGGCATCGGTATCCACTGGGAGGCGATTGACGAAGACATCTCCGTTGCAAGCCTGCTGCGGCCGGAGAGGTTTATGCGATTGGCAGAGGCCGGGTTGGAGTCGAGGTCCACACGGCCGGCTCGCAGGGCCGCGGGGCGCAAGTCGACTCGCGCACGTCGTGCGTAAACGCCCACGCTCCCTTCTCTGAGACCTTCTGGTCTTGTTGTCAGTCGCGGGCTGCGACCTTCTCCTCCTGGGCCAGCACCACGACCCCCTCACGGGTGGTAAATCGAGCGCGGTAGTCGGCCACGATGTCATCTTTCCGCTGCCCAGGCTTGAACTCTACGGTGGGAATACCGTGCTGGCCCGCGAACGTCTCGACCGCCTGCAGGAATCTGTCATGCATCGGGCGGAAGAGTGCGGACGATGGGATCGGATTGCCGTGATGATCGTGGAGGAAGGAGCACAAGCCACCAGACGTCTGGCGCTTGGGCATGTAGGCGTGCAGATAGAGCCGGTCGATACAGCTCACCGAAAGCGTGACGTGCTGACGGATAATGTCGGCGATGTTGGGCGTCATCGAACCCTCCTTTTGTCGGTTTGAGGCGAAGCTTCACTGGTAGTCCCCGCGTAAAACGTGCGTGCGTGACCGAGTACCGGTTCATTTTGTAAGGCGCCATCCGGACGGCGCGTTTCACGAGCGGGCCGGCCTGTGCGAGAATCACAGCCTCCGCGCTCGCGCGGCTCGGGATGGTGCCCCGCAGCCGCGATCGTCGTGGCGGCCGACTCCTCAACAGGGTCGGCCGCTTTGTTGTTGGTGGAGCGTGAGTCTCCGAAGTCGGATGCGCCTGGGATGCAGCCCGTTGTCACGATCCCTCCCGCGGTCAGACGCAGGGACCCTTCGTTCCCGACGTCGGGAACCAAGTCGCCTTGCCGACCCGTCGCACTCTGAGCTGTTCCTGTCCCATCCATACAGCGAGCAGCTCTTAGGCCGCAGGCGTTAGAATGAACATCTCGTCCCCAAAGGGAAGCGCAGGTAACGCCGCACGCATCCGCCCTGGGACGCCACAAGAATCAGGCCCAGGCCCCAGGTCCCAGGGCTCAGGCCTCAGACTTCAGGCAGGACGCCATGAAACGCAAGGAACGGCATCATCTCAAAGAGAACGAGCTGGCGCAGTCGATCATCGCGGCGCGCGCGGCGCTCGAGACGCGCAAGAAACAGTTGACGGTGGCGCTGACGGTGATCCTCGTCGTCGGCGCAGGCATCGGCGGCTCCGTGGCGTGGCAGCGGCAGATCGACGCTCGGGCCCAGGCGCTGCTCGCCGACGCCATGGTGACGTTCAACGCTCAGGTCATCCCCGTGTCGGCGAACGCCGACGCGCCCGGTGAGGTGCCTGCGGCCGCGACCCTCGGCGCCGTCGGCACCTACGCCACCGAATCCGCCAAGCTGATGGCGGCGCTCCCCAAGCTGAAGACTGCCGCCGACGCCTATCCCGACCGACAGGCGGGCATCACGGCGCGCTACCACTACGCCACCTCCCTCGCCGCGCTCGGCCGGCACCAGGAAGCGATTGACGCGTTCGACGACGTCATCGCGCGCGCGGGCGCCAACGGTCTCTACGGGCGCATGTCGCGGCTCGGCAAGGCCGACACGCAGATGCGCGCTGGGCAGCTCGATGCCGCCATTGCGGCGTGGAAGGAGCTGGCGGCGAGCCCGGACGAGGAGCTGCCGAAGGATGCGATCCTGATGGAGCTGGCGCGCGCCTACGCCGCGCAGGGCAACCAGGAAGAGGCGCGCAAGACGTTCACGCAGATCGTGGACGAGCACCCGACGTCGCCGTACTCGGCGGAAGCGCGCGCGGAGCTCGGGAGTTAGGCGAGAGTGAGGCGGACCTGAAGGTCCGCCTCTGCGACCCTCGGTGAAGATCCGGCCGCTGCTACGATCCAGGCTGTGAGCCGGGCGAATCAGACGGCCCCGAGAACGCGGGTCCGTACGGCGCCACCTTCCGCACGTCCTTCAACGTCCAGAAGCTCGCCTGCGGCGTGAGCCGCACGTTGTGGAGGTTGGGGCGCGCCACGGCGACGTTGGTCTTGTACCAGAGGCTGATGTACGGCGCATCCTCCGCGACGATCTTCTGGACCTCGCCGTAGTACTTCCGCCGGTTCTCGTCCGTTGTCGCCGCCGTGGCCAGATCGATCAGGCGATCGACTTCCGGGTTGGTGTAGTAGATCCGATTGAACCCCACCGGCGGAACCTGCGTGGAGTGATACACGCGCCGGAGCATGTCGGGGTCGGTCACCCCGACCCACTGGAGCTGGTACATCTGCACGTTGCCCTTGAGCACGTCGGCGTAGAACGTGGCGAACTCGTAGGAGCGCACGTCGACGTCGATCCCCACCTCGCGCAGGTTCTGCTGGATCACGGTGGCCTGCAGCCGGAAGTACTCGTCGGTTGAGGTCTTGAGCGACAGCCGCAGCCTCGGCCGCGGCCCGTCGCCATCCGGATCCGGATAGCCGGCCTCGTCGAGGAGCTGCTTCGCGCGCGTGACGTCGTGGCCGAACTGACGGACGTCCGGCTCGAACGCCCACGCCACGGGCGACAGCACGCCGACGGCCGGCCGCGCGAGGCCGCGGCGGAGGTAGTCGACGATCGCCTGCCGGTCGATGGCGTACGCGATGGCGTGCCGCACACGCCGGTCGGCGAGCACGGGGTCGCGCATGTTCAGCCCGAGATAGAGGTAATCCACGCCCTGAGCCTTGATGACCTGCACGCCGCTCTTCTCGAGCTGGTAGGCGATGTCGGGGGACACGTCGTTCACGGTCAGGTCCGCCGTGCCCTTTCGGAGCTCCAGCCCGCGCATCGTCTCGTCGGGAACGATCCGCAGCGTCACGCCCGCGTTCTGGGGAAGGCCGTCCCAGTAGCCCTCGAAGGCCGTCAGTTCCACCTGATCGTCCACGACGTAGCGGACGAATCGGTACGGCCCGGTACCAATCGGAAACGTCCTGAGCGACTCGCCAGCGCCGTCGGGCACGACGTGCATCACGAGCTGGATCGGAAACGAGCCGAACGGCTCCTTCAGCTTGAATTCGACGGTGTAGTCGTCCAGGGCCTTGACGGACTTCACTGTCGCGTAGGCGCCCTTGCGCGCCGAGATGAACTCGGGATCGAGGAAGCTGCCGAACGTATAGACGACGTCCGTCGCCGTCAGCTCGTGGCCGTCGTGGAACCGCACGCCAGGCCGCAGCCGGACGATGTAGGTGAGTGGGTCCGGGTTGTCCATCGACGCGGCGAGCGCGGGCGGCCCGGCGACCACGCGCAGCCGATCGTCGATCGCCAGCAGGTGGTCGTAGACGAGCTGGTGCACGCGCTGCGAGTTCTCGTCGGTGCCGATCCGCGGATCGAAGTTGACCGGCGACGCACGAATGATCACGCGCAGGATGTCGTCGTTCGCGGTTGCCTGAGAACGTGCGCAACCGCTCACGACGAGAACCCCCAACAGCCAACTCCCAATCCCCACACGTGCGCACAGGCGCGGCCACCGAGCCATTCGCCATTGGGAGTTGGACGTTGCGGCGTTGGGAGTTGACATCAATCCGCGAGCTTCTTGAGCTCGGCCAGCAGCTCCAGCGCCTGCCGCGGCGTCGTCTCGTCGACCTCGATCGCCGTCAGGCGCCGTCTCAGTTCATCATCGCGCGTTGCCGCCGTCTTGTCGACCCTCGGGCCGACCTCCCGCGGGGCCCCCGCGGCGACAGCGCCGTGAGGTGCCAAGCCGACATCGGCAGGCAGCGCAAACAACCCAAGCTGCCGTGTGTCGGCGTCGCTCGGGGCGCCTGTCAGCGTGGGCCGGCCGCTCCGCGACAGCTCGTCGCGCTCGAGCCCGGCCAGGATCTCCTTGGCCCGCGCCACGACCGAGGGCGGCAGCCCCGCCAGCCGCGCCACCTGGATCCCGTAGCTGCGGTCGGACCGGCCCGGGACGATCTTCCGCAGGAAGACGATGCCGTCCTTCCATTCGCGGGCGGCGACGTGCGCGTTGACCACGCCAGGAAGGGCGTCGGCGAGGTCGGTCAGCTCGTGGTAGTGCGTGGCGAACAGCGTCTTCGGCCGCGCTGTGGGGTTCGTGGCCAGGTACTCCGCCACGGCCCACGCGATGCTGAGGCCGTCGAAGGTGGCGGTGCCGCGGCCGATCTCGTCGAGCACCACGAGGCTCCGCGACGTGGCGGCGTGCAGGATGTTGGCGGTCTCCTGCATCTCCACCATGAAGGTCGACTGGCCG
>JACQTK010000259.1 GCA_016210845.1 Acidobacteriota bacterium | reverse complement strand
GCCAGGGCGGCCATCTCGGCTCCGTCGCCGTTTTCAAGGCTGACGGACTTCGAGAGAAACTCGTCGTCTCGCCCCGTGCGGGCTTCGTCCGGGTTCTCGCCGGCCATCTTCACGTAGCCGCCGAGCGGGATGGCGCTCACGCAGTACACCGTGTCGCCGCGGCGCACCTTGAGCAGCTTCGGGCCGAATCCGAGCGAGAACGTCAGGACGCGGACGCCGAGCCTCCGCGCCACCAGGAAGTGGCCCAGCTCGTGGACGAACACGAGCACGCCGAGGACGAACAAGAAGGCAAGGAGAGTGGTCAAGAAAACCTCACGGGGCCGACCGACAGGCCGGCCCCTACACCAGCAATTCTAACGCGCGGGCCGCATCGCGGGCCTGGACGCGGGCCCAGTCGTCCACCCGCCGAACCACCTGCAAAGTCGACACCGGCTCCACGGCGTGCGCGTCCATGGTCCGCTCGATGACGCGCGGGATGGCCGTGAAGCCGAGCTTTCCCTCCAGAAAGACTTCGACGGCAATCTCATTGGCGGCGTTCAGGACCACGGGCAGCGTCCCGCCCGTGCGCAGCGCCCGATAGGCCAGCCCGAGGCAGGGAAAGCGATCGCGATCCGGCGCGAAGAACTCCAGCCGGCCCGCACGGGTGAGGTCGAGCGGCGGCAGGGGCGACGCCCATCGTTCGGGATACGAGCACGCGTACTGAATCGGGAGCCGCATGTCGGTGACGCCGAGCTGCGCGATCACGGATCCGTCGTTCAGCTCCACCATCGAGTGCACGATCGACTGCGGGTGCACGACGACGTCGATCTGGCTGGCCGAGACGCCGAACAGCCAGTGGGCCTCGATCACCTCCAGGCCCTTGTTCATCAGCGTGGCCGAGTCGATGGTGATCTTCCGGCCCATGCGCCACGTGGGGTGCTGCAGGGCGGCCTTCGGCCCCACGCGATCGAGCGTGCCGATCGGATGGTTCCTGAACGGTCCGCCCGACGCCGTGAGGATGATCCGGCGGATCTCCGCGCGGGTTCGGCCGTGCAGGCACTGATGGATGGCGTTGTGCTCGCTGTCCACGGGGAGGATGTCGACGCTGCGGCGCCGCGCGGCCTCGGTGACGAGCGCGCCCGCCATCACCAGCACCTCCTTGTTGGCCAGCGCGATCGTCTTGCCCGCCTCGATGGCCGCGAGGACCGCCTCGAGCGCGGCGGTGCCCGCCGACGCGCAGACGACGATGTCGACCGACGGATGCGTCGCGACGGCGATGAGTCCCTCGGCCCCGTGCGCGACCACCGCGGGCCGCGTCCCGCACAGCCGCTCGAAGCGCCCGACACCCTCGCGCGCAGCCATCGCGACCACGTCGGGGCGGTAGCGTTCGACCTGCTCGGCCAGCAGGTCCGCGTTGTCGCCCGCGGCCAGCGACGCCACCCGCAGGCGGGAGGCGTGCGCGTCGACCACGGCCAGCGCGCTGCGCCCGATCGATCCCGTGGACCCGAGAATCGCGAGGCTCTTCACACGACTGCCCGCAAGTAGAGGTAGAACGGCGGCGTGGCGAACAGCAGCGCGTCGATGCGATCCAGCACGCCGCCGTGTCCTGGAATCAGCTCGGCGCTGTCCTTCATCCCTGCCGCGCGCTTGAGGCGCGACTCGAAGAGATCGCCGCAGATCCCGAGCGCCACCATGACGACGCCGAGCAGCGCCAGACGCGACGGCCGGGCGAGGGGCAGCGCCCACCCACCGGCCACCGTGATGAACATCGTCGCCACCACGAATCCTCCGACCGCGCCCTCGATCGTCTTCTTCGGGCTGATCGCCGGCGCCAGGAGATGCCGGCCCAGCAGCCGGCCGCAATAATACTGAGCCGTGTCGCTGACGACGACCGTGGCCAGCAGCAGCAGGGTGGCCGTGCGGCCGCCGAGGGCGTGCGTGCCCGCCAGCAGGCCGAGCGGCAGGCCGAGGTAGAGCGCCGCGAAGAACCGGGCCGAGGCCTGGTCGATCCGAAGGCCCCGAAACACCACCTCGATGGCCACCCATCCCAGGCCCAGCAGGAGCAGCGACAGCAGATCGTCCAGGCCCGGATCGAACAGCCACCACGCCGTCAGCGCGACCAGCAGCAGGAGCGGCACTTCCCCAGGCGTGGTGCGCCCCGCGCCCGAGGCGCCGCCGGTCCGGGCAATGTCGATGATTCGGACGTACTCACGCGCCGCGAGCGCCGCCACCAGACAGGCCACCACGCGAAGGACCGAAGAGGGAAGGAACAGGATGCCGGCAAGCGCGGCTGCCCCGAGGGCGGCCCCGCTGAGAAGCCGCGTCACCCTTCGGCCTCGCTCACCCCTCGAGGGGTCATTGGGCCCCGATGGCCGCCGGAGCCGGACTGATGCCGCCGTACCGCCGCTCGCGCTTCTGGTACGCAAGCACCGCCTCGAGCAGGTGCCGGCGGCGGAAGTCGGGCCAGAGCGTCTCGGTGACGTAGATCTCGGCGTAGGCAATCTGCCACAGCAGGAAATTGCTCACCCGCATCTCGCCGCTCGTGCGAATGAGCAGATCGGGATCCGGCTGCCCTGCGGTGTAGAGGAAGCCCGCGAACCGCTCCTCGTCGAGCTGCTCGGGTGCGACGCGCGATTCGATCGCACGGCGCGCCGCGTCGACGATCTCGGCGCGCCCGCTGTAGTTGAGCGCGATGTTGAAGAGCATGCCGCGGCAGCCCGAGGTCCGGGCGATCGCGTCCGAGAGCTCCTGCTGGATGTCGGCCGACAGCTCGTCCATCCGGCCAATCACGCGGACGCGGATGTCGTTGGTGAGGAGCGTGTTCAGCTCGGACCGCAGATACCGCTTGAGCAGGCGCATCAGCATGCTCACTTCCGACGCGGGCCGCTTCCAGTTCTCCATGGAGAACGCGTACAGCGTGAGGACCTTGATGCCGAGGCGCGCGGCGGTCTCCACCGTGTCGCGCACCGCGTCGATGCCCGCCCGGTGCCCCTCCACGCGCGGCAGGTGCCGCTGCGCGGCCCAGCGGCCGTTGCCGTCCATGATGACCGCAATGTGCGCAGGCAGCCGATCGAAGTCGACCTGTCGCACCAGCGCCTCTTCACGAGAACCCGGGGCAACCCACGACAAG
>JACQTK010000261.1 GCA_016210845.1 Acidobacteriota bacterium | reverse complement strand
TCCTCATCGCCGAAGGCAGCGACTGGTTCTGGTGGTACGGCGACGACCACTCGTCGGAGCATGACCTGGCGTTCGACGATCTGTTCCGGCGGCACGTCCGCAACGTCTACCGGGCGCTCGAGCGGCCGATTCCCGAAGAGCTCTTCGTCAGCAACATCACGACGGCGCCCCCAGGCGTGGCCATCGAGCGGCCCAGCGGGTTCATCGCGCCATCGATCGACGGGGAGGTCACGAGCTACTTCGAGTGGGTGGGAGCGGGCTGCGCGGAAGTGGCCGCCACGGCGGGAGCCATGCACCAGGTGGCCGAGCCTGCCCCTGGGATCGCGCTCGTGGAGTTCGGATTCGACCTCGAGCACCTGTTCGTGCGGATCGATGCACGCGTGCCCGCGCGAGATCTCCTCCAGCCGGGCGTCGGGCTGAGCCTGAACTTCGTGTCCCCCGCAGGCCTCCGCGTCGAGCTGCAGTGCGCGGCTACGGGGGGTCCGCTGGACGTGCGGCTCGTGGAACGGATACGGATGGCGACGGCGGAACCGTCCGTACGCGACTGCCCGGGGCTCGCGGCGGCCGCGCGGGAGGTTGTGGAAGTGCGCGTGCCGTTCCGGTGCCTGGGCGTGGCGACGCACGCCCCGGTGGCGTTCTTCGTGGGGCTGCAGCGGGAGGGGGTCGAGGTGGAGCACCATCCGCGCCATCGGCCCATCGAGCTGGAGGTACCGGACCGGGGGTTCGCGGCCCTCAATTGGACGGCCTGACCCAGCCTCGGCGAATAGTTAACATAACGCCTATTATGCGACGTTGCAGAAATCGGCCGGGGGGAGAACGGAGAACCGAGAAGCGAGAACGGCACGTTATCTCGAGGCCCGCAGCTCCCTGATGATGGCCTCCAGCGCGTCGATGATCTCGCTCTTGTCGACGCGCCCCTTCCGGAAGCTCATGCGCAGGCTGAAGATCTTCGTGGGCGGCTTGAAGGCAAACACGAACGCCCGCGGCCGTGCGGGCTTGGCCTTGGCCGTCTCGGCGCGCACGGCCTGGCGCGTGACGCCCCCCTGGGCGATCATCCGCTCCACCAGCGCCTGCATCTTCTTCGGGTCCTGCTGCCGGACGATCTGCAGGAGGGTCGATCGCGAGGAGATGTCGGCCAGGCGGCAGAGGTTTCGCACCTCCTCGGGCATGTTGTTGAGCGAGAGCGCCTCGGTGATGGCCGTCCGCGACTTGCCGAGCTTCCGGGCCATGTCCTCGTGGGTGTAGCGGCACTTCTGCGCGAGCAGCTGCAGCGCCTCCGCTTCCTCGAACGGCGTCAGGTCCTTGCGCTGGAGGTTCTCGACCAGCGCCAGCTCCATCATCTCGACGTCGTCGGCCTCGCGCAGGACGACGGGAATCTCCCGGAGCCCGACCTGCACGGCGGCGTGGTAGCGGCGCTCGCCGGCGATGATCTGGAGGCGCTCGCCCCGCTGCCGGACGACGAGCGGCTCGATCACGCCCTTCTCGGCGATCGACGCCATCAGCTCCGAGAGGTCGCCCATGACCTGACGGGGCTGCGCGGGGTTGGGGTCGAGGAGCTCGATCGGCACCAGGCGGCCGACGGGCGTTCCCGCCGAGGCCGCCAGCGCCTCGACATAGTGCTGGTCGTGCCGCATCCGCATCGTCTCAGGCAGTCCGCGCTTCGACACGTTCGATGACCTCCGCGCACAGGCTGTAGTAGTCGGTGGCGCCGGGCGACTCCGGCGCGAAGGTGAAGATCGACTCCTTGTAGGCGGGGCTCTCCTCGAGCCGCACGCTCTTGGTGATGACGGTCTTGAACACCTTGCCGCCGAAGACCTTCTGGATCTGCTCGCGGATGTCGCGCGCCAGGGCGGTCCGCTTGTCGTGCATCGTGATCACCACGCCGAGGATGCGCAGCGCGGGGTTCGGGCGCTGGCGCACCTTCTCGATCGTCTCGAGCAGGTCGTCGGTGCCCTCCAGCGCGAAGTAGGACGACTGGATGGGGATCAGCAGGTGCGTGGCGGCCACCAGGGCGTTGACCGTCAACAGCCCCAGTGCGGGCGGACAGTCGATGACGATGTGGTCGTACCGGCCGTCGAGCTGGGCGATCTTGTCCTTCAGCTTGAAGTGCGCATCGAGCTCGCCCACGAGGCGCGACTCGAGCTTGGCCAGCCCGATGCGCGCGGGCGCGATGAACAGGTTCTCCACGGGCGCGGGCTGGATGACGTCGGCCAGCGGGACCGCCGGATCGGCAAGCGCATCGTAGGTGCTCCGCGCGATGGCGTCGTGGGCGAGAAACGAGATGCTGCTATTGGCCTGGGGATCGAGGTCGACGAGCAGCGTCCGGCGGCCGCGCATCGCCAGCGCGGCGGCAAGGTTCACGGCCGTCGTGGTCTTGCCCACGCCGCCTTTCTGGTTGGCGATCGCGACAATCATGGGCGCCGGTCCGGACTATCTTGTGGAGGCAGAACGCGCCCATTCTAGGGATTGTGGTAGGAGGTGTCAACGACAACGGCGCGCCGCCGACGGGAGGACGCGGCGGCTGAAGCCGCCGCTCTCCTGGTGGAGAGCGCACGCTTCAGCGTGCGCGATCGAGGAATGTCGGCCGGCCGACATTACATCTTGTACTTGCCGAGGTCCTCGGGGTCGAGGCTCTCGAGCCACTTCTGCAGCCGCTCGCTGTCGGCGCGGTCGGCCGCGAAGTCGACGGTCTTGGCGTTGTCGATCACGGTCTCCTCCACCAGGATCGGCGACCGCGTCCGCAGCGCCAGCGCGATGGCATCGCTCGGCCGCGCGTCCACCGCCACCGGCTCGCCCCGCACGGTCAGGTGGATGATGGCGTAGAAGGTGTTGTCCTTGAGGTCGCACACGACCACCCGATCGACCTGCCCGTCGAGATCGGTGATGATGTTGCGCAGCAGGTCGTGTGTCATCGGCCGCGGCGTCGCGATGTTCTCGATCTGCAGCGCGATCGCGTTGGCCTCGAAGATTCCCACCCAGATCGGCAGCACGCGCTCGCCCTGCTTGTCCTTCAGGATGACGATCGGCATGTTGGTGATGGGATCCACCATCAGCCCCTTGATGCTCATCTCGATCAGCATGACTGCCCCACCACTTCTCCCCACACGCTGTTGGGTCCCGCGCGCTGTATCAACACCCGTGCCGTGTGTCCGATCCAGGCGGCCGGGGTCGGGCGGTCGGACGGCCGCGGCGGCACCGGCATGTTGACCACCGTATTGCCGCCCGTCCGGCCCGACATCTCCACGTCGCGCCGGCGGCTGACCGCGTCGACCAGCACCTCGACCGTGGTGCCGATCGCCCGCGCGTGCAGCCGCATCTGAATCTCGCGCTGCAGCGCCTGCAGCGCCACGATACGCGACGTCTTCTCTGTCTCGCTCACCGCGTCGGGCATGCGCGTCGCGGCCAGCGTGTTCGGCCGCGCCGAGTACGTGAAGGAGAACATGCTGTGATACTGCGCCGCCTCCGTCAGCGAGAGCGTCTGCTCGAAGTCGTCCACGGTCTCCCCCGGGAAGCCAACGATCATATCGGTCGATAGCGTGGCCTCCGGAATGGCCGACCGCACCTCCGCCACGAGCTCCAGATACCGCTCGCGCGAATACCGCCGGCGCATCGCCCGCAGGACCCGCGTCGAGCCCGACTGCACCGGCAGGTGCAGGTGCTTGCACACCTTGCCGAGGTCGCGGACGGCCTGGATCAACCGGGTACCCGTATGCCGCGGATGCGGACTGGCGAACCGGATCCGCTCCACGCCGGCAATGTCGTTCACCGCGGCGAGCACGTCGGCGAAGTCGCAGCCCGGATCGTCGGGCGCCCGGTAGTGGTTGACAATCTGGCCGAGCAGGTGAATCTCCTTCCGGCCGCTGTCGACGGCCTGCCGCACCTCGGCCAGGATCTCGGCCCGGGCGCGCATCCGCTCGTGGCCCCTGGTGTACGGGACGACGCAGAAGGCGCAGTGGTCGTTGCAGCCCTCGATGATGGTGACGTAGGCCTTGACCGGGTCGCTCCGCCTGGTCATGCCCAGCGGAAAGCTCACATCGTCCCGGGCGCTGATGTCGACCTCGGCGAACGGCGAGTCGGCGGCCCTCTCGAGCAGCAGCGGGAGCATCTTGAGCCGCTGCGTGCCCATGACGACGTCGATCAGGCGGCCGTTGGTCCTGCTGAGCAGCGCCTCCCCTTCCTGCTGTGCCACGCACCCCGTCACGGCCACGAGCGCGCGCCGGCCGGTTTCCTCGCCCAGCACGCGCAGCTCGCCGAGGCGCGTGTACAGCTTCTCCTCGGCGTGCTCGCGCACGCTGCAGGTGTTGATGACGATCACGTCGGCGTCGCGGTCGTCCCTCGTCGGCTCGTAGCCGGCCTGGTCGAGCAGGCCAGCCATGCGCTCCGAGTCGTGGACGTTCATCTGACAGCCGAACGTTTCGATCAGGTACTTCTTCGCCACCTTGTCTACGTCGCCTTTCGCTTACGCCTTTCGCTTTCGCCTTTCGTCGTATCTTCGTCTCTTCCGGCGGCCGCGAGCAGGTCGCGGGCGCTGGCCCTGACCGGCTCGGTGACCGCCGCTCCCCCGATCATTCTCGCAATTTCCTCGATGCGTCCAGCCCCGTCGAGGCGCCCGACGCTGGTGACCGTGCGGGCGCCGCGCACGCGCTTCTCGATTCGAAACTGCGTATCCCCGCGCGCGGCGATCTGCGGCAGGTGCGTGATGCAGAGCACCTGAAAACGATGCCCGAGCGCGCGGAGCCGCGCGCCCACCACGTCGGCCACCCGCCCCCCGATGCCCGCGTCGACCTCGTCGAAGATGAGCGTCTTGCCGGCCTCGACGCCGGCCGCCAGCGTCTTCAGCGCCAGCATGACCCGCGACAGCTCGCCGCCCGACACGATGCGGGCCAGCGGCCGGAGGTCCTCCCCCGGGTTCGGCGACACGAAGAACTCGGCCTCGTCCAGGCCCCGGTCGCTCCACGCCTCGGCGGGCAGCTCGGCGGCGTTGAACCGGACCTCGACGCGCGTGCGGGCCATCGCAAGGTCGCCGAGCAGCGCTTCGATCTCGCGCGCGAACCGGACGGCTGCCTGGCGCCGCTTCCCCGACAGCTCGCGCGCGGCCCTCAGAAAGCGATCGGTCGCCTCGCCCAACGCCTGCTGCAGATCTTCGGCGCGCTCCCCCGCTCCCGTGAGCAGGTCGCGCTCCCTCGCCAGCGTGCGGCCCCGCTCGATGACGTCCTGCAGCGTGGGCCCGTACTTCCGCTTGAGACGCTCGAGCAGGGCGAGCCGATCCTCGACCTGCTGCAGGCGGCCCGGCGATGCATCGATGCCGTCCGCGTAGCGGCGCAGGAAGTGGGCGAGGTCCTCGAGCCGCGCTTTGATCTCGTCGCGCGCTTCCACGTACGGCGCAAACTGGGCGTCGATGGCGGCCAGCTCCCCCACGCGCTTCCAGACGCCGCCCAGGCCAGCCAGCACGGCCTGGTCGCTCTCGTACAGCGCGGCGTAGCTCTCCTCGCACAGCCGCTGAACTCGCTCGGCGCTCGCGAGCACCTGGCGCGTGGCGGCGAGCTCCTCGTCCTCGCCCGCCCTGGCTGTGGCGCGCCCGATCTCCCCGAGCTGAAACCCGATCAGGTCGAGACGCGCGGCCTTCTCGCGCGCATCCATGCGGGACCGCTCGAGCTCGTCGCGGAGGCCGCGCACGCCCGTCCAGGCGTCGCTCACGGCGGAGGCGAGCGGGGTCAGGCCCGCGTACTCGTCCAGGAGCGGCAGGTGGGTGAGCGGATCGAGCAGCGCCTGATGCTCGTGCTGGCCGTGCAGCTCCACGCGGCGCGAGGCCAGATCGCGCAGCGCGGCGGAGGTGGCCAGCGCGCCGTTGACGAACGCGCGGCTGCGGCCCTGGCTGGTGACCTCGCGGCGGACGACGATCTCACGCTGCGCGGGACCCGCCCCGAGAGGCGTCGAGGGGCCCTCGAAGATCGCCTCGATGGTGGCCTGCGCCTCCCCCGTTCTCACCAGATCGGCGGACGCGCGGCCTCCGAGCAGCAGGCCGACGGCCTCGACGAGGATCGATTTCCCCGCTCCGGTCTCGCCGGTGAGCACGTTGAACCCCGGCTCGAACTCGACGTCGACCGCCTCGATGACCGCGAGGTTGCGAACGCGGAGAAAACGCAGCATGCGCGCGGAACTTCCATCGTATCATACGTTTGACAGCACTCAGGTCGCGTGCTACCCTCCGTTGACTGCGCCTCTCCCAGGGCGCGCTGCCGATGTACCGGAGGCTTCGTTGCACACGCGTGGCGCCCTCGCCCTCGCCCTGCAGGTGCAGGACGCGGGCACTCCTCTGGCTGGGGGCGGCGATCTCCTCAGGCTGATCACGGAGACCACACC
>JACQTK010000263.1 GCA_016210845.1 Acidobacteriota bacterium | reverse complement strand
GAGTCCATGAGCGCGGCGCGGCGGCGACGCGCCACTTCGTGCTGTACGGCTTCTGCGATGAAGCGACTCCGATTGCGCTCGAGCTGATCGACTTCTTGGAGGAGATCGGCCGGCAACGTGATGGTGACTCGCTCGGTAGCCATGTTTACAGTATGACTCAGAGTATGATCATACTCAACGAAACGCCGCAAGGACCGGGATTGGGCGAGACGGCCGAGAACGCGACCACGCCACCGCACCGGCGTGTGGATATTGCGGCTCTTACGCTTTCTGCGTAATAGTTTACGCAGTATGCGTAAGTCTCCTGCCCTGGCGACACTGTTCCCTACCATTCGGGGCGAGGTTCTCGCGGCGACGCTGACCCAGCCGGACAAGTGGTGGTATCTGTCCGAACTTGCACAGTTCCTCGAGACCACGCCTTCGAGCCTGCAGCGAGAACTGAAGACACTCGTCGACGGGGGCATCCTGCAACAGCGTCGCGAGGGAACCAGGACGTACTTCAAAGGCCGAAACGCAGTCCCCACTGTTTCCTGAGCTGCGCAACCTGATCGAAAAGACGGCCGGACTGTTGCCAACGCTCCAGGATGCGCTGGCACCGTTCAAGACTCGTATCGACTGTGCGTTTATCTACGGGTCTGTGGCGCGGCGTGAGGAGCACGCGGGGAGCGACGTGGACCTGATGGTCATCGGCAGTGTAGGCCTGGCGGACCTCGCCCCGGCGCTTCGGAAAGCCGAAGGCCGTCTCGGACGAGAGGTCAACGTGACGAGCTATTCGACACGCGAGTTTCGGAGCAAAGTTGCGGCAGAGGATCACTTCATCTCCGAGATCCTGCGGGGGCCGAAAGAATTCGTGAAGGGTGACGAGCGTGACCTGGACGACATTGTTGGTAAGCCACAAAGTCCAGCGCCATCGGACGTCGACAAAAGAGCTCGAGCTGCGGGCCCTGGTCGCGCGTGATCCGGCGGATGCGAAAGCTGTCGTCAAGCTCAGCGCGTACTAGTCGCGTCGTTGCGGGTGGGACGGTGGGACATCTCGGATGATGAACAGCTTCTCGCCCGGTCCAATAAGACCAAGCTCACGGCGCGCGATCTCTTCGATGGTGAGAGGATCTTCACGGAGGCGGCGTGCTGCTTCTCGTAGCCGTGCGTTCTCTTCGCGCGCTTCAGACAACGACTTCTCGAGTCGCGTATACGTGTCTCGCGCTTTTAGCATCGCGAGTAGACCCTTTTCGCCGACGAGCGCGTCTACAATCAACACACAGCCGACAAACACCAGCAGATAGCGGACAACTCCGCGTGCGCGACGACGCGTTACTGTTTTGCCTGTGTCAGACGGCATCGTCCGCGCCGCTAGGGCGATGACCGAGGTACGCCCGGAGAGCCGCGACGATCACTGACCGCAGATCGCTCCGTTCATCCATTGCTCTGATCTTGGCGGCACGCCAAACCTCCTCAGGCAAATCCACGGTGGTTTTCACAGTCGAACCTTCGGAGGTACGCGGGCGTGGCATTCATCCATGTTAACCCGTAAGACCTATTTAACATGGTTATATATCACTGTCAATACGGTTATACGGACATAGCCGCTAAAACGGCTTAGACAATCTGCCTGAAATCGCCTGCTACGCTGCTACGCTGTCTAGGCGCCAACTCAACCGCGCTGCAGCGGTCAGTCGTCTGTTGACCAAGCGGAACAACCTCCGGAGTTCGGCGTGAATGGCGTCCTAGACTGGGACCTAGCAGCACTACAGCGATCACTGCACCTGACGGACGACGAGGTTCGGGCGTATTTCACGGACGGCCGACGAGTTTCGTTCCTTCTCGAGCGTCGTTTGATCGACCCTCGTCTGGAAGGCGAGGGGTTTCACCCATCCCAGAGTGGAGACTCTAATGCGCGAGGTCCTCGGCGGCCGTCTTGCCCACTCTGAAGGCGACAACTACGACGTGCTCGACCGCGATGGACGCAAATGGGAAGTCCGGTCCGTCTCAAGGGGCGGCATCTACTTCTGCCCGTCCTACATGGTGGGTTCAGGACGGAGGTTTGACTGTGACGGGTTCTTGCGGAAGCTGGATGGCATCCACGGTACGCGATCTCAGATATCACCGGATTCCCTCGAGTTCCGTACTGGCTCGTGACAGCCCAACAGGTCAGGAACTGGTGGGACTCGCGCAGGCTCGGACCATCGACCCAGATCTCGCGTGATAAGGCGCTGGCGCTGCTGGCGCGTCTAATATGAATTCGGCGATGCGCCTCGCATCGACCGCCCACATAATTGGGATTCCGTGAGCAACGCATGGCACTGACGCAACCTTCTCTGTTCGAGCCATCCGCCCCTGAGCTCTTATCAGACGCAACTTCGTTTGAACACTATCTCACCGACTTCGAATGGGAGGGGAAATCCACCGAGACGTTCGATACCGTGGTGGATGTTGACGGTGATGCTGTCGCCGTCAAGACGTACGTCAACGAATTCTGGACAAGCCGTCAGCGGGCAGCACACTCCCTTCACGAGGTCTCATACCGCGCCTGCTTTAAACCACAGTTGCCGCGGTTTTTCATTGAGCGGCTCACGAAACCCGGCGACACAGTCTATGACCCGTTCATGGGACGCGGGACGACTCCGCTCGAGGCCGCGCTGCTGGCTAGGGTCCCGGGTGGATGCGACATTAATCCGCTCAGTCGTGTTCTTGTTGAACCACGACTTCACCCGCCGGCGATCGATGCTGTGCGCCAGCGACTCTTGGATGTCAACTGGAAAGCGCATCATGAGTTTCCGGAAGAACTACTGACTTTCTACCATCCAGAGACGCTGGGCGAGATCTGTGCGCTTAAGGCGTATTTGCTTCGCCGCCTCGCAGCCTGTCCGCTGGATGCCATCGATGCATGGATTCGGATGGTTGCTGTAAATCGGCTCACGGGGCATTCACCCGGATTCTTCTCGGTGTACACGCTTCCGCCGAACCAGGCTGTTTCCATCGCAGCCCAAAAGAAAATCAATGCGGAGCGGAACCAGATTCCGCCGCGCCGAAGCGTGCCGAAGTTGATCTTGGCGAAATCCAAGTCATTGCTTGCGGATCTTGATGACACGACAAGGAAGCGGTTCACGGACACCTCCGGTCGGGGGTTGTTTCTCACCGCACCGGCTGCGTCGACTCCAGAAATCCAATCGGCGACTGTGAACCTCGTGGTTACGTCGCCGCCATTCCTCGACGTGGTCGACTACGCTGGCGATAACTGGCTGCGCTGCTGGTTCTGCGGCATTGATCCGGCGGAAGTGAGGCTCACAATCCCGAAGAAGATTGAGGATTGGCGCGCGGCGATGACATCCGTTTTTGCAGAACTTCACCGAGTGCTGCTTCCTGGCGGGCACGTCGCGTTTGAGGTCGGCGAGGTCCGTGGCGGAAAAGTTCGATTGGAAGAGCACGTGATCCCGTGCGGAGTTCATGCCGGGCTTGAGCCCGTGCTCGTGCTGATCAACTCGCAAGAATTCACAAAGACGGCAGCCTGCTGGGGTGTCGACAACAATCGGAAAGGAACCAACACCAACCGGATCGTCTTATTCCGGAAGGGATAGGTTCGCCGTGCTACGCGACGGCGGCACCTTGTGCGTTCGACTTGAGCCACACGAGCACCGCCCACGTCGCTTCCAGGTCTTCACGGTTGTAGGCGCAGATCTCATCGATCAGTGCTTGGCGTTTCGTTTCATCTTCCGTCTCAAGGCGAACTCGCGGCAGATGCGCAACTGGTCCGCGATCGATGCATCGCGTTGATTATTGGAGGAGTACCGCGCGTAGATCGCAACCTTCATTGCACTGTCACCTCGGGTCGCTCGTGTTGTCGCATCGCCAGCTCTCGGGCGAACACCTCGCGAGCAGCTTGCCGAGCGAGTGTGCGAACCAACACTCGCAGCGGTTCGTCGCGATGATCGCGCGGCGCGCCTCGTCGTGTTCCTCGTCGAGGCCGACGGTTGCGCTTCTCTCGAGACCGGATCATAACGCCTGTCATGTCGCCTCGCATGTCGCGTGCAATGCGCTAACCGATCGAGCCGGCCGAGTTGGCCCGTGCGATCGCCGCTGTGACACGAGGGGTCTGGCAGAAGCACGGGGCGGATTGAGGGGAGAGCAACGGTGGGATCGTTCGACGGAGCGTGGGTGTTGGTGCTCGTGGTGCACGATGATGAAGACGCGCGCGATCTCCTGCGCACCCTGGCCAGCTACGGCGCGCGTCTCGGTGCGTAACAGAGGTCGTGCCGCCCATCACCGACTGGCTCCGCGAGGCCTGCGAGCTGGCGGAGGCGATTCCGCGCCTTTCAGCTCGTCGGTCCGCGCCCTGGCATCACTCCTGCTCCCACAAGACCGGCGCGCAACGGCCGAGCTCTCCCGCGGCCGCACAGGCGCCGAGGAGCCACCCATGTCGCCGATGTCCGTGATGAAAGGCCGAAGGCTCTTGCTGACCGCCGCATGTGCAGCCGCTGTCATCACCCCGGGTGTGGTGGCCGATGCCGAGGACGGAACCAGCGTGACCTGGACGAACCTCGTCAATGTCACCGTCGACGGCGACGTCCTCCAGAAGACCGGCGGCTGCGACGGGTGTGACGATGCCGGAGCGGCATCGCAGCAGGAGCTCGGCGAGGGCGACGGGTACATCGAGTTCACCGTCGGCGAAACCGACACGTTCTGGCTGGCCGGCCTCAGCCACGGGGCGACCGACACCACCTTCGCCGACGTCGACTTCGCCTTTCGATTCAACGGCGCGGGATGGGCCGACGTGCTCGAGAACGGCGTGTACCAGTCGGGCGGGGATACGCCCTATGACGTGGGCGACGTGTTCCGGATCGCCGTCGTCGGCGGCAGGGTGCAGTATTTCCGGAACGAGATCTTCCTTCGCGAGAGCCAGAACGAGCCCGAGTACCCCCTGCTGCTCGACACGTCGCTCGGCAGCCCCGGCGCCACGGTTCGGAACGCCAGATTGGGCTTCACGGAGCCTCCTCCGGCAACGGGAGGTTTCCTCGAAAAGGCGGGGTCGCCTGCGGTGCGCGCCAGGTTCACGCGGGCCGAGATCGAAGCCTTCCTGCCGGCCGGCGGCGCGAAAGGCCGGTTCACGTTTCCCGCTCCGTACACCACGGAGGGCGTTCGACTCACCAACACCGCCGATTGCGCCTTCGCGCAGGACTGCCTGTGGTACGTGGGCTACTCCTACTGGCGCAACATCAACAACCACGTCGGCAGCCCGGTGATCCTCATCTTTCTGGGCACGGACCGCAACCGGGGCGGAGCCGGGCCCACGCTCGTCGCCTACAACAAGCTCACCGACGAGGTGCAGAGCCTGGGCGCGCTGTTCTCCGCCCAGAGTTCCTACAGCTTCGCCACGGGCGAGGGGTGGTACTTCAGCCGGACGCTGCCCACCAGCCTCTATACGTTCCTCGTCGGCGGCACGCAGCTGCGACGCTACGACGTCCTCGCCCGGAAATTCGAGCCCGCGCCGGTGTTCGACCTCAGCGACTGCCGGCGGCCGCGGATCTGTCCGGCCGACGCGGCTTACATCTACCAGCCCCACTGACCGGCGGACCGACGCCCCCAGGGACGACGAAGCCTGCCTCTGGCCGGCGCTGAGGCGGGAAAAAGTTCGCTCGTGCCCCTGGCCTTTTGTGTCACAATCGGCGCGGCTCTCTGGCCCCGGTGGCGCCCCATGGCCGTCGGTCATCTCCTGAAAGAAGGTCGACGTGACACGCGCATTGATCGCGGCGGCGGGATTCATCGTGCTGGCCAGTGGGGCCCTCGCGGCCGCCGAATTCTGGGACGACAAGGCCTTCACCGCCTGGTCCGACAAGGAAGTAATGCAGATCCTCTCCGACTCGCCCTGGTCGCGTCCCGTGGCGGTGTCGCTGGCGCCCGCGGGCGGCGATGCCCGGGGCAGACGGGGCGGAGGGCGCGGCGGCGGCGGACGGGGAGGGCGCGGCGCCGCGCCGCAGCTCCAGCTCACCGTCACCTGGCGCACCGCCCTGCCCATGAAGCAGGCGCTGGTCCGATCGCAGATCGGGCTGAACGGGGCCGTGCCGCCAGAGGCCGAAGAGATGCTGGCGCGCACCGAGGACGCCTATGCGGTGACGATCACCGGGCTGCCCGAGGCCTTTGCCGCGGCGTTCGACGGCGCCAAGGCCGTGACCTTCCTGCTGCGGGAGGGCAAGCCGCCCGTGCCCGCCGAAGAGATCCTCTCGGCGCCTCAACCGGGCAACACGCAGCTGATGCTCGCCGTGTTTCCCCGGGCGGCCACCATCGCGCTGGAGGACAACGAGGTCGAGTTCGTCACCACGCTCGGTCCGGTCGAGATCAAGCGCAAGTTCACGTTGCAGGACATGATCTTCATGGGACAACTGGAGCTGTGAGCCGACGATCCGATGTCCCTGGCGCTCAGGACAGCGCCGTCGTCGAGGGCAACCCGACGGCGGTCCTGGTCCCGCGCGACGCCACGCTCGACGGGTTCGTGCAGACGGCCTCGAGCACCGACGGCGTGAACCTGCGCGAGCTGGAGCCGCTCACGACGCTGATCGTCCGCACCTGCAACACCCGGTACCGCATCATCGTGTCGCGGAATACCGACGTGCTCGTGCAGGGCGGACGCTTCTTCCCCGAGGTCACCGAGGCGCATCTCGACGGGTCCAGCGCGGGCGGCAGCTTCCTGAAGGTGGCCTGGATCTGCGTGGGCCTGCGGATGGAGATCTCCGCGGACGGCCAGCGCATCGTGACGTCTCCGGTCCGCGCGATTGCCACCGAGCGCGCCGCGCCGCCCACGCAGCGCCCGCATTGACGCCATCGGCGGGTGCGGCGGACCGTCGCGCCCGCATTGACGCCATCGGCGGGTGCGGCGGACCGTCGCGCCCGCTCGGCTATAATCCGCGGGGCGACACGCAGGCACGCATGACCTCCCCCCGCTTGATCATCACCGACGCGCTGGGCCGACGTCAGGTCCCGGTCGACAAGCCGCTGCTGAACCTCGGACGGCGAAGCGAGAGCGACATCCGCGTCTCGGGCGTCGGCGTGTCGCGGCACCACGCGGAGATCGTCTCCGAGAACGGGACGTTCCGGCTGCGCGACTGCGGCTCCAAGTTCGGCACCTACATCAACGGCGAGCGCACGATCGGCGAGCGCGTCCTCGCGCACGGCGACCGCATCCGTCTCGGCGAGACGGAAGACACGGAGATCCTCTTCCTCCTCGACGACGAGGACGACGACGACGAGGCCTCCCGCGAGCGGAGCGCGGTGTCGGCGGCCACCGAGCTGCGCCACATGGCGGCGCTGCTCGAGGGGCTGCGCGCCCTCGGATCGGGCCGCGTGCTCGACGACGTGCTGACGCTCGTGCTCGATTCCGCCATCGAGACGACGGGCGCCGAGCGGGGCTTCATCATGCTGGCCAACCAGGAAGGCCGGCTCGAGTACAAGCTGGGGCGCGCGCAGGGCCACGTCACGCTCTCGGGGCGCACGTTCGCCACCAGCCGGAAGATCCCGGAGAACGTCTTCGCCACCGGGACGCAGATGATCGTGGAGGACCTGATGGACGAGGGGCTGGCCGCGCTCCACACGGGCACGGTGGCGCTCGGCATCCGGCACGTCCTCTGCGCGCCGCTGCGCCTCGTGCGCTACGTCGAGCGGGCGGAAGAGCGCAGCGAAGAGAAGATGATCGGCGTGCTGTACCTCGACAGCCGCGAGCGCGGCGCGCTGCGATCCCAGGCCACGCGCGCGGCGCTCGAGACGCTGAGCGCCGAGGCCGCCGTGGCCATCGAGAACGCCCGCCTGTACCGCGAGGCGCTCGAGCGGGCCAAGCTCGATCAGGAGCTGCGCGTGGCCGCCGCCATCCAGCGCTCGCTGCTGCCGCCCGCCCACCGCAGCGGCCGCTTCTTCTCCACCGCGGGCACGTCGGTCCCCTGCCGCTCGGTGGGCGGCGACTTCTTCGACTACGTCGACCTGTCGAGCGGCCAGTTCGGCTTCATCCTGGGCGACGTCGCGGGCAAGGGCGCTCCGGCGGCGCTGCTGGCGGCCGCGGTGATCGGCATGTTCGGCGCGGAGGCGTCCTACCAGTCGGGCGCGGCGCCGCTGGTCACGCGGCTCAACCAGGGCCTCTTCCGCCGTGGCATCGAGGCGCGCTTCCTCACGGCCTTCTACGGGATGATCGGCGCGGACGGAACGCTTACCTACTCGAACGCCGGCCACAACCCGCCGCTGCTCGTCAGCGCCCACGGCGTCAGGCGGCTCGAGACGGGCGGGCTCGTGCTCGGCCTCTTCGCCGACGCCGTGTGGGAGCAGGAAGACGTGGCGCTCAGCCCGGGCGACGTGATCGTCGCGTTCAGCGACGGCGTGAGCGAGGCGCTGAACGAGGCCAACGAGGAGTACACCGACGACCGGCTGATCGCCTGCGTCCAGGCCCACCGCGACCACCCGCCGCAGGCGCTGCTCGACGGCGTGGTGGCCGATCTCCGCCGCTTCTGCGGCGCGGCCACCCCCAACGACGACGTCACGCTCGTCGTGGTCCGGTACGAAGGCATGACTTGAGGAGCTGGTTTCAACTACAATCCGCTGTCCGTAGACCGCGATGCGGCCCCAAAACGAGCATTCGTGCTCGTTGCCGGTCCGCATGGCGGTCCCAGGCGCGCGGAGCGCGCCAAGCAGCTACTGCCGGCCAGCCAAGGGCACGGCTCCGGAAGAATGGGATATCGAGCCCTTGGCTGGTCGGACGATCGTGAGGAGGGCGCATGCAGCTGGAGCAACGGATTGCGGGTAACGTCGCCGTCGTCAAAGTCACCGGTGACATCACGCTCAACAAGGGCGGAGACGTCCTCCTGAAGGACAAGGTCCAGAGCCTGATCCAGCAGGGGCACAAGAACCTGCTCATCGATCTGAGCGAGGTGTCGTACGTCGACAGCGCGGGGCTGGGCGAGCTCGTACAGGCGTACGCCACCACCAAGAACCGAGGCGGCGCCCTGAAGCTGCTCAACGTCACCAAGCGGCTCCGCGACCTCCTCGTGGTGACCAAGCTGCTCACCGTCTTCGATACGTTCGACAGCGAGGCCGACGCGCTGGCGAGTTTCGGCTCGGCGACCAAGGCATAGCGAACCTCGCAACGTGTCGCCCCACGCGCGCAGAGGTTCACAAACCGCGCGGCAATCACGAACCTGAAATCTCGTCGCACGGGTCGTCGTCGGCGCACGCCAGCTCATCGGACCTCTGCGAGCGCTCCGCGATGACCTCGCACGCCCAGCCGTCGGCGACCAGCACACGGCCGACGGCGGGTGCAACCTCGTAGATTTCGCCAGGTTTCAGCGCCTGGACTTCCGAGTCGAGCAGGGTGAGCCTCACGGCTCGCGCGATCCGAATACGCACCAATCCGATCGCGGAGCGTGGAGGGAGGGATACGGTCCGCCAGCGGCACCGAGCCGCACGTGCGATGGTGAGCAAAGTGTGCGCCCACCGCACGGTTGGGGTAGCGCCACGGCAGCGCCGCGCCCCTACGGGTGCTCTCGGAGCCAAGCGGCCGTGCGGGGCGCCCGTCCGCCGCGCGCCGCGCGCCGAAGGTCGTCGGCGTGGTCCACATCGGCCAGCACGTCCAGCACGTGCACTCGGACGGCGCGTGCCGCCGCAACACGCCGCGTCTGGGCCAGCACATCGGCGCCGCCCCATTCAATCCCGCCAAACACGTCGAGCAGGCGCGTGGACCCCACGAGGTAATAGCCGCCGTCCGCCGACGGCCCGAGGACCAGCGCGTCGGGCTCCCGCTCCAACGCCTCGAATGCCGCCGCAATCAGCGAGGGGGCGATATGAGGCAGGTCCGATCCCGTGAGGGCCACCGCGCGCGCACCGTGCGCAAACACCCACGCCATGGTCGCACGCATCCGCTCGCCCAGATCCCCGTCTGCCTGCGGGATGACGTCGTGGACGGAGCCGTCCGGCCGGCCAGCGCGCACCAGCTCGCGGATCTCTTCGCACGCCGACGGCGGGGTGACCGCCACGACGACCCGCACGCCCGGGGCGGCCACGCCGTCGAGCGTGTCCAGCAGCAGCGCCTCGAGCAGGCGCGCATCAGGAGGGCGGCCGAGCTCCGCGAACAGCCGGCTCTTGCCGCCCGAGGACGGCGCCCGCGTCAGGACCGCGACGACGCGCGCGTGCGCCACGTCCACCATGCGCGAAATCCGAGGAGCACGCTCAGCGCGAGCGCGAACAGCCGCGGCTGACGGAAGTCCGCCTTGACCACCCACCAGAAGTGCACCACGGCGGTGATCGCCGCCACATACACCAAGCGGTGCAGCTGCTGCCACCGCCGCCCCAGCCGGCGGATCATCGCCGCGCTCGACGTCACCGCCAGCGGCAGCAGCAGCAGGAACGTTGCCATGCCCACGGTGATGAAGGGCCGCTCCACGACGTCGGCGCCCATGGCCCAGAAGTCGAAGAACCAGTCGATGACGACCCACGTAAGCAGGTGCAGGCATGCGTAGAGGAACGCGAACAGGCCGAGCATGCGCCGCAGGCGGATCAGCTCGTTCCAGGCCGTCATGCGGCGCAGCGGCGTCACGGCCAGCGTGATGAGGAGGAGCGACAGCGCCGTCAGGCCGGTGGTGTCGGTGATGTAGTCGATCGGGTTGGCGCCGAGGCCGCCGGTGAAGGCGCTGTACACGAGCGCCGCGGCCGGAAGGAGGGCCGCGGCGAAGATCACGCGCTTCAGGACGACGAGCAGGCTCAAAAGTTCTTGCGCAGATCCATGCCCGTGTACAGGTGCGCCACGTGCTCGCCGTAGCCGTTGTACATCTCGGTCCTGCGGCGGCGGAACTCGCCGAGGCGGCGTTCGGTGGCCTGGCTCCAGCGCGGATGGTCCACGTTGGGATTCACGTTGGCGTAGAAGCCGTACTCGTTGGGTGCGTCGATCGCCCAGGTCGTGCGGGGTTGGGTGTCGCGGAACCGGATGCGCACGATCGACTTGATGCTCTTGAAGCCGTACTTCCACGGCACGACCAGGCGGATGGGCGCGCCGTTCTGGTTCGGCAGCACCTCGCCGTACAGGCCCACTGCCAGGATCGTCAGCGGATTCATCGCCTCGTCCATGCGGAGGCCCTCGACGTAGGGATACTGCAGGATCGGCACCTTCTGTCCGGGCATCTGCGACGGATCGTAGAGCGTGACGAACTCCACGAACCGGGCGCTGGGCAGCGGCTCCAGCCGCTTGATGAGGTTGGCCAGCGGGAACCCCACCCACGGCACCACCATCGACCACCCCTCGACGCAGCGGAGTCGGTAGATTCGCTCCTCGAGCGCATGAGGCTTGATGAAGCTGTCGATGTCGTACATCCCCTGCCAGGTGACCAGCCCCTCGACCCGAACCGTCCACGGGCGCGTCACGAACCGCCGCGCGAAGAACTGGGGCTCGTCCTTCTCGGAGCCGAACTCGTAGAAGTTGTTGTAGCTGGTGATGTCGTCGTAGTCGTTCGGCGTTTCCGTGGTGCTGTAGGCGCTCTTGCGAACGTTCGGCAGCTTCGGCAGCCCGCCCTGGCCCGATGCGCGTGACGGCAGCAGCGCCGCCGCAGCAGCCGCCGCCGCGCCCGTCGCGCCCTGGATGAACTCACGCCGCCGGAGATACAGCGACTTCGGCGTGACCTCAGAGTACCGGATGTCGGGAGCCTTTCGGATGAGCATGGCAGCATTATAGATAGGCCCAAGGCTCCAGGCCACAGGCCCCTCGACCCTTCATGTTTCTGACGATCGTGGTCCCCGTTCTGGCGGATACCGCCGCGGCCCAGCAGTTACTGGGCCAGATCGAGCCCGATGCCGATGTCGAGGTGATCGTCGTCGACGGAGGATCCGACGAGCGACTGGCGCAGCTCATAGAGGGACGCCCCCACGCGCGGTTCCTGCGAACCTCTCCTGGGCGCGCGCGCCAGATGAACGCGGGCGCAGCCTGCGCATCCGGCGAATGGCTGCTCTTCCTCCACGCCGATTCCACGCTGCCTGCGGAGTGGCGGCGGGCGATTGCAGAGGTCGATTCGGGCGCGGTCGGGGGGTGGTTCCGCTTCGCGCTGGACGATCCCGCGTGGCAGGCGCGTGCGATCGAGCGGCTGGTGGCGTGGCGCGTGCGGTGGCTGCGGCTCCCGTACGGCGATCAGGGACTCTTCGTCCGCCGCAGGGTGTTCGACGCCCTCGGGGGCTTTCGGGAGCTGCCGCTGCTGGAAGACGTCGACTGGGTGCGGCGGCTGCGGCGGGCCGGACCGGTGGCGGAGCTGCCACTGCCGCTGCGGACCTCGGCGCGCCGCTGGCGGCGCGACGGCTGGTTCCGTCGCAGCGCGTGGAACCTTGTCATCGTCGCCCTGTATTTCCTGGGCTTGTCACCTACGCGCCTGTCGCGCTGGTACGTCTGATCTGAGTCCGTCCTCCAGGGGCTGTCCCGCTTGCCTCGCGGTTCACGCGTGATAGCCTGAACGCCGCATGACTGCCGAACTCAGCCTTTTCCCGCGTGCCATGTCGTTGGCCGTGCATGAGCTTCGCACCCCCGTCACCGTCGTCGCTGGCTACCTGCGGATGGTGCTTCGCGAGCAGGCGGGCCCCTTGACCGACAAGCAGCGAAAAATGCTCGAAGAAGCCGACCGCTCGTGCGCCCGCATCAACGCCCTCGTGGCGGAGATGAGCGAGCTGGGCAAGCTCGAAGCGCGGGAGCTGACGCTCGCTGCGGTCCCATTCGACCTGACCGCGCTCGCCGCGGAGGTGGCGGGCAATATGCATGAGGGCGAGGACCGCGGCATCCGCCTCGAGACGCGTGGTATGGATCAGCCAATTCGGGTGACTGGCGATCGCACGCGCCTGGCGGCTGCGCTTCAGGCATTGATTCATGCGGCGGTCCGAGAACGGGGCGAACCGGGACGTATCATCGTAGAGTGCGCGACCATCAGCGGTTCCGATCCGCCGTGGGCCGTGTTCGCGATTGGCGAGGAACCGGCGGTGCGCGCGCTGCTCGGACGCGCCGGTGCGGCGCCGCCGCCGTTCGACGAGTGGCGAGGCGGCCTGGGACTGGCGCTCCCCGTGGCGCGGCGCGTCATCGAGGCGCACGGCGGGGCGCTCTGGTCGGCGCCCGGCGACAGGCCGCAGGCCGCCACGGCGTTGCGGTTACCCTGTTGCGGTTACCCTTGAATGGGGAGGACGGAGGGGTTTAGCCTTCGCTTCTGCTGACGAGAACGTGGACCTGACATGAGTACCGTGGCTGGCGCCACCCCCAGCGCTGCGTCTCCTGCGCTTGCGTCTGACGAGCGACGCGCGTCGATCGCGATCGTCGATGACGACTCGGGCTTTGCGGGATACCTGCGCACCTTTCTCGCGCTGCGCGGGTACGAGGCGCGCGCCTATTCGCGCGGCGACGAAATCGTGGCCGCCATCCGCCAGGGCGAGCCGCCCGACATCGTGCTGCTCGACGTCGCCATGCCGGGCATGGACGGACTGCAGACGCTCAAGGCGCTGAAAGCGGCACGCCCGCAGCTCCAGGTCGTCATGCTGTCGGGGCGCGAACAGGCGCCCACCATCGTCGAGGCCGTGCGCCTCGGCGCCGCCGACTACGTCGTCAAACCGGGCGACCCGGAGGGCCTCGGCGAGATCGCGCTCGACGCCGCCGTCCGGCAGGCGATCGAGCGTAACCGCCTGGTCACCGAGCTGACCGATCTGCGGCGGCAGCTCAGCGACGATCAGCACGAAGCGTTCGTCGCCTGGGGCGCGAGCCCGGCCATGCGGCAGGTGGCGCTCATCATCGACCAGGTGGCCGACAGCGACGTCACGGTGCTGATTCGGGGCGAGAGCGGCGTCGGCAAGGAGCTGGTCGTCCGCATGATCCACCAGCGCTCCAACCGGCGGCTCAAGCCGTTCGTCAAGGTGAACTGCGCGGCGCTGCCGTCGGAGCTGCTCGAGAGCGAGCTGTTCGGGCACGAGAAGGGCGCCTTCACGGGCGCGGCGACCACCCGCATCGGCAAGTTCGAGCAGGCGAACCTCGGCACGATCTTCCTCGACGAGATCGGCGAGATGAAGCCCGCGCTCCAGGCGAAGCTGCTGCACGTGCTCCAGGACGCCGAGTTCACCAAGCTGGGCAGCAACAAGAGGATCGACGTCGACGTGCGCGTGGTGACGGCCACCAACCGCGACCTCGAGACGATGCTCGCGCGCGGGCAGTTTCGCGAGGATTTGTACTACCGGCTCAAGGTCATCGAAGCCGTCGTCCCGCCGCTGCGGGAGCGCCGCGACGAGATTCCTCAGCTCACCGAGTTCTTCATCGCCAAGTACTCGCAGCGCTACAACCGGCCGGTCCGTCCGATCTCCGATGCGCTCCGCCAGCGGTTCATGGAGTACGAGTGGCCGGGCAACATCCGCGAGCTGGAGAACATGATCAAGCGGTTCGTCATCCTGCAGGACGAGCAGCTGGTCGTGCGCGAGCTCGACAAGCCCCGGCCGACGGCGCCCACCGCACTGCCGCCGGTCGCCGCGTCCGAGTACACCGCCCCGCCTCCCTTCCAGTCGCCGCCCGCGGCGTCCGCGGCCGGGCCCGCCGAGGAGGACGACGCAGGCGACGAGGACGCGGATGCGGAGCCCGCCGATCCGGCGCGCGGGCAGGACGGCCGCCGCCTGGCCGACGTCGCGCGAGAGGCGGCGCTGGCCGCGGAGCGGACCGTGATCGCCGACACCCTGAGACAGGTGCGTTGGAACCGGCGGAAGGCGGCGCAGCTGCTCGGCGTCAGCTACAAGATCCTCGACAACATGCGACGATTCGGCCTTCGCGTGCAGCAGGTCCATGGGCAATGAGGCCACTTATCCTAGAAATCAAAGATCCAGGGGACTAGTTCCGCGCCGTGCTCTGCCCGGGGAAGCTCGCCACGCGGCGCGCGGCACCCGTGAGCTCGAGGACGTGCAGGCCGGTATTGGCGCGGTCGGCGATGTAGATG
>JACQTK010000257.1 GCA_016210845.1 Acidobacteriota bacterium | reverse complement strand
GCGGCATCGACATCGGCGAGAAGCAGTACGAGGACTTCTTCGTCGCGGGCGGGCGCCACGTCACGCCGTACGCCATTGCGGTGGGGATCTGCGGGATGGTATCGAGCGAGATCTCGATCTCGCTCGGGCTGCGCGGCCTCAGCCACGTGCTCTCGTGCGGGTGCACGAGCTCCACCGATGCCATCGGCTACGCGGCCTCGCTGATTCGGTCCGGGGAATACGACGTCCTGCTCTCGGGCGGCACCGACGGCTGCGTGCTGCCTGGCATGATCTTCGGCTTCTCGCGGATGCGGGCGGTCTCGACGCACTACAACGACCGTCCCGCGGAGGCGTCGCGTCCCTTCGATCGCGGGCGCGACGGCTTCGTCCTGGGCGAGGGCGCGTGGATGTTCGTGCTCGAGCGCGAGGATCGCGCGAAGGCCCGCGGCGCCACGCGCTACGCGCGGGTCGAGGGCTACGCCGCGACCTGCGACGCCTACCACCGGGTGCAGATGGATCCGGATGGCAGCGAAATCGTCCGGTGCCTCGAGACGGCGCTCGCCCGCGCGGGTCGCCGGCCCGAGGAGATCGGCTACATCAGCTATCACGGCACGTCGACGCAGCTCAACGACGCCGTCGAGGCGCGCTGCGTCCGCCGCGTCTTCGGCTGCCACGCCGACCGCGTGCCAGGGTCGTCGACCAAGTCGATGATCGGCCATCCGCAGGGCGCCAGCGGGGCGGCGGGCGTTGCCGCCACGGCGCTGGCGTTCACGCACGGCGTGCTGCCGCCGACGATCAACCTGCACGATCCCGACCCCGCCTGCGACATGGACTTCATTCCGCATACCGCGAGGCCCGCCGACATCGAGGCGGCGCTCTGCAACTGCCTCGGGTTCGGCTCGAAGAACAGCGCGCTGGTGTTGGGGACAGCCCGGTGAAAGTCAAGACTTGACGTATGTCAGCCATTGACGTGCTCATCGTCGGAGCCGGGCCGGCGGGCAGCGCGGCGGCCATCGTGCTCGCCCGGGCAGGTGTCTCCGTGCGCATGGTCGACCGGGCGTGGTTTCCCCGCGACAAGCTGTGCGGCGACACGCTGAACCCGGGCGCGCTGGCGATTCTGGATCGGCTCGGCGGAACTGAAGGTCCGCCTCTACGCACCGGTGGAATCGGCGATCGTGTGCGGGCGCGGGCCCTCCCGATCACCGGGATGACCGTCACGGGGCCCAAAGGCGCGGTCGTCAGCGCCGAGTATCCCGGTAGCCTCCGCGGCGCGGCGATCGCGCGGCGCGCTCTGGATGCGCTCCTGCTCGACGCGGCGATCGCGGCGGGGGCCGAATTCGTGCCGTCGCTGTCCGTACGTGAGCCGCTCATGCATGCCCACGGCGCGGTGGTCGGCGTTCGCGCCCGTGGATCTCGGGATCTCGACCTCCGCGCCCGTGTGGTCGTTGCCGCGGACGGACGACGGTCGCGGCTGGCGTTCGCGCTCCGGCTGGCCCGCTTCGCGCGCGCACCGCAGCGGTGGGCCTTCGGCGCCTATTTCGTCGGCGTCGACCGCATGACGTCCCGAGGTGAGATGCACATCCGCGCCGACGGCTACATCGGGATCGCGCCGCTCCCCGATGGCGTCGTGAACGTGTGCGTCGTGCGGGATCGGCGTCACTGGCGCCCGGATTCCGCCGATATCATCGCCGCTGCCCTCGCCGCCGACCCCGTCTTGCGCGATCGCTTCGCGCGCGCGACGCAGGTGTCGCCAATGGTCTCGCTCGGCCCGCTGGCCGTCGAGGCGCATGCCGCGGGCTGTCCGGGCCTGCTGCTGGCGGGCGATGCGGCGGGCTTCGTCGATCCCATGACGGGCGACGGCCTGCGGTTTGCGCTGCGCGGTGGCGAGCTGGCCGCGCAGGCCGCGCTCGAGGAGCTGGCCTCCGGTGCGCCTGCGTTCGAGCGGCTTGCCGCTCGGCGCCGCCGCGACTTCGCGGGCAAGTGGCGGATGAACCGCGCGCTCCGGTCGCTGGTCGCCTCGCCGCGCGGCGTGGCGATGGCCGCCTCGGTCGCGTCCCTGTGGCCCGCGCCGGTGCGCGCGCTCATCGGCGCGGCGGGGGATGTCCATCTCGCCCGCAGGGCGGGGCGTTACGCCCCGCCTGGCGGCCCGTAACGGGTCGCCCTGCCAGTCGCCAATGTCCCCGCCGGTACTCGTCGCATCTCTGTCCCTGCTCATCGTGCTCGTCCTGATGCTCATCGAGGCAGCCGTCTCCCGATCGAACGAGCGCTGGCTGCGCAGCCGCGGCGCGGTGGAGCCAGATCGCGACGTCTATCGGACCATGCAGTGGGCGTATCCCACGGCCTTCATGGCGATGGCCGTCGAAGGTGCCGTGTTCGGTCAGCCGCCCGGTATCGCCACGACGATCGGAGCTGTGATCGTTCTTGCCGCAAAGGCGCTGAAGGCGTGGGCCATCGCCTCCCTCGGGCGGCGATGGACGTTCCGGGTGCTGGTGCTGCCTGGCGTGCCCCTGGTGAGCGGCGGTCCGTACGCCTATCTTCGCCACCCCAACTACGTGGCCGTGGTGGGCGAGCTGGTGGGGATGGCCGTCCTCGTGGACGCGCGTGTGTCGGGCCCGCTCGCGACGATCGGGTTCGGCCTGCTGCTGTGGCGGCGGATCACCGTCGAACACGCCGCGTTGCGGCATCCGCCTTGCACCTGAACCGCGCGGCAAAGGGGATATACTTACGCCATTCCATGACTGAAGTGTCGACGCGTCAGCGATTCGCGGCCGTCTCGCTGGCCCTGCTCATCGCGGTCACGATCTCCTCGTCGGCGCAGGTTGCGCCCCAGGTTCAGGACGATCCGGCGGCCACGGCGTTCAACCGGGGCCAGTACGACCAGGTCGAACGTCTGTTGAGCGCGGCCACCGATGCGCGATCGACGCTGCTCCGCGCGCGCGCGCACATCGCGCGAGGCCGCTACGCCGACGCGGAGAAACTGCTGGCGGGGCCTGCGGCGTCGGCGCCGGGCAGCGACGCCGCGCTCGAGCTGGGACTGCTGCAGCGCGACCTCGGACGACGGCCGGAGGCCGCGCGCACCTTGCAGGGCGTGCTGGCCCGCAGCGCGCAGCAGACGGCCTTCGACCTGCTGCGACTGGCCCGTGCCGCGCGCGCGCTCGGACGCTTTCAGGAGGCCAACGGCTTCTTCCGCGGCGCGAGCCGGCTGGCGCCGGGCAACCCGATCATCGAGACGGCGTGGGGCGAGCTGTTCCTCGAGAAGTACGACCGCGCGAACGCGATGCAGTCGTTTCAACCCGCGCTGAAGGCGGATCCGTCCTCCGTTCCGACGTTGACGGCCGTCGCGCGGGCCACCTCCGAGGACAACCCCGCCGCCGCGCGCCAGGTCGCCGAGAAGGCGCTGGCCATCAACCCGAACTACGTGCCCGCGCACCTGCTGGTCGCCGAGCTGGCGCTCGACGACGGGCGCCGCGACGCGGCGCGCGCCTCGATCCGGAAGGCGCTCGAGGTCAACCCGTCGAGCCTCGAGGCGCGCTCGCTGGAAGCCGCCGTGGCCGCGCTCGAGGACCGCACGGCCGACTTCGAGGCGATGGCCGCCGCGGTTCTGACGATCAATCCGGTCTACGGCGAGGTCTACCGGGTGGCCGGGGATCGCATGGGACGCGCGTATCGCTTCGACGAGGCGGTGGCGCTGACGCGCCGGGCGATCGCGCTCGACCCCGAGCACACCCGCGCCCACGCCGATCTGGGCATGCACTTGCTGCGCACGGGCGACGAGCCTGGCGCGCGGCGCGCGCTCGAGACGTCCTTCAAGGCCGACCCGTACGACATCGTCACGTACAACCTGCTCGCGATGCTCGACGCCGTCGACACGTTCGAGACGATTCGCCAGGGCGGCCTCATCGTGAAGCTGCACCCCGACGAGGCCGCGGTGATGCGCGAGCACGTCGTGCCGCTGGCGCAGCAGGCCCTCGAGACGCTCTCGAAGCGGTACCAGTTCACGCCGGCCGGCCCCATCCTCATCGAGATGTTCCCCAAGCACGACGACTTCGCCGTGCGCACGCTCGGTTTGCCAGGGTTCATCGGGGCCCTGGGCGCCTGCTTCGGCCGCGTGGTCACGCTCGACTCGCCCAAGGCGCGCCCGCCAGGCCAGTTCAACTGGGCGACCACGCTCTGGCACGAGATGGCGCACGTGATCACGCTGCAGATGTCGAACAACCGCTTGCCGCGCTGGCTGTCGGAGGGCATCTCGGTGTTCGAGGAGCGGCGTGCCCGCGACGACTGGGGGCGCGAGATGGAGGTGTCGTTCGCGCAGGCGCTCGACGCGGGCCGGATCCTCAAGCTGCGCGACCTGAACGAAGGGTTCAACGACCCGCGCACGATCTCGCTGACGTATTACCAGGCCTCGCTCGTCGTGGACCACCTGGTGGAGACGTACGGGGAGCCGGCGCTCTGGCGCTTCATTCGCAGCTACGGCGAGGGTCTGGAGACCGAGGAGGCGATGCAGCGGGCGTTCGGCGCGACGATCGACCAGGTCCAGACGTCGTTCGACGCGACGCTCCAGCGCGACTATGCGGCGATGCGCCGCGCCTTGAAGTCGCCGGAGATTCCGGCCACGCCGACGCTGGAGCAGATGAAGGAGCTGGCGGCCGCCAATCCGGACAGCTTCCGCGTGCAGATGGAGCTCGCGCAGGCGCTGCACGAGGCCGGCGAGGCCGACGCGGCCATCGAGGCGCTCGAGCGCGCGTCGACGCTGCTGCCGGCCGCCAACGGTGACCGCAACCCGAACGCGCTCATCGCGCTGATTGCCACCGAGCAGGGCGACACCGCGCGCGCGATCGAGGCGCTCGAGGCACTGGTCGAGGTGGACTCCACCGATGTCGAATCGGCCCGCCGGCTGGCCGCGCTCGTGCTGCCGACCGGCGACGTCGCGCGCACGACCGCCGCCTACGAGCTGGTGGCCGAGCTCGATCCGTTCGACGTGCAGGCGCAGTCGTACGTCGGACGGGCGGCGCTGCAGCGCAACGACGGGGCTCGCGCGGTCCGGGCGTTCCGCAGCGCGCTGGCCGCGGGCGCACCCGACAAGGCGGGCGCCCACACGGATCTCGCCGAGGCGCACTTCCGGGCGGGGCAGCTCGGCGAGGCGAAGGGACAGGTGCTGTCGGCGCTGGAGATCGCCCCCTCGTTCGACCGCGCGCAGGATCTGCTGCTCAGGATCGTCGAGGCGCAGGCCGGAGGGCCGCGGTGAGACGCCCCGCCGCGCTCGTCCTGGCGGGCCTCGTGGCGGGCCTGCTGATGGTCGAGCCGGCCCGCGTCGCGCAGGCGCTGGCGCAGATCCCTCTGCTGCAGGACGGTCGCCTTGCGGGTCTGCAATGGACCTTCGTGCGGATCCGGTATTACGCCTTCACCGTCGACAACCGCTACCGCCTGGACTACTGGGGCGAGCCGTGGGCGATCGACGCGCCGGCCGCCGAGCAGAACCTCTCGCGCCGCCTGCGGACCGCCACCGCCATCGAGGTGAACGACCCGATCGTGCTGACGCTCGACGACCCCGAGCTCTGGAACCACGGGTGGATCTACCTCGTCGAGCCGGGCAACCTGCGATTGCGCGATCACGAAGTGCCGATCCTGCGCGAGTTCCTGCTGCGCGGCGGCACGGCCACCTTCGACGACTTCCACGGGCCGCTGGAGTGGGACAACTTCGCGAGCGAGATGACGCGCGTGTTTCCCGACCGGCCGCTGGTCGACCTGGAGCCGCCGCACCCGATCTATTCGTGCTTCTACAGCATCGGCGCGTTTCCGCAGACGCCAGGCCTGGGGTCGTTCTTCGCGGGGCGGACGTGGGAGAAGGGCGGCTTCGTCGCGCGCCTGCGCGCGATCCTCGACGACCGCGGCCGCCCGATGGTGCTGGCCAACTGGAACACCGACATGGGCGACGGCGTCGAGTGGTCCAACGCCGAGGAGTACCCCGGCTACGTCAAGTACACGGCCGAGGCGTACCGCATGTTCATCAACGAGATCATCTACAGCCTGACGCATTAGGCAGGGCGTAGAGCCCCGCCCTGCGCGATGCTGATGTCGCCTCGACATCCTCGCCGCAGGGCGGGCCTTGACGGCCCGCCAGAACCGCCATGAGCGTATCGAGTCCCACGACCAACTTCGCCGAACGCGTCCAGGACGGCCGCGAGCGCATCCTGGCGGAGCTGCGCAGGGTCATCGTGGGGCAGGACGAGGTGGTGGACCAGGTGCTCGTGGCGCTTTTCACCGGCGGGCACTGCCTGATTACCGGTGTGCCAGGCCTGGCCAAGACCCTGCTGATCAAGACGCTGGCACAGATTCTCGACCTCACGTTCAAACGCATCCAGTTCACGCCCGACCTGATGCCCTCGGACATCACGGGGACCGAGATCCTCGAGGAGCATCACGGGACGCGCACGCTGCGGTTCGCGCATGGGCCGATCTTCGCGCAGATCATCCTGGCCGACGAGATCAACCGCACGCCGCCCAAGACACAGGCCGCGCTGCTCGAGGCGATGCAGGAGTATCACGTCACGGCCGCCGGCCGCACCTACGAGCTCGAGCGCCCCTTCTTCGTGCTGGCGACGCAGAACCCGATCGAGCTCGAGGGCACGTTCCCGCTGCCGGAGGCGCAGCTCGACCGCTTCATGTTCAACATCGTGATGACGTACCTCGGCGAAGACGACGAGGTGCGCGTCGTCACGGAGACGACGGGGGACGAGCAGCCGGCCACCGCGCGCGTGTTGAGCGGGCCCGACATCCTCCAGCTTCAGCACGTCGTGCGGCAGGTGATCGTGAGCGACGAGATCGCGCGCTACGCCGTCAGGCTCGTCTCGGCCTCGCGGCCCGGGACGGCCGCGGCGCCGGAGTTCATCAACCGGTACGTCAAATGGGGCGCGGGGCTGCGCGCCTCCCAGGCGATGATCCTGGGCGGCAAGGCGCGCGCGCTGATGAACGGCCGGCACCATGTGTCGATCAAGGATCTGCAGGCGCTCGCCGCGCCGATCCTGCGCCACCGCATCGTCACCAACTTCTTCGCCGAATCGGAGCACGTCAATGCCGACGCCGTGGTGTCGCGGCTGCTCGAGAGCGTGCCCGTGCCGCGCAGCGGGCTGGCGGTATGAACGCCCAGGGGAACGAGCTCCGGTTCCTCGACCCGACGATCCTGGCGCGCCTGGCCACCCTCGAGCTGAAGGCCCGCACCGTGGTCGAAGGCTTCCTGTCCGGCCTCCACCGCAGCCCCTTCAAGGGCTTCAGCGTGGAGTTCGCGGAGTACCGCCAGTACATGCCTGGCGACGATCTGTCCAGCATCGACTGGAAGGTCTACGCGCGCAGCGATCGCTACTACGTCAAGAAGTTCGAGGAGGAGACCAACGTCGACTGCCACCTGCTGCTCGACGTGAGCGCGTCGATGGGGTACGGCTCGCGCGGCGTCACGAAGCTGCAGTACGCGTCGATGCTGGCCGCCTCGCTCGCGTATCTGATGAACCGGCAGCGCGACGCCGTCGGGCTCACGGCCTTCGACGACGCGATCGTGACGATGGTGCCGCCGAGCGCGCGGCCCAGCCACCTGCGGTCGATCCTCGTGACGCTCGACAGGATGGCGCTGGGGCGGCGTACGGACGTGTCGAAGCCGCTGCACCTGCTGGCGGACGGGATCGGCAAGCGCGGATTGGTCGTCTTGATCTCGGACCTCATCGACGATCCCGAGCGTGTGATCGACGGCCTGAGGCACTTCCGGTTCCGCGGCTCCGACGTGATCGTGTTCCATGTCATGGATCCCGCCGAGCTGACGTTCCCGTTCGAACGGGCCGCGCGGTTCAGGGATCTCGAGGCCGACGATGAGGTGATGGCCGTTCCCTCGGTGGTGCGGCAGCCGTACCTCGACGCGCTCCACGAGGCGCACGAGCTGTACAGGCGGGAGCTGGGCTCGGCGGGCATCGACTACCGCCTGCTCGATACGTCCGACCCGCTGGACTTCGCGCTGATGGCGTACCTGTCGACGCGGGGAAAGGCGCGCTGATGCTCGGCCTGTCGTTTCTGTCGCCACTGTTCCTGCTCGGCGCGGCGGCCATCGCCATTCCGATCGCCATGCATCTCTTCTACCGGCGGGCGGAGCCGATCATCGAGTTCTCCGCGATGCGCTACCTGCGGCGGGCGCCCGTGGAGCAGTCGCGGCGGCGGCGCCTCAGGGAGCTGCTGCTGCTGGCGCTGCGGGTGGCCGCACTGCTGCTGCTCGCCGGTGCGTTCGCACGGCCGTACTTGACGGAGTCCGCGGCGGCGCTCGATGCGCCCGCGACGCTGGTGTTGATCGACACCTCGGCCAGCCTGTCCGGGCCGGGGCAGTTCGAGCGCGCGCGGGAGCGCGCGGCGGAGGCCGTGCGCAACGCGCCCGCCGCGGACCTGGTGGGCGTCATGGCCTTTGGAGGAACTGCCGAAGTGCTCGCCCCGCTCTCGCCGGATCGCGCGAGCGCGCTGGCGGCCATCGCCCGGCTCCAGGGCGGCGCTGGCCTGACTCGGTATCGCGCGGCGCTGCGTCGAGCGGCGGAGCAGTTCGGCGGCGGCTCCGGCCGCCTGCTCGTCGTCACCGACCTGCAGCAGAGCGGCTGGGATGCCGTGGAGGAGGGCGGGGTGCCCGAGCGCATTGCCGTCGACGTCGAGGATGTGGGCGGCCCGGACGTGAATGCGGCCGTGACGTCGCTGCGCGTCGAGGGCGCCGAGGCGGTCGCGATCGTGCAGAGCTTCGCCCCGCGGCCCATGACGGACGAGGTGGTGTTCGACGTGGAGGGGCGTCGCCTTGGCGCTGTCCCCGTGGAGCTGCCGGCCGGCGGCACCGTCGAGGCCCGCTTTCCGCTCACGGTCCGGTCGCCGCGGAACACGACGTCGGACCAGCCCGCCGCCGGAGCCTTGTCCGCGTCCATCGTGGACCGCGAGGGCTTTGCTGCAGACAACGTGCGGTACGCCGTGCTCGATCCTGCCCAGATTCCGTCGATTCTGGCGGTCACCGCGTCCGGCCATCCCTCCGAGGCGCTCTACCTGGAACGGGCGCTGGCTGCCGCTGAAGGCGCCGGTGGTTTTCGGTTTCGCGCGGTCAGCGGGCCGGCCTTTTCGGCGCTCGACCCTGCCGACGTCGGCGACCTCAGCGTGGTGGTCGTGTTCGGGTCGCGCGGCCTCGAGCAGCGAGGACGTGCACGGCTTGCCGACTTCGTCCGATCCGGAGGCGGCCTGCTCGTCGCGGCAGGGCCGGAGGTCGAGGCCGACGTGATTCGGGAGGCGCTCGCGGGCGTCGTGGGCACTTCGTGGCAGCCCAGAGACGACAGGCCGCTCACCTTCGCGCCCGAGGACAGCCGTCACCCGATCTTCGCGGTGTTCGCGGGGGGCGGCTCGCTGGGCCACGTACGTTTCTCCCGCGCGGCGCTCGTCGCCGCAGGGCGCAACGCGGACGTCCTGGCGCGATATTCCGACGGCAGCCCTGCTCTCGTCGAGGAGCGGACGGGCGCGGGACGCGTGCTCCTGTTCGCGTCCGACCTCAACAACCGTTGGAACGACTTTCCGCTGCAGCCCGCGTTCGTGCCGTTCGTGCACGAGACGCTGCGCTACCTGACCTCCGCACGGGACACGCGGACGGAGTACCTCGTTGGCGATCTGCCAGGAGCCGCGCCCGGTGTGACGACGCGCGCGGGGCGCCGCGTCGCGGTCAACGTCGACGCCCGCGAGTCCGATCCCACGCGCATGTCGGCCGATGAGTTTCGCGCGGGCATCGTGCGCTTGAATGTCTCCGCGGTACGCCAGGCCGGCGCGGAGGCTCGCGATCAGGAAGCCGGCCAGCGGCTCTGGCAGTACGCGCTGCTGCTGATGGTGGTGAGCCTGGCGGCGGAAGGCATGCTCGGACGGAGGCTCGGGTGATGGGCGACCAATACCGCGAGCTGTCAGCGCTGGTCGGCCGTGTCCGGAGGCGCTGGCGCGCCGTGACGGCGTTGCGCGCGTGGAGTCTGGCCGCCGCGGGGGCGGCGCTCGTCCTGGCGCTGGCGCTGGTGGCCGACGCGCTCATCGGGCCGCAGGGACCCGTCCTGATGGCCCTGTGGGCCGTCGCAGCGCTGGCGTCGCTGGCGTCGCTGGCCTGGATCGTGCGGCCGGCGCGGCACGCTCCAGACGACCTGCGGGTGGCACGGCTCGTCGAGGAATGGTGCCCTGAGCTGGAGGATTCGCTCGTCACGGCCATCGCCGAACGAGACACGGCCGCGGAGGGAGTGATGACCGCCGCCGTCGTGGGCGATGCCGTCTCGCGGATCCGCGCGCTCGACATCGACCGCATCGTCAGCGGGCGGATGCTGCGGCTCGCTGGCCTGCGCGCCGCCGGCGCCGCCGTGGCGTTGTGCGCGCTGGCGTGGCTGGCCGCCGGACCGGCAGGTCGCGCGGCGGCCGTTGCCTCGCTGTATCTGTTCCCGCACCGCTTCGTGTTCGACGTCGTGCCCGGCGACGTGAGGCTGCAGGCCGGCACGCCGCTGCGGATCGTCGCGCGCATCGAGGGGCTGGCCGGCGTCACGCCGCGACTGCGGATGGCCGTTGGCGACCAGTGGCGCGACGCGCCAATGGAGGCGGGCGCCGACGGCTTCACGCTCGGGTTCGCGCGGGTCGACGACAGCTTCCGATATGCCGTCGCCGCGGGCGGCTCGTCGTCTCGAGAGTACAGCGTGACCGTGATCAGGCCGCCGCAGGTCGAGCGCATCGACCTTCGATACGAGTACCCGAGAGCCTTTGACATGCCGCCTCGTGACGAACAGGACGGCGGCGACATCTACGGCCCGGCGGGCACGCGCGTGCGGCTGACGGTGTTCGCCGACAAGCCCATCGCGGAGGCAGCGCTCACGCTGTCCGGCGGTCGACCGGTGAGACTGACGCCGCATGGCGACGTGCTCGAGGGCGACCTGACGATTGTCGCGGACGGGTCGTACCGCGTGGCGCTGACCGATGCCGACGGTCTCAGCACTCCAGGCGACACCGAGTACTTCATTCGGACGCTCCAGGATCGGCCGCCCGACGTGCGGATCGTCCGTCCAGCCGCCGACCGGCAGGTGACGCCGATCGAAGAGGTGCCGATCGAGGCGAGGGCCGATGACGACTTTGGCGTAGCCTCCCTGGAGCTCGTCTATGCCGTACGCGGCGGCCGGGAGGTGGTCGTCCCGTTCGATCGCCGAGGGTCGGGCACCGCGGTCACCGGGCGGCAGATCATCTACGTGGAAGACCTCCGCGTGGAGCCGGGCGACTTCGTGACCTACTACGCCCGCGCCCGCGACGTGAGCCGCGGCAAGCCCTCGAGCGAGGCGCGGAGCGACATCTTCTTCCTCGAGGTCACGCCCTTCGACGAGGAGTTCGTGTCGGTGCAGGGCCAGAGCGGAGGCGCGGACGACCCCGCGGCGGCCGAGATGATCGAGGCGCAGAAGCAGATCATCACCGCGACGTGGAAGCTCGATCGTCGCGGTCGCGACGCGGGCGGCCGGTCTCCGGACGACATCCGGACGGTGGCGGCGGCGCAGCGGGAGCTGCGGGCACGGGCTGTGACCGCGCGCACGCAGATGCAGCGGATCGCCGATCTGCGGCGGCGCCAGACCGGCGGGCGCGGCAGACAGAACGCGTCCGCGGATCCCGCGGCCGACGCCGTTCGCAGGGCCGTCGAGGCGATGAGCCGCGCGGCGCAGCGGCTCGACGCGCTCGACACCACCGGCGCACTGCCGCACGAGATGGCCGCGCTCAACGAGCTGCTGCGGGCGCAGGCGGAGAATCGCCGCCGCGAGATCGGCCAGCAGCAGGCCAGCGGCCGCGGCGGCCAGAACCGCCAGCAGCAGGACCTCTCCTCGCTCTTCGACCGCGAGCTGGCGCGCCAGCAGCAGACGATGTTCGAGACGCCCAACAGCCGCGAGACGCGCGCAGACGACGCTCGCGACAGCGAGGCGGCCGATCGGCTGCGCGAGCTGGCCCGCCGGCAGGACGAGCTCACGCGGCAGCTGCAGGAGATGGCTCAGGCCGCGCGCTCGCCGCAGCAGGAGGAGCTGCGGCGGCAGTTGGAGCGGCTGACGCGCGAGCAGAGCGAGCTGCGGCGTCAGGCGGAGGAGCTGGCGCGACAGCTGCAGCAGGAGCAGGCCCGGCAGGGTGCGCAGAGTGGGCGGGGTGGGCAGAGTGGGGCGGCAGCCCGCGAACTCCAGCAGATCTCCGAGGACATGCAGGGCGCCGCCAGCGAGCTGCGTCGCGCCAATCCGCAGGAAGCGAGCCAGCGTGGCGCGCGCGCCGCGGAGCGGCTGCGCGATCTCGAGCAGCGGCTGCGCGGATCGCAGCCCGACGACCGCCGCCGTGCGCTCGGGGAGCTGCAGCTCGAATCGCGCCAGATCGCCGACGGCCAGCGCCGCCTGTCGACCCAGAGCGGACCCGAGAGCGACGCCGCGGATGCCGCCAGACGCCGGGCCGCGGAACAGGCGCGTCTCGCCGATCGCGCCGGGCGCGTCGAGCAGGCGGTGCAGCAGCTGGCCGACGCTCCAGGCGGGGACCCGCGCGAGCGCGCCGCGCTCGGCGAGGCCGCCCGCGAGATCGACCGGCAGCGCCCGTCGGAGCAGATGCGCAACGCCGCGGGGCAGCAGCGCGCCGCCACCGGGCGTGAGGGCGAGGAGATTGCGAGGGCCCTGGACCGGCTGGCCGACCGGCTGGGCGCGGCCATCGGGCAGAGCGACGAGTCGCAGCGTCTCAGCGAGGAGCTGTCGAGGATTCGGGACCTGCGCGAGCAGCTCGCTGCCCTGGATCGGCAGCTCGCTGAGCTCCGCGACCGCGAGAACGACCCGAGTGCCGAGCCCGACGGCCGCGGCGGGCAGGGCGACCAGCCGCCGCCATGGCGCGAGGCGCGCGAGCTGCTCGACGAGCTGCAGCGCGAGGACGGGCTCGAGATCGAGTCGCCCGTCGCCGATGGCTTCAATCCTGGACGCTCCGCGCCTGGCACCGAGGCGTGGAAGCAGGACTTCGCCGCCTGGGACGTGCTGAAGGTGCAGGTGGCGGCAGCCCTCGAGTGCGCCGAGCGCAGCGCCGCCGCGCGGCTGCGCGACCAGCCGTCGACGGACCGCCTGCACGCGGGTGCGACGCAGCGCGTGCCCGAACAGTACCGGCGGCTCGTGGAGCAGTACTTCCGCGCGCTCGCCTCGGGGGCACGATGAGGGCTTTTCCGAGGCCTGGGGCCTGAGGGGCCCGCGGACGTCTTCTATGCAGTTCGCCGTTCCGATCCCCTGGTGGGCGCTCGTGCTGCTGGTGGCGGCCGTCGCCGCGGCGGCGTGGGGATCGTACGCGGGCGCCATTGTCGCGCTCCGCCCTCTGCCGCGGGCGGCCTTGTCGGCGCTGAGGGCGATGACGCTCCTGGTGCTCGTCGCGTGTCTGCTGCGCCCCGTCCGCATCATGCCGCCCGAGGCCGCCGCCGACGCGGTCGTGCCCATTCTCGTCGACGCGTCACGCAGCATGACTGTCCCCGATGCAGGCGGCAGGACGAGGATCGACGCCGCGCGCGATCTGCTGCAACAGCAGATTCAACCCGCCCTCGAGGGACGCTTCCAGGCCGAGCTGTGGACCTTCGGCAGCGCCCTGACGCTGCAGGAGGGCGAGGTGCCCGCCGCGGATCAGGGCCGCAGCGATCTCTCCGGGGCGCTGCGCCAGCTGCGCGAGCGCTCTCGTGGGCGGCGCCTGGCTGCCGTGGTGCTCGTCTCCGATGGCGGGGACACCGGTGGGGGGGACGTGTCCGCGGAGATGGATGACGGGGTGGTGCCCGTGTTCACGGTCGGGGTCGGCTCTCCTCGGGCGAGGGCCGACTTCGAGGTCATCGACGTGTCGGCGGGCGAGCCCGCACTGACCGATTCGACCATCGATCTCGGCGTGGCCGCGGTGAGTCGGGGAGCAGCGCTGCCCTTCGACCTGCGCCTGCTGGAAAACGGACGCCCGATCGACGTCAGGCGGGTGACCCCGCAGGCCGACGGCAGCCCCGTGCGTATGTCCTTTACCGTATCGCCCCCGACGGAAACCGCCACGCTGTACACCGTGGAGATTCCGTCCGGCTCGGGGGAGCTCGTGCTCGACAACAACCGGCGCAGCGTGCTGGTCGAACCTCCGGGCCGCCGCCGTCGGGTGCTGATCGTCGAGGGCGCGCCGGGCTTCGAGCACACCTTCCTCAAGCGCGCGCTGGCCGCTGACGAGGGGCTCGAGATCGACTCCGTGGTGCGCAAGGGCCGCGACGCCCGTGGCGACGCCACCTTTTTCGTGCAGGCGACCGACGCCCGCGCGCCCAGGCTCGCGTCCGGCTTCCCGCAGGACCGCGCGGCGCTCTCCCAGTACGACGCCCTCGTCCTGGCCAACGTCGCCCCCGAGAGGTTGTCGCGCGCGCAGCTCGAGATGGCGGCCGGCTTCGTCAGCGAGCGCGGCGGCGGTCTGCTGCTCCTGGGCGGCCGTTCGTTCGTGCAGCAGGGCCTCGTGGGCACGGCGCTCGACGAGGTGGTTCCTGTCGGGCTCGCCGATCGGGGCAGCGGCGTGGTCCGGACCTCGGACGGCGGCGAGAGGTATACGGTCAGCGTGACGCCGGACGGCGAGCTGCACCCGGTGATGCGGATTGCCGGCACCCCTGAGGAGAGCGTCAGGCGCTG
This sequence comes from Acidobacteriota bacterium, assembly GCA_016210845.1. Taxonomy (GTDB): domain Bacteria; phylum Acidobacteriota; class Vicinamibacteria; order Vicinamibacterales; family UBA2999; genus JACQTK01. The sequence goes on along the minus strand of JACQTK010000257.1, from coordinate 9,420 downwards.
GCGCGCGGTGCCCGCGCTGGCCGGCGCGGCGGCCCTCGGCGCGCCGCGGCCAGGCGCCCAGGTGCTGGCGATCGTGCAGGCGCCGGATGGGCCGCGCCCGCTGGTGGCGGTGCAGCGCTACGGCCAGGGGCGCGCCATGATCTTCACGGGCGAGGCGTCGTGGCGCTGGCGCATGCAGCTGCCGTCGGAAGACCGCACGCACGAGCGCTTCTGGCGGCAGGCGGTGCGCTGGCTGTCGAGCGGCGCGCCGGACCCGGTGGCCGTGGTCCCGGTGAGCGGCACGATGCCGAACACGACCGAGACCTTGTCCGTGGACGTGCGGGATGAGGCGTTCGGGCCGGTCGGCGATGCGCAGGTCACGATGCGTGTGACCGCACCAGGCGGCGACGTGCAGGCGCTCCGCCCCGTACTCACCGATCCGCGCACGGGCCGCTATGCCGCCGAGCACCGCTTCGAGCAGCGGGGCATCTATCGCGTGCGGGCGGAGGCCCGACGCGGGGCCCTCGCCTTGGGATCGGCCGAGCGATGGATCCTCGTGGGCGGCGTCGACCTGGAAATGGCGGATCCCAGACTCAACGAGGAGGTGCTGCGGCGGATCGCGGCGGCCAGCGGCGGGACGTATCTCACGGAGGACGACGCCTCGCAGCTCTCCTCGCTCCTGGCAGCCGCGCAGGTCGATCCGCCGCCGCCTCAATGGCGGGAGCTGTGGCACACCTCCTGGGTGTTCTCGATCGTGATCGTCCTGCTGGCCGCCGAGTGGGTCCTTCGTCGGCACTGGGGGCTTCGATGACCTCGCTCGGGGCCCCCTCCACCTGTAGAGCGGCGGCTTTAGCCGCCGCGAACCCTCCGTGGGCCCCGGCGCGCAGGCTGAAGCCTGCGCTCTACTGGTGCCTGCTGCTCGTGCTCGTCTCCTCCCCGGCCGCCTCGGCCGAACGTTTTGCGGTCATCGTCTCAGGCGCGTCGGGTGGGGAGCAGCACGCGGAGCAGCAGCAGCGGTGGCGGGACGAGCTGCTGGCGGCGCTGACGGCGCGCTTCGCCTTTGCCGACGCCAACCTCGTCATCCTGGACGAAGAGAGCGACGGCAGCTCGCGCGCGACCGCCGAGAACGTCCAGCGCATCGTCGGCGACCTCCGTCGCCGTCTGACTCGCGACGACATGCTGATCGTGGTGCTCCTCGGCCACGGCACGTTCGACGGCATGGACGCCAAGTTCAATCTGGTCGGTCCCGATCTGAGCGCGGGTGAGTGGAAGACGCTGCTCGACGGCCTGCCCGGCCGCCTCGTCGTCGTGAACACCACCGAGACGAGCTATCCGTTCCTGGAGGAGCTGTCCGCGCGCGGACGCGTGATCATCACCGCGACCGACTCGGTGGCCCAGCGGTTTGCCACGGTGTTTCCCGAGCACTTCGTCCGGGCGCTCACCGATCCGGCGACCGATGCCGACAAGAACGGCCAGGTCTCGGTCTGGGAGGCCTTCGTCGCCGCCAGCGCGGGCGTGAGGCGGCACTACGAGGAGCGCGGCCAGCTCTCGACGGAGCGGGCGCTTCTCGACGATGACGGCGATGGCAAAGGGCGTGAAGCCGATGCGCCCGGTGAGGACGGCAGCTTCGCGCGGGCCGTGCATTTCGACGCGCCGTCCGACGCGCGCAGCGCCGATCCCGCCATCGCCGCGCTCGAGCGCCAGCGGCTGGCCGTCGAGCAGCAGATCGACGATCTGAAGATCCGCCGGCCGTCGATGTCGGAGGCGGAGTACCAGGCCGAACTGGAGCGGCTCCTCGTGCAGCTCGCGAAGATTGCGCAGCAGATCCGGCAGGGATCCTGATCAGATTACGCGGCCGGCCGATTCTTGGAGCGCCGATCCTTTCGGCGCGCCATCCAATCCAGCAGGAGAATGATCGAGACTCCGATTGCGATGAAGCTGAGCATGATCAGCGCGTCAACCATCTTGTTCTCCTGCGACCAGCAACGCCATGCCTACGAGCAGCAGCCAGATCCCCGCGCCGGCGAGCAACAGCCATAGCGACATGCTCTGCCCGCTGACGAACCGCCCCAGAACCAGCGCCCCCGCCGATAGGTTGGCAAGCTCTCGCAGCGTCTCGACCAGGACGGTCCGCCGCCGTGACGTCAATCGTAGCATCGTCCCACTTCCGAGGACTCTTCAGGTGCTACAGCCGTGCCAGAGGGAATGTCGAGCGAATCAGTTGCTCGAGGCGTGGAAGTACGACGTTTCGTCAGGGTGGGGTCGGCGGACAGTACGACGTTCTTGCCAGTCTGGTGTGCCGTACCGTCGCGTATAATCCTCGCGCGGCGGAATGTTCCTCACGACCGGCTCCCGGCTCGGAATCTATGAGATCGCGGCGCTCATTGGCGCGGGCGGGATGGGCGAGGCAATGGGCGAATCGCCCCCGACGGACGATGGCTGGCGTACGAATCCGACGAGACAGGTGAGAGAGCGATCTTCGTACGTCCGTTCCCGGACACGTCCGCCGGGCGATGGCGGGTCTCGAGTGCCGGCGGATCCAAGCCGGTATGGGCGCGGGACGGCCGCACGCTGTTCTACCAGAGCGGACCCGCCATCATGACCGTGGCAGTGCGAGGGATGACTCCGGCGGACTGGGGCGCACCCGAGACGCTGTTCGAAGGGCCCTACGTTGCCGAGGAAGGTCCCGCGACGTTTGACGTTGCGCCAGACGGGCGCTTCCTGATGATCAAAGAGGGGGATAGCCAGGGCGAGCGTTCGGCACCCGATACCTTGATCGTCGTGCAAAACTGGCTGGAAGCGCTCAGGCGGCTCGCCGGCGATTAATCGCACGGTGTCGCGATCGCAATGATCTGTACACGCTGCGGCACTGAGATTGCCGACAAGGCGCTGATCTGCTACCGCTGCGGCCACGCGACCACCGAGCCGCGAGTCAAGCCCCCCGAGCAGGGTCCCCTGTTCGACGGTCCGCGCCGCTCCAGGGTTCCGCTGCCGATCATCGTCATCGGGCTCGTCGCCCTCCTGCTGGCGCTCTGGTACCTGCTGGCGTAGGGCGGGCCTTCACGGCCCGCCTGGCCTACCCCCGCTCCTTCACTCCCTCCGAGATCCTTCCCCTGGGTCGCTGGGTCGCTGGGGAAGCTTCAAGCTTCGCACCGAGCAACCCAGCTCCCCAGCTACCGAGCTCCCCAGTGACCCAGAGGGCCCCGGCCGTATAATCGATTCGAGTGCGGGTCACGCCGCGGACGATCGTCGTGCTGGCCGTCGCGGCCGCGATTGTCGTCTTCTGCGTCGTCCAGGATCGGCTGACCGCGGCCGGAGCGCGGCGGTACGTGGCCTTGCAGCGGGCGGCGCTGGCCGGGCGCGCGCCCGCGGTCACGGTCGACGAGGTGATGGGCCCCGCGGTCGATCGGTCCGTGCGGCAGGGGTTGCTGTGGGGAGCTGGTGTTCTCGCGGCGGGGCTTGGCCTTGCCGCGTTGCAGGCGAACCGCCGTGAATGACGGGCTGATCTACGACTGGAACCGCGACGCCTCGGCGTCGAGGCCGCCGCTCGTCATGCTGGACGACGAGACGCTGCGCGACGGGCTGCAGTCGCCGTCCGTGCGCGCGCCCTCCATCGACCAGAAGATCCGGATCCTGCACCTGCTCGATCGCATCGGCGTCGACACCGCCGACATCGGCCTGCCTGGCGCCGGTCCGCACGTGGTGCGCCACGTGGAGCGGCTCGCGCGCGAGATCGCGGATGCGCGGCTGCGCATCACGGCCAATTGTGCGGCCCGGACGGTCGTTGCGGACGTCCAGCCGATCGCGGACGTGCAGCAGCGGACGGGCGTACCCATCGAATGCTGCTGTTTCATCGGCTCGAGCCCCGTACGCCGGTACGCGGAGGACTGGACGGTCGATCACCTTCAGCGCTGCACGGACGAGGCGGTCGGTTTTGCGGTCGGCCACGGGCTGAAAGTCACCTACGTCACCGAGGACACCACGCGGTCCGATCCCGACACCCTGCGCAAGCTGTTCACCACGGCGATTCTGGCGGGGGCCTCGCGGATCTGCATTGCCGACACGGTCGGCCACGCCACGCCACCCGGAGCGCGAGCGGTCGTGCGGTTCACGAGACAGGTCATCGAGGAGGCGGGCGGCGACGGGATTGGGATCGACTGGCACGGCCACCGCGACCGCGACATGGGAACGATCAACAGCATCGCCGCCCTCGAGGCGGGCGCCACGCGCGTCCACGGCACGATCCTCGGGATCGGCGAGCGCGTGGGGAACACGCCGCTCGATCTGCTCCTGGTGAACCTCGTGCTGATGCACTGGATCGACCGGGACCTGACGCCGCTGAATGAGCTCGTGCACGCCGTGTCGGAGGCCACCGGTGAGCCGATTCCCGACAACTATCCGGTGTTCGGCCGCGACGCCTTCCGCACCGCTACGGGCGTGCACGCGGCGGCGGTCGTGAAGGCGTTCCACAAGCACGATCCCGAGCTGATGGATGCGGTGTACTCGGGGGTACCTGCCAAGCTGGTGGGCCGCGCGCAGGAAATCGAGGTCGGACCGCTCTCGGGCAGGTCGAACGTGGTGTTCTGGCTGCAGCACCACGGCATCGCCGCCGACGAGGAGCTGGTGGAGCGGGTGTTCCGCCGCGCCAAGGCGTCCGCGACGGTGCTCACCGAGGAGGAAATCCTCACCGAAATCCAGCACGCGCGCGCATATGCGACGACGCGGCTGGATGCGTGAGGGCGATCAGGCCGAATGGCCGCGGTGGCGCTTCCGCAATCGCTCCCGCTCGGCCAGCCAGTCCCAGATCGCGACGGCGGCAACGGAGAGCGTGATGCCGCCGAGGATGATGAAGATGCCTGTCGGATCCATCATGGCCTCCTTGGCCTCGCGAGCACCATGATCGAGGCGCCCAAGGACGAGCCAGAGGGCGAGCCCTCCAGCCGCGAGGATCACCGAGAAGGGGCGTTCGGCAAGGAACTGACCGAAGACCATCTGGTTGTTGCGCAGCACTGGGTGGAGGAGCTCCGCCGGCTGATGCCCGGCAACTGATCATCCCCTCGACGATGCCTCCGCAGATCGTCGTCGTTCAAGACTGACTAGAAAACCTGAAGCGCCTCGTGCCGCCAACTGACTCAGGTCAGCGAACCTCGGATACGAACCTCGAACACGAACCCGGAACTCGGAACGCAGAACCCGGAACTGAAGGAGGGGAATTATGCGGACCGCCGCTGGCGTTCGTGCTCGCGGCGCTGCTGGCGCCTGGCAAGCCAATCGTAAACAAGGATGGCGATCGTAAACAACGCGACGCCGGTGAAGAGTATGTAGATCCCGATCATAGGCGTCCCATTCGATCGAAGACCAGACTCGCTCCCATTAGCAGCAGCCAGAGGCCGATGCCGTATGCGATCAAGACCAGAGAGGGCTGCGCCCCACCCAGAAACTGTCCGAACACCAGCGCCCCGAGCGCCACGTTAGCCGTATCCGGCAGCTTGTCTGCCAGCCGGTTGTGCTGCTCCCTGGTCAATCCTACCATCGTCGCCCTCGCGTGAGCGGTTGGACACCTCTACAGTGCGAGGACCGTGCCAGCCCAGAATGTCCGTGAAAGCGCAGGGCGCGGCAACGGAGTACGACGAAACGTCAAGGTCGGGTTCCGGCGTGCTGTGACGGTTCGTCGTACGGCGCGGACGCAAGGTGGACCTGAAGGTCCGCATCTACGAGCGCAAGCCTCGACGGCCGCGGGTTATCTGCCGGTGGACAGCCGCCGCTCGATCTGCGGCCACGCGTCGAGGACGACGTCGCCCACGATCTGGATGCTGCGGGCGCCCACGCGATCCAGGTCGTCCTGCGCCGTGTGCCATGCCGGGTAGTCGAGGTCGATGATGTCGACGGCGGGGATGCCTGCACGCAGGAACGGCATGTGGTCGTCGTCTATCGTGGTGTCCTCGGCGAGGAAGATCGATCCGTGGCCCAGCCGGGCCGCCGATGCCCAGATGATGTCCGTGAGCCAGCGTGTCGAGCTGGAGTCGCGGCGGATGGTGAGGTCGCGGTCGCCAATCATGTCGAGGAGCACCAGGGCCTTGAGGCCAGCGAGCGTACCGGCCTGCCGCGCCGTCTGCACGTAGTAGCGGCTGCCGTACGTGTTGTCGTTGTTCCGGTACCAGTCGACCACGGCCTCCTCCCCGTCGAAGAACAGCAGCTCGATCGTGTACTCGTTCTGCCGCTGCGCGAGCACGCGGCCGAGCTCGAGGACGGCGGCCGTCGACGACGCGCCGTCGCTCGCGCCCACGAAGCGGAACTCGCGGAACAGCTTCGTGTCGTAGTGGGTGGCCAGCGCAATCCGGTCCCCCCGCCGCCCGGGGAGGGTGGCGACGATGTTCACCATCCGGATCGGGCCGATCGGGGTGGCGGCCTCGAACGGATCCTCGCGCGCGGCGATACCCGCCTCCTTCAGCTCGCCGAGGATGTACTGACGGCACTGCGCCAGTGCGACCGAGCCCGCCGGCCGCGGCCCGAACGCGACCTGGCGGCGCAGGTGTTCAAAGGCGCGCGCGGCGTCGAACGTGGCGGGTGCGATCGGCGATTGTGTCGGTGCGATCTCGCGTTCCCCCGTCGGTGCGATCCCGCTGTCGATTGTCGGTGCGATTCCGCTTTCGGTCGTCGGTGCGGGCAGGGCCTCGTCCGCCGCGTCCGTCCGGCGTCCGTCGGCGCAGGCGACCAGCAGGGCGCCGGCGAGCACTGCTCCCCATCGCACCGACGCCCGAAGAGGGGATCGCACTGACGAGCGCCAGCGAGGTTGCACCGACGAGCGCCAGCGAGGTTGCACCGACGAGCGAAGGGAGGATCGCACCCTCCTACCCCCGCTTGTCGAGCGGCACGTAGTCGCGCCGCGGCGCGCCGATGTAGATCTGCCGCGGCCGCGCGATCTTCTGCTCGGGATCGAGCAGCATCTCCTCCCACTGCGCGATCCACCCCGCCGTGCGCGCGATCGCGAACAGCACGGGAAACATCGTCACCGGGAAGCCCATGGCCTGGTAGATCAGCCCCGAGTAGAAGTCGACGTTCGGATACAGCTTGCGTGTGACGAAGTACTCGTCCTGCAGCGCGATCCGCTCGAGCTCGAGCGCGATGTCGAGCAGCGGGTTCCGCCCCGTGACCTCGAACACCGCGTCGGCCGTCTTCTTGATGATCTTCGCGCGGGGGTCGTACGACTTGTAGATGCGGTGGCCGAAGCCCATCAGCCGCCCCTCGCCCCCCTTGACCCGCTTGATGAAGCCGGGGACGCTGTCGACGTGGCCGATCTCCTTGAGCATGCGCAGCACGGCCTCGTTGGCGCCGCCGTGCAGGGGCCCGTAGAGCGCCGCGGCCGCCCCCGCCATCGCCGAGTACGGGTCGACCTGGGAGCTGCCGATGCCGCGCATCGCGCTCGTGCTGCAGTTCTGCTCGTGGTCGGCGTGCAGGATGAACAGCACGTCGAGCGCCCGCTCCAGGACCGGATTGGCGTGGTACTTGAGCTCCGTCATCTTGAACAGCATGTTCAGGAAGTTGCCCGTGAAGCTGAGCTCGTTGTCCGGGTAGATGTAGGGCCGGCCGATGCTGTGGCGGTAGGCGTACGCGGCGATCGTCGGCACCTTGGCGATCAGGCGATGGATCTGCTTGCGGCGCGACTGCTCGTCGAAGATCTGCTTGGCGTCGGGATAGAACGTCGAGAACGCGCCGACGGTGCTCAGGAAGACCCCCATCGGGTGGGCGTCGTACTGGTAGCCCTCCATCAGCTTCTTGATGTTCTCGTGCAGCATGGTGTGGAAGGTGATCTCCCTCGTCCACGCCGCGAGCTGCGGTCGGGTCGGGAGCTCTCCGAAGATGATCAGGTACGCCGTCTCCAGGTACGTGGACTGCTCGGCGAGCGGCTCGATCGGAAAGCCGCGGTACTCCAGGATGCCCTTGTCGCCGTCGATGTACGTGATCCGGCTGCGGCAGGCCGCCGTGTTCATGAACGCCGGGTCGTACGTCATCAGGCCGACGTCGTCCGGGCCTGCCTTGATCTGGCGCAGGTCCGTGGCGCGGATGACGCCGTCCTTGATGGGGATCTCGTACTGCTTGCCAGTGCGGTTGTCGGTGATGGTGAGGGTGTCGGGCATAAGCAGAAAAGCGGCGGTCTCAGTCCGGCTGCTCCTCGTCGCTGTCGGGAGGCGGCACCGGCTCGCCGGCCACGCGGTACCGCCCGTCGGCCCAGCGCGCCAGGTCCTCGTTCCGGCATCGCTCGCTGCAGAACGGACGCCAGCGCTCGTCCACGGGACGCGTGCGGCACTGGACGCACAGCCGCAACTCGCCCATCCGAGCCATTCTAGTTCAAATCACTCTTCCACCGGATGCGGCGGGTGATGCCGGACGTCGAGCGCCGACACCATGAAGATGACGTCCTCGGCGACGTTCGTGGCGTGGTCGCCGATCCGCTCCAGGTGCCGTGAGATGAGGATCAGATCGAGCGCGGGCTCCACGGTCGACGGGTCGTTCAGCATGTAGGTGAGCAGCTCCCGGAACACCTGCGTCTTCAGCGCGTCGAGCCGGTCGTCCTCGTTGAGCACCTGGTGCGCCAGCCGCGTGTCGCGGCGCACGAAGGAGTCGAGCGCGTCGCGCAGCATCGCCTGCGCGACGTCGCCCATCTGCGGGATGTCGATCAGCTTCTTCACCGGCGGATGGGTGGCGTAGCGGCGGGCCGCTTCCGCGATGTTGACCGCCAGGTCGCCGACACGCTCCAGGTCCGTGTTGATCTTCACCGCCGCGACGATCGCCCGCAGGTCGGTGGCCATCGGCTGGTAAAGGGCGAGCAGCGTGAAGCAGCGGCTGTCGATCTCGATGTGGAGCTCGTTGAGCGGCTCGTCGCCCCGCATGACCTTGTCGATGACCGCCATGTCGCGGGTCACGAGCCCCTGCACCGCCGCGCGCACGCGCTCCTCGGCCAGCCCGCCCATCTCGAGCAGCCGCGCCTGCAGCCCCTCGAGCTCCTCCTGGAAGTGCCGTACGACCCGCTCCATGATCTCTCCTGGTCGCGCAGGCTGAAGCCTGCGCTCTACAGGTGGCACCTGTAGCGCGGGGGCTTCAGCCCCCGCGTCCTATCCGAACCGCCCCGTCACGTAGTCCTCCGTCAGCTTCTCCGTCGGCGCCGTGAACATCTTGTCCGTGCGGTCGTACTCAACCAGGCGTCCCAGCCAGAAGAACGCCGTGCAGTCGGACACGCGCGCGGCCTGCTGCATGTTGTGGGTCACGATCACGATCGTGTACGAGCGCTTGAGGTCGTAGATCAGCTCTTCGATGCGCTGCGTGGCGATCGGGTCCAGCGCCGACGCGGGCTCGTCCATCAGCAGGATGTCGGGGCGCACGGCCAGCGCGCGCGCGATGCAGAGCCGCTGCTGCTGGCCCCCCGACATCGCCAGCGCCGAG